>CAXBNM010000083.1:0-15429 GCA_963976885.1 uncultured Burkholderiaceae bacterium
AAGTACTGCGTGCGGTCGTAACGTCGAATCCAGGAACGCATCGACAGCGACGCCGACAACACAATATGCGCACGCGCATTCAGATCGGGCCGGGGCCAATGACTGGTCGATGCATCCTGCAATAGCGCACGCACCGATCGAAACATCTGATTGTAAGCAGCAAACACCCGTTCAGCATGCGGCCCCGTCAGTGCGCGCACGTCATGAAACTGCACGATCTGCGCACGTTCACCGGCGTCAATGTCGGCCAGCATCTGGCCATTGATCTGGAAGAACGTTTCAATCCGCCGGGCCACTGTCGGCTGCTGTTGGGCCTGATCGGCGTTGGCCGTGAAAACCTCAATGGCATGGAGCAGACACGCGGTGGCGATATCTTCCTTCTTGCGAAAGTAATAGGTGATGCTGTTGGTCGCCAGCCCGACTGCGGCGGCAATGTCTGCCAAGGTCGCCCCTTTCAGGCCGCGGGCATTGAACATGCGCACGGCCGCCGCCATGATCGCATCGCGCCGGGCTTCGTAACGCTTACCGCCCTTCACGGCGGGCTTTTTGCTCTTGCGCGCCGACGCCACCGCGGCAGCCGGCTCCGCAAGCGCGTCGCCGGATGGCGACGCTTTGCGGGCGGGACGGTCAGCCATGGGGATCTGTCCGGTCAGCGCGCATGCCGGCTCAGGAGTTCACACCCAGGTTGGGTGCACCGGCCGCTGCGCGACGGTTATCACGCCAGACCAGGGCAACCAGAATCGCCGAACTGATCCCGCCGATTGCGGTAGTCAGCAGTCCGGGGAAGCTGAAGGCAAAACCAGCAAGCCCCAGCGGCAGGCGCAACCACCCCGCCACTTTACCGACGCCAAGCAGATAGGCCTCGAGCCCGCCCGAGATCAGCATGATGCCGATGATGATCGACGGCAATACCCACAACAACGGTGTCAGATCACCCTGCAACACCAACGCGGGTTGGAACAGGAAGAACAGCGGCACGAAGTAGATGACGATGCCCAGGCGCATGGCGGTAAACGAGGTTTTCATGGGCCGGGCGCCGGCAATGGTTGCAGCCAGAAACGCGGCCGCACCAACCGGTGGCGTAATCGCCGACAGCATGGCGTAGTAAATGATGAAGAAGTGGACCGCAATGACGTTGAGTTGACCCAACTCGATGATGGCCGGAGCCAGCGTTACCGCCAGGAAGATATAGGCAACGATTGCCAGACCCGCCATGCCCATGATGAAGCAGGCCACCACCCCGAACAGAATCACCAGGTAGATGTTGCCGCCACCCAGACTGACCAGACCCGAGGTAACGGAGCCGGTAACGCCGGTGATGGTAAGCGCACTGACTACGAAGGCGATGGGCAGGATGATTGCAGCGGTTTGCGTAACCAGGACACCGATCTGGCGCAGGGTTTCCACCAGCCGACGCGGCGTCATCCGGCTTTCAGCATTGAGGAACGACAAGCCGATCATCAGCACGCAGGCGTACCAGGGCGCGTAGTATTCCCAGCGCTTGTAAAGCAGCCCCCAGACCAGAAACACCAACACCAGAATGAAAGGCCAGCCACGCTTGAGCACGCGACGCGCCGACGGCAGTTTATCGGCAGGCATGCCATGCAGGTTCATGCGCGCGGCGTAGGCATCGACCTGTAGCAACAAGCCGAAGTAAAAAAGCAGCGACGGCACAATGGCCGCGACCATGACGGTAGCGTAATCAACGCCGATCGTGATGGCCATGACGAAGGCAATAGCCCCCATCACCGGCGGCATCACCACGCCGCCCGTTGAGGCACAGGCCTCAATGGCGCCCGCATAGTGGGGCGGATAACCGACCTTCTTCATGGTCGGAATGGTCAGCGAACCGGTACCGGCAATGTTTGAGAATATGCTGCCCGACAAGCTGCCAAAGAAAGCACTGGCCACCACCGCCACCTTGGCCGGCCCACCGCGATAGCGGCCAAACCCGGCGTTGGCCAGATCAATAAAGAACGTCCCTGCGCCGGTAGCAATGAGCACGCCGGCAAACACCAGGAATCCGAGCACGATTTCCGCGACAATTTTTGTCGTGATGCCCATCATGCCTTCGGCACGAAACACGTGTGCTTCGATCATCCGATCGAAGTCATAGGGAATACCCATCAGCAGGCCGGGCAGATAATCGGCAAACAACGGATACAGGCCCAGCACGACCACCACGAGCAGGAAGGGGAAGCCACCGCTGCGCCGCGCCAGTTCAAGCATCAGAAGCCAGATCACGACCCCAAACGGCATATTGGTCCAGCCACTCTGAACAATGTCCCAGGCGTGAGCCGCGAAATAGACACTGACCGACAGAGCGAGTACGGCCGCCACGACGTCGTAGATGGGCACATTGCGTTGCCCCCGGGTAGCTGGCAGCGCAATAAAGGCGGCCGCCGTGAATACGCCGATGAATACCCAGTAATACTCACCCTCATAGAGGCGGCGATCACCCCAGGACCAGCCAAAAACATAAGCTAGTCCAAACAGTAATCCGGTCGCGCAAAGCGCGATAAAGACCAGGCTTTGCCACGAATATAAACCACCCAGGCGGGTCGCTTCGGATTCAGGCACCACTTCATCAGGGGTCGCAGCAGTATCACTCATGATTGGAAACTCGGCTCAGATCATTACAGGCATAGGGTTGATACAGGCCGCGACGCACGAGGCATCTGCGAAAGCAGACACCTCGTGCGGACAGCCCTGACTCACTTAAAGACGGGTGCGGAAACCTTCCAGCCCCTTGGTGTGCTTCTCAACGATCGCCAGGAACTTTTCGTCCTGGAAATCCGCCTTCACACCGCTCTTGGCGGCTTCTTCCATCGCCGCTTTGCGAGCACTGATCCAACTGTCCATCTTCTTGATGGCTTCATCATTCCAGGCGTCGTCTTCGGCCGTCCAGGCGTTGATTTCACGCAGGTACTTGACGGTGCCTTCGTGAATCGGCAACGGCGTGCGGTCCAGATACGCGCGGAAGTGGTCAAGCGACATCCGTTTGGCCAGGGGATGCGTGTCTTTGTAGGTGTCGTGCTTCTCGTGAATCCACTTGGCCATGTTGTAGGCAAAGTCGGTATCAGCATCGGCCGGCACCGAATACAGGAAGTTGGATGTCAGGCCACCCACACCATGGGCCGACGCCACGCCAATCGACATGTTGACCGGCACGATCATCGGGCGCGCCTTCATGTAGGCGGCCCAGCCCTCTTTGTTACTGATCGGCATGTCCAACCAGCGAATACCACCGGGCGCACCTTCCATTTCAGCCAGCACTGAGCTGATGGTTGCGCAAATAGCCACATCGGCCTTGCCTTCGGTTACCGCGCGGCAGTTTTCGGAATAGCTGCTGGCCGGCACATAAGTCAACTTGCTGTTAGCTTCCTCAGGCGTGAGGCCCAAATACCCCGGCAGTGCGTCGAGTACCGATACCTGCATGGGCGGCGAGAACATGCCTTTGGCAACCTTGTAACCGCCTTTTTTCAGGTCTTCCATCGTTTTGAGATCGGAGTCGCCACGTACGACATAACCCCACGGCGTATCGTTGTGATGCCAGAGCACGCGCTGGGCTACGGGCTTGGTGCCGGCATAGCCACCGATTCCTTGAATCTGAAACCGCATTTCTGCCGCCGAAACCGAACTCATGGCGACATCACGCCGATCGGTAAGCCGGCGATAACGCATCGGCTCATTGTCTTCGGGAACGACACGAACCGTCGAACCACCGGCCTTCTGCAACAACGGCGCCCAGCCGTTGGTTGAGGCAAAACTTCCCGACGCGGTGCCAGCAGTGGCAACCACCAACAGCCGCGGCCACTTGTAGTCAGATTTTTCTGCCTGCGCGATCGTGCCGACGCCCATGGCACCGGCAACCGCCAGTGCCATACCGAGAACTTTCAAGGGTTTGTTGCGTTTCATATTCGCTTCTCCGTGTTGTCCAACCAGGGGTTGAAACTTTTGTTATCCCAACCGGTCAGGCCGATCGGATCAATAAGATTTGCTGACGCAATGCGCACGCCGCCCGATGCGGGCACGACGAAAGCGTCAGTGAATAACAATCAAGGGGTGGTCATTTGCTGTTACGCAATTGAGTGCGATGTTGGTCTCCGTACTTGTCTTTCTAATTCGGCTCGATCGTAGCTGAGCAAGGGGCACTTGGCAAACACAGGACAAATTTCAGTCCGAGTTATCCTTACCCCTTTCCTGATGCATGGCCGCGGTTACACCTGCTTGCCTCGCCGAGGGATTGCGAAGGACCAATCGATACACCATACTGCTTCCCTTAAAAGAGGGTGCGCACCCAATCTGTGGCTTGCGACATATGCAATGCGTTTCCAACATATTGCGCCGCCCGATTATCAACTTTCGGAGATAACAACTTGAACCAGACCAACCGCTCCAATTCGGCTTTCGGTATGAATCCGACCGATGAGCTCAATGATTTGCGCATGTCCGAGGCAGCGATGCCGCTTTACGAACACGTCAAGCGTTTCATTGCTGAAACCGTCGTGCCCATGGCGGACAAATTCAATGAACTTGGCAAGGACCGGGCCGGTGCCGAGCGCTGGGAGTACGCCCCCGGCCAACTCGAATTGCTGCAAGGCGCCAAGGACCAGGCCAAGAAAGAAGGTCTGTGGAATTTCTTTTTGCCCGATGCCGATACCGGCGAAGGCCTGTCCAACCTTGATTACGCTTTCATTGCCGCCGAACTGGGCAAAGTCCCGTTGGCCTCCGAATGCATGAACTGCTCAGCGCCCGACACCGGCAACATGGAAGTCCTTGAGCGCGTCGGCACGCCGGAACAAAAAGAGAAGTGGCTTAAACCACTGCTCAACGGCGAAATTCGCTCAGCCTATGCCATGACCGAAGTGCATCACGCCTCGTCCGATGCCAAGAACGTTGCCACCACGGCAGTTCTCGACGGCGACGAGTGGGTCATCAATGGTGAGAAGCACTACATCTCAGGCGCCGGGAGCCCGCGTTGCAAGATCTTCATCACGATGGTTCGCTCCAGCCCTGACGCCGCCCCTCACAAGCAGCAGTCGATGATTCTGGTGCCCAAAGACACCCCCGGCGTCACGATTGAAGGCGCCATGCACGTTTTCGGCGAAGACCATGCTCCGCACGGTCACATGCACATCACGTTCAAGAACGTCCGCGTGCCCAAAGAAAACATGTTGCTTGGTGAAGGTCGCGGCTTTGAAATCTCGCAAATGCGCCTCGGCCCGGGCCGTATTCACCACTGCATGCGCTCAATCGGTGCTGCCGAGAAAGCCCTCGACCTGATGGTCGAACGCGGTCTGGCACGCAAAGCCTTCGGCAAGCAACTGGTATGGCTGGGCGGCAACGTCGAAATCATCTCCCGCGCTCGTATCGAAATCGAATCCATGCGCCTGATGGTGCTCAAGGCCGCCAAGGCCATGGATCTGCTCGGCAACCGCGAGGCCCGGATCTGGGTTCATATGGTCAAGGCCATGGTGCCCGAGCGAGCCTGCGTCATTGTCGACCAGGCCATTCAGATGCACGGTGCTCTGGGCGTGTCGCAGAAAACGCCGCTGGCGCGCATGTATGCGCAGCAACGCTCGCTGCGTCTGGCTGACGGCCCCGATGAAGTCCATCACCTGGTGGTGGGTCGCAACGAATTGCGGATGCGTGAAGGCGGTGAAGACGACCCGAGCAGCGCCGCCGTCTTCCGTAACTAAGTCCTACCTGTAACCATCAAGCAAATCGGATTCCACAATGGCTGAATCTTTCAAAGACATTTTCTCCATCAAGGGCAAAGTGGCCCTCGTCACCGGAGGCTCGCGCGGCATCGGTGAAATGATTGCCGCTGGCTTTCTGGCGCAAGGGGCCAAGGTGTATATCGCCTCGCGCAAGGCTGATGCCTGTAAGGCCACAGCCGAGCGACTTGCCGCCGCTTATGACGGTGAGTGCCACGCACTGCCCGCCGACCTGTCCCGGATGGACGGGGTGGAATCCCTCGCCGCCGCGCTTGCGGCGCGCGAGTCCAAACTCGATATTCTCGTCAACAACGCGGGCGCCTCCTGGGGCAGCCCGCTCGACGAGTTTCCCGAGATTGGCTGGGACAAGGTCATGGACACCAACGTCAAAGGCGTGTTCTTCCTGACCCAGAAGGTCATGCCGCTGCTGCGGGCGGCCGCCGCTGGTCCATCGCCGGCCCGGGTCATCAACATCGGTTCAATCGATGGCCTCAAGAACTCTCGCTTTGATGCCTGGTCTTATGGGGCATCCAAGGCGGCGGTTCATCATCTGACCCGTTTCATGGCGTCCCGCCTGACCCCCGATCGAATTCTGTGCAACGCAATTGCGCCCGGCCCCTACCCCACCTGGATGCTGTCCACCGGCGTTGGCTTCGGCGGTGAAACCGACGGCGTCGACTGGGAAAGCGTCGGTGCCAACAATCCGAGCAAGCGGGTCGGCTCGCCGCAAGACATCGCCGGCCTGGCCACTTTCCTCAGTTCACGGGCGGGCGAATACATCGTCGGTCAGGTGATTGCCAGCGATGGCGGCATTGTCGCTTCGGCCTGACCACATCGACCCCCAACGTCTATCCATAGAGATTTTCATGACTGAACAACTCCAGAACAAGGTCGCCATCATTACCGGTGCCGGCTCAGGCATTGGTCGCGCCGCGGCGCTGCGTTTTGCCGCCGAAGGTGCACGCCTGGTGCTTGGTGACAAAACCGAAGCCGTCCAGGAAACTGCCCGCGAGATCACCGAGGCCGGTGGCGAGGTCGTGGCCTTGCAAATTGACGCCGGCGTCGAAGATGATGTCGCGCAAATGGTTGCCACTGCCCTGACCCGCTTCGGTCAACTCGATATCGCCTTTGCCAATGCGGGTATTTCAGGTGGCCGTGCCGGCATTTTTGATGCCAACCCGCAAGACTGGGCCGAAATACTGCGCGTCAACCTGATCGGCCCGTGGCTGATGGTCAAGCACGCAGGCAAGGCCATGGCCGACGCTGGTCGCGGCGGTTCGATCGTCTGCACCGCCTCGGTCGCTGGCCTGCGCTCGGGTGCTGGCAGCCCGGCCTACTCCGCCTCCAAGGCCGGCGTCATCAATCTGGTGATGACCTCGGCGCAACAACTGTGCGAAAGCAATGTCCGGGTCAATGCCATTTGCCCGGGTCTGACCGAAACCGGCATGACCAAGCCAACCTTTGACTACGCGCGCGACAAAGGCGTCGAGAGCAAGCTGGGCCGGCTCAATCCGCTGCGCCGTGCGGCCAAACCCGAAGAACTGGCTAACGTAGCCTTGTTTCTGGCCTCGGATCAGGCCAGCTACGTGAACGGCCAGGCCATTGCGGTTGATGGCGGGCTGTCCAGTTCGCATCCGGTCACGCGGCAATTGCCGGGTCAGACCGCCGTTTAAAGAATCTGCACAAAACCATACGGAGACCTGCATGGATCTGAGCTACTCAGCAGAAGAGCTGGCGTTTCGCGACGAAGTACGCGACTGGCTGGAGGCAAACCTGCCCGCCGATATACGCGCCAAGGTGGTTGGCTATCAAGCCCTGACTAAGGAAGACTTTCAACGCTGGCACAAAATTCTGGCCGACAAGGGTTGGTCAGTGCCGCACTGGCCCGAAGAATGGGGCGGTACAGGCTGGAACATCACGCAGCGCTATCTGTACGAAGAGCAATTCGGGCTGGCTGGCGCCCCCAATCTGCCCTCCTTCGGGCCGAGCATGTGCGCGTCAGTCTTGCTGCGTTTTGGCAGCGACGAGCAAAAGAATCGCTTTTTGCCGGGTATTCGCAGCGGTGAAGACTTCTGGGTTCAAGGCTATTCGGAACCGGGTGCTGGCTCCGACCTTGCGTCGCTGAAGATGCGCGCAGTCCGCGACGGTGACAACTATCGCGTAACCGGCCAGAAAATCTGGACCACGCTTGGCCATTTCGGCGATTGGATCTTCTGCCTCGTGCGCACCAACACCGATGTTGAGCGCCGTCAGGAAGGCATCAGCTTTTTGCTGGTGGACATGAACACGCCTGGCATCAAAGTCCAGCCGCTCATCCTGATGGACGGTGGCCATGAAGTGAATGAAATCTTCTTCGACGACGTTGTCGTGCCGGCAGAGAATCTGGTTCATGAAGAAAACAAGGGTTGGACCGTTGCCAAGTATCTGCTCGGCCATGAGCGTATGGGCTCGGGCAACGTGGGTGGCTCACGGCGTGAACTGGCGGCTCTGAAAGCCCTGGCCAGCCGCGAAATGAAAGACGGCAAACCGCTGATCGAAGACCCGCGCTTTCTGGATCGACTCTCCCGCGTGGAAATCGAGCTCGACGCGCTGGAACTGACCTCGATGCGCTTTCTGGACAAGATGCGCCGCAGCGGCCAGCCGCCGGGGGCCGACGTATCGATGCTGAAAATCCGTGGCACCGAGGTGCAGCAGATGATTACCGAGTTGATGATGCAGGCCGTCGGGCCACTTGCGCAGCCCTTCGAGGCGGTGCAGGACGGCGCTGTCGATCCTTTCGCCTCGCGTCTGTCACCGCGCTACTTCAATTATCGCAAGGCCAGCATTTATGCCGGCTCCAACGAAATCCAGCGCAACATCATTGCCAAAATGACTCTCGGTCTGTAAGCAACGGAGCCCAGCATGAACTTCGAACTCAGCGACGAACAACAACAACTTGCCGATTCGGTCGGCAAGTTTCTCACCACGGATTACAGCTTTGAAAAGCGCCAGGCTATCGTGCGCTCGGACACCGGTTGCAGCGATGCCGTCTGGTCAACCTTTGCCGATATGGGTCTGACCGCCATTGCGTTGCCCGAAGCCGATGGTGGCTTTGATGGTGGCGCCATGGACTTGATGGCCACGATGGAAGCCTGCGGCGAAGCTCACGTAGTAGAGCCTTTGCTGGACAACATCGCCTTTGGTGGCCGACTGGTGTCCCGGGCCGGCAACGCCGATCAACGCGCCAGCCTGCTGCCGGGTCTTATCGATGGCAGCCGACGTTTTGCCTTTGCCAGCCTTGAACCGGGTCGCCGCTACGCGCTCGCGCCGGCCAACACCACTGCCCGCCAGGAAGGCGCCGACTGGATTCTCGACGGTCAGAAATCGGTCGTGATCGGTGCACCGTCAGCGCATACGCTGATCGTGTCGGCACGCACCGGCGACGACGGCGTCAGCCTGTTTACGGTCGACGCAAGCGCCAAGGGCGTCAGCCTCAGCGCCAGTCGTACCGTTGATGGTCAACGCTGCGCCGACGTCACCTTTGCCGGCGTGAAGCTTGGCGCTGATGCCTTGCTCGGCGAGGCCGGCAAAGCATTGCCACTCATTGAAGAGGCGCAGGACTTTGCCACGGCACTGCTGTGCTCGGACGCTATCGGCGCAATGCGCTATGCCAACGAAGCCACGCTCGAATACACCAAAACGCGCAAGCAATTTGGCACATCGATCTCGTCGTTTCAGGTATTGCAGCACCGCATGGTTGAAATGCTGATCACCTTCGAGCAGGCGCGTTCGATGGCGATTCTGGCAGCCGCTCGCGTTGACGAAAACGGTGACCCTGGCGAGCGTCAGCGGGCCATTTCGGCGGCCAAGGTCAAGATTGCCGATGCGGCGCGTCTGATCAGTCAGGAGTCGGTGCAATTGCACGGCGGCATGGGCATGACCGAGGAGTTGAAGGTGTCTCATACCTTTCGCCGTCTGACCATGATTGCGCAGCGCTTTGGCGACGCCGATCATCACCTTGAGCGCTTTGCCGCCCATGCTTGACTCCATTCACCGCGCCGCCAAGGCGTTTCGCTTCACACGTCCCTGGCAGCGCGGCTGCATGGCGTTTCTGACGGGCCCGCAATGACCGACACATCCACAGCCAAAACACCTGCCGGTCTGGGCAGTATTGACGAACTGATCGCGCTGCTGCGCAAAACCGGCTACATCGCCACTCGCGAAATTGCGATGGCGGTGTATCTGGCCCATCACCTGCGCAAGCCGGTGCTGATTGAAGGCCCGGCCGGCGTGGGCAAAACCGAACTGGCAGTTTCGGCTGCCCGCGCTCTGGGCTTTGCCTTGCTGCGCCTGCCCTGCTACGAAGGGCTAGATGACAGCAAAGCGCTGTATGAGTGGCAATACGGCAAGCAACTGCTCTATACGCAGGTTCTGAAAGAAAAAATCGGGCTGCTGGTCGATGACGCTGACAGCTTGCCGGGCGCACTCGAAAAGCTCGGCAACTTTCAGGATTTGTTCTTCTCGCGTCAGTTTCTGCAGCCGCGCCCCTTGCTGCAAGCCATGGAGCAACCAGCCGGCAGCGTGCTGCTGATCGACGAAATCGACAAATCGGAAGAGTCCTTCGAGGCCTTGCTCCTTGAGGTACTGGCCGACTACCAGGTCACCATTCCGGAAATCGGCACCATCAGTGCCGAGGTGCCGCCGCTGGTCATCCTGACCTCCAACAACACCCGCGAACTGGGCGATGCGCTCAAACGGCGCTGCCTGCATCTGCATATCGACTTTCCGGACGCCGACCTTGAACAACAGGTCTTGCGCGCCCGTGTGCCGGGCATCGACTCTACACTGCTGACTCAACTGGTGAGCTTTGTGCAGGCCTTGCGCAACGAGAACGTACGCAAGCCACCGTCAATGTCCGAATCGGTAGACTGGGCCCGTACCTTGTTGCTGCTGCATGCTCAGGCGCTCGACGATAACCTGGTGCGTGACACCTTGAATGTGCTGCTCAAGCGCGAAACAGATATTCGGGAAATGCAGCCACGGCTGAACGAACTGGTCAAAGATGCGCTGGCGGCCGCACCAGCCGGGACCAGTAACAGCTGATGGATAGTGCGCTTACCGGCTTTGTGCGCGCACTGCGGGCGGCTGGCGCCGAGTCCTCGAGTGCCGAACTGATCGACGCCGCCCGCGCCGTCGCTCTGATCGGCTACGCAGACAAGGCCAACCTGAAGACGGCGCTTGGCCTGGCGCTGGCCAAATCCGAAGCCGAAAAACTGCTGCATGATGCCGTTTTCGAGCGCTATTTCAGCGCGCCCGGCCCGGCCACTTCGGCCCAGACTCAAGCGGACGACGAGTCGGCGCAAGCAGGCAATACCAGTGCTGCCGAACACGCCGACGGCGATGCCATGGGCACGCTACGCACCGGTGAGGCCGCCGTCGACAGCCTGTTGGCGCTTGCCGAAGGGGCCGGCCCGCAGGCGTCACCCGAGGCGGCCAATGCGCTGCAACTGGCCTTGCAGCGAGCCGGCGCCGCGGCCGACATCGACGATATCCGTTTCATCACCCAGACCCCTTACCTGACCCAACGAGTCTTGCAGGAGATGGGCATTGCCGCGCTGGAAGCGCGCTTGCAACAGCAGATGAACGATGCTTCACCAGCTGCACGGGCCGAGGCCGCTGCCTTGCATGCGGCCCGCGACCTCCTGCAGCGCGAAGCACGGGCGCTGATTGCCCAAAGCTTTGAACTCTACGGTCGACCGGCCACCGAAACCTTCATGACCGAAGTGGCTGTGCAGCGGCGTCTGGGCCGGATGGCGCCGGCCGACATGGCCCGTATGAAAACCGCAGTCGCGCGAATGGCCCGTAAGCTGGCCATTCGTCACTCGCGTCGTCAGCGCATTCAGTTGCGCGGCCAACTCGACATGCGGCGCACGCTGCGCAACAACGCCGGCCACGGCGGCATGCCCTTCACCTTGAGCTGGAAGCAACGCCGCCGCGACAAACCTCGCATTGTCGCAATCTGCGATGTCTCCGGGTCGGTGGCGGCCCATGTGCGTTTTTTGCTGCTGTTTCTGTACGCGCTGCACGACTCCGTAGGCGAGCTGCGCAGCTTTGCTTTCGCCAACCAGTTACTCGAAGTGAGCGAGCCGATGGATTCGCTGCCCTTCGATGATGCCTTCGAGCTGATTCTGAAGGAACTGGGCAACGGATCGACCGACTATGGTCAGGCTTGGGTCGACCTGCAGACGCATCATCCCGATTGCATTGACCGGCGCACGACGGTCATCGTGCTGGGTGACGGGCGCAGCAACGGTACCGACCCCCGCCTGGACTTGTTTGCCGAAATTGCCGACCGCGCCAAACGCGTGGTGTGGCTATGCCCCGAGCCGCCTGGACGCTGGGGCACGGGTGACAGCGCCATCAAGCGCTACCGCCCGTATTGCACCAGCCTGAGCTACAGCAGCACCGCCGCTGACCTCGAACGCATCATCGACGAAGCGCTTCAGGCTTATCACTAGCGCGGTCAACAAACCGCGCCACCACCATCAAACATCAATCAGCCGAGACAAACCCAGCCACATGCCTACTTACAACCCCCGCCTGCTTCTGCCCGACGACCAGCCCGCCGCCTGGTGCGAACCCGTTGCCATCGATTACACCGAGCGCGATGCCTTGCTTTATGCGGTTGGCATCGGCTGCTCCGACATGCGGCAGATTTTTGAACAGCACCCGCAGTTTGCCGTGTTCCCCACCTTTGCCATTCGCTGGGGCCATGCCGGGCTGACCATCGACACCGACGCCATCCCGCGCTCGCCGGGTCCGCTGCTGCTCGACGCCGAGCGCCAGCTTGAGATGCTCGCGCCGCTGCCGCGTGAAGGCCGCGTGCATGCTCGCTCGCGTTTGCTGGCGGTGCACCCGCGCCCGCGCGGTGCGGCCTTCGCCGAAGTCGAAACCGAAGTGACCGATGCCGACGGCAAGGTCTGTGTGCGCATGGTCAGCGGCTCGTTCCGCCGCGGTGTCGCCGCGCTCGGCGATATCGAGCCCTTTGAAGGCGCCGGCGTCAGCCGCTCCACCAAGATCAAGATGCCCGAGCGCGCTGCAGATCTCGATCTGACCGCGCACATTGCTGACAACCAGGCCCACATCTATCGGTTGTCGGGTGACTACAACCCGCTGCACATCGACAGCGAAGCGGCTGCCTTTGGCGGTTTTGACCGCCCCATCCTGCACGGCTTGTGCACCTACGGCCACTGCGGACAAATGCTGCTGGGCGCACTTTGCGACGGCGACGTCAGCCGCTTTGGCAGCTTGCGCATGCGCTTTTCATCGCCGGTTTATCCGGGCGATGATCTGCGCCTGCTGGCCTGGCGCGAAAGCGACGAGCAAGTCGTGTTTGAAGGCCGCGTGGGCGACAAGGTCGTTGTCTCCAACGCATCGTTCAGCTGGCGCTGAAACCGGCGCACCCCAACAAAACTGTCATTTCTCAGCGCCCGGCCTGCCATGATGGCGCCGGCGCACCCAACCGTTCTGGAGTATTCATGAGCCAAGCAAAAACCCTCGACACAGGTACCGAGCATCTTCTGGCCAGTCTTAACGACGGCGTTCTCACGCTCACCATGAACCGACCCGATGCGCGCAATGCCATGTCGCGCGAAATGAACCAGGCCATGCAGCAACAACTGGCACAGGCCGAGTTCGATCATGACGTCAAATGCATCGTGCTGACCGGCACCGGCAAAGGCTTTTGTGCTGGCGGCGACGTCAAAGGCATGGCCGCCAGTGGCGACGGGACTGTTGGCGCCAACACCATCGATCAGGCCATTCACCGCCAGCGCGTCAATCAACGCGCCACCGCCGGCAAGCTGTTCAAAATGCCCAAGCCCACGCTGGCCGTACTTCCGGGTGCCGCCGCCGGCGCAGGCATGTCGCTGGCACTGGCCTGCGACATGCGCCTGATGAGCAGCAATGCGTTCATGACCACCGCATTCGCTCGGGTCGGCTTCTCGGGCGACTACGGCGGCACCTACTTCCTGACCCAACTCGTCGGCTCGGCCAAAGCGCGTGAGCTGTACTATTTGTCCGAGCGGGTCAGCGCGGAAGAAGCCTTGCGTCTGGGCATGACGAACTGGGTGTGCGAGCCGGACGAGTTGGCCGATCGCACCCAGGCCATTGCCACCCGGCTTGCCAAAGGCCCGACGGTTGCCTACCGCTACATGAAAGAAAACCTCAACCGCGCCATGAATGGCGAGGTCGACGACTGCCTCGATCTGGAAGCCACGCACCACATTCATTGCGGCCAGACCGAAGACCATCGCGAAGCGACTCGCGCGTTTGTCGACAAGCGCGAACCCGTGTTCAACGGTCGCTGACCAACTCGCCTTTTCACTGAAGGAACGCGCCGTGACCCCGATCTCCCGCACGCAGGCTATTGCCGAAGTCACCGGACCGAACCAACCGTACGAGTTGATCGATGCAACGGTCAACGGACGGCAGGTTCGGGTCCACAGGAACGCGCCAGCCTCACTGCGCGAGATGTACGAGGCCACCGCAACCGACCTGCCGTTTCTTGTCTATCAGGACGAGCGCTGGACCTTTGCACAGGCCTGGGCCGAGTCGGCGCGCATCGCACAAGTGCTGCTCACCCATGGCGGCGTCCGTCATGGGGACCGGGTCGCGATTGCGATGCGCAACTATCCGGAATGGATGATGGCTTTTGCAGCCATCACCTCGATAGGTGCCATCGCGGTAGCGGTCAACGCCCACTGGCAGGCCGACGAGCTTGCCTACGGGCTGCTCGACTGCGGAGCCAAAGTCGTTATTGCCGACCAGGAACGGCTCGACCGACTTGCCGAACGTGATCCCCGGCCCAATCTGTGTGTACTGGGTGTGCGCGCCGAGCGTCTGGTCGGTGGCGCGCAGTCATTGGCTGCCTTGACCCATGCCGTGGGCGATGTTGCCATGCCGGCCGCGCAGATTGCATCCGATGATCTGGCGATGATGTTGTACACCTCCGGATCGACGGGCCAGCCCAAGGGCGTGCCCTCGACCCACCGAGCCGTACTGGCCGCCTTGTTGTCGTGGGAAACCGATCGGGTGATCGCAGAACGGGTGGCCGGTATCACGCCGGCGGCACCGGCCGAACAACCCGGCACATTGCTGGCGGTGCCCTTGTTTCATGTGACAGGTCTGTTGGCCTCTTACGTGGCCGGCTACCGCGCCCAACGGCGCACCGTCTGCATGTATCGATGGGATCCCCACGTTGCCGCCAAACTGATTCAGACCGAGCGACTCAGTTCAATTTACGGCCCGGCCGCCGTGACCGGTGATCTGGTGCGGGTTGCCGAGACGGGTGAATACGATCTGAGCACATTGCTTGTGGTCGGCGGTGGCGGCGCGCCGCGCGCACCTGAACAGGTCAGGCGCATTGGTGCCAGCTTTGGCAATGCCATGCCCAACACCGGCTGGGGCATGACTGAGACCAATGCCATTGGCTGCGGTATTTCCGGCGAAGACTATCTGACCCACCCCGACAGCTCAGGCCGCTGCGCACAGGTCCTGCAACTGAAAGTCATTGACGAACATGGCCATGAACGGCAACCGGGCGAGCGCGGCGAACTGCTGGTTCGCGGCACCTCGGTTTTCACCGGCTACTGGAACCGCCCTCAGGCCACGGCCGATTCCTTCATCGACGACTGGTTTCGAACCGGTGACATTGCTTATATCGACGAAG
>CAXBNM010000084.1:0-15329 GCA_963976885.1 uncultured Burkholderiaceae bacterium
GTCCGCGTTGCGTGCGCATACCGCCGCCCGTATCGGTCTGGGTCGAATTGGCGCCAGCCAGTCTACCGGCGACGTGTTGCGGTTTGCGCTCGCCCATGCCCAGGCGCGGGACGCGGTCGCGCAGGCACTTGACACCAATGCGCTGGCCCAACAACTGACGAGCGCGGGCTGGCAATGCTTTGCGGTGCCCAGTGCGGCACCTGATCGGGCCGTTTACCTGCGGCGCCCGGATCTGGGGCGCAGACTCGGTGCGCGGGCCCGGCAAGCGCTGAACACCGCGGCGCAGGCGACGACGGCCACCGGGCCGGTGCATATCGCCTTCGTGGTTGCTGATGGGCTGAGCGCGCAGGCCGTGCAGGTGCAGGCCGGTGCTTTGCTTGCTGCGGTGCGCGACCGGCTGCCGGTCACCTGGACTTACGCGCCGGTGGCGCTGGCCACGCAGGCGCGGGTGGCGCTGGGCGACGAAGTCGGGCAGGGGCTTGGTGCCGATCTGGTTGTGGTTTTGATTGGGGAGCGACCGGGCCTCAGTTCGCCGGACAGCATGGGGGCGTACCTGACTTATCAGCCGGTGGTGGGGCTACCCGATTCGCGGCGCAACTGCGTGTCCAATATTCGCCCCGCGGGGCTGGCCATCGAGGCTGGTGCCAAGCGCCTGGCCTGGTTGATGCAGGCGGCCGTGCAGCGTCGCCTGAGCGGCGTCATGCTCAAGGATGGCAGCGAACCGCAACCTGTAAGCACTGACCCACCACCGTCTTTGCCCGCCGACTGAATTTCGGCCTGGCAGGGGCGTTGCCCGCTGAGGGCTTGCGCTATAGTCTTTGCGGGTGCTGCGCACATTCGGAACGCAGCACGTAGATCAGGGAGAGGCGGGTTGAAGGCAACAGCAGGATCAGGCCAGGTCGTCGGTGTTGATGTTGGCGGTACCTTTACCGATCTGGTGATGCTCGATCAGAGCAGCGGGCAGGTCAGTCTGGCCAAGGTGCCCAGTACGATCGACAACCAGGCGTTTGGCGTGCTGGCCGCGCTCGATGATGTGCAGGCGGCGCTCAGTTCCGTCGACCTCATTGTGCACGGCACCACTACCACCACCAACGCCGTGCTTGAACGCAAGCTCAGTCGCTGCGGCCTGATCACCACGCGTGGCTTTCGTGACGTGCTCGAACTGGGGCGACGCACGCGACCCAACGCCTATGGCATGACGGGTGTGTTCAAGCCGGTGATTCCGCGCGATCTGCGTCTTGAGGTTGATGAACGGCTCGACGCCGCCGGCGAGGTTGTCATGGCGCTCGACGCAGACCAGGTGCGGGCGGCGGCGGCGCAGTTGCTGGCCGCGGGCTGCGAATCGGTGGTCGTGCATTTTCTGCACGCCTATGCCAATCCGGCCCATGAGTTGCTGGCCGGCGAAATTCTGGCCGAGGTCTGGCCCAATGGCTACATCACGCTGGCCCATCAGTTGTTGTCTGAAAGCCGTGAGTTTGAACGCGGCGTCACGGCCGCCATCAACGCCTCGGTGCAGCCGTTGCTCGAGCGTTACATCGCCCGTCTGGTGCAAGAGCTGGGCGCGCGGGGTTACCGTGGCGATGTGCTGGTGGTGAACGGCAATGGCGGCATGGTGTCGAGTCGCACGGTCGCTCGCGAGGCCGCCAAAACCGTTATGTCCGGCCCCGCCTCGGGCGTCATGGCGGCGGCCTATACGGGGCGACGCATGGGCCAGCCGATGCTGCTCACCTACGATATGGGCGGCACCTCAACCGATGTGGCGCTGATCCGCGATGCCGAGCCGTCGGTGTCCAATGAAATTGACATCGAGTACGCCATGCCGGTGCATGTGCCGATGGTGGACGTACGCACCGTCGGTGCTGGCGGCGGTTCGATTGCCCGGGTCAATGCGGCCGGACTGCTTGAAGTCGGTCCGCACAGCGCTGGTGCGCAGCCGGGGCCGATCTGTTATGGCCGCGGTGGCATCCAGCCCACGCTCACCGACGCCAATTGGTTGCTGGGTCGCTTCAACCCTGCCAAGCTCAAATCGGTCGGGAACAACGAGGCCGCCGAGCAGGTGCGGGCGTGCTTTGAGCGCGAACTGGCCGCACCACTGGGGACCGATGTGGTGGGGGCGGCGGCGGCAGTCGTGCAGATGGCCAATGCGACGATGGCTGGCGCGATCCGAATGGTGTCGCTGTCGCTGGGAGCCGACCCGCGCGACTTCGCATTGTTTGCGTTTGGTGGCGCCGGCCCCTTGCACGCCAGTGCGCTGGCACGAGAGCTCGGCGTGCCCACGGTAATCGTGCCGTGCCGGCCTGGCATTACCAATGCGCTCGGTTGCGTGGTGGCCGACCTGCGCCACGATTTCGTCAACACCATCAACCAGCCGCTGCCAGGTCTCGATCTCGACGCCTTGCATCAGGTCTTTGCCCGGCAGATCGAGGAGGGCGAGGCGGCAATCAACCGGGAATCGGTGCGCATCGAGGCGGTTCGTCATCTGTTGAGCGTTGACATGCAGTTTGTCGGTCAGACGCATTTGCTGCGCGTGCCCTTGCTGACGCCGACGCCGAGTCGCGAAGACCTGCAGCACCTGTTCGAACAGGTGTACCTGAATCGCTTCCATGTGGAGCTGGCCGAAATTCGCGCCAACGTGGTCAATGTCAACACCTCGGTAATTGGGCAACGGCCCGCCCTTGATCTGTCGACCTTGATCGATCCGGCCGGCCGCAAGGCGTCGCTGGCCGAGGCCCAGACCGGCAGTCGGCCCGTCTACTTCGACGGCCACTGGCACGACACACCGGTTTACTGGCGTGATTTTCTGCCGCTGCAGGCCCGGTTTGAAGGTCCGGCCGTGGTTGAACAAATGGATTGCACGGTGCTGGTCGAGCCGGGCGACTCGGTCAGTGCAGATGCCGACGGCAATCTGTTGATCAAGGTGGAGAATACGCATGTCTGATTCAACATCGACCTCAATCGACCCGATTACCCTCAGCGTGATCCAGGCCGGTCTGCAACAGGTCTGCGATGAAATGGATCTGAGTTTCTCGCGGGCGGCTTTCTCGCCGGTCATTGCCGAGGCGAACGATCGTTCCGATGGCATTTACAGTGCGGTCGATGGCGCGTTGATTGCTCAGGGGGCAGGGGGGCTGCCGGTGTTTGTGGGCACGATGCAGTACTCCACGCGAGTGCTGATCGAGCGCATTGCGCAAGGGATTACCGCGGCGCCACAACCGGACGATATCTACATCGTCAATGATCCCTATCTGGGCGGGACGCATCTGATGGATGTGCGCTTTGCGCGCCCGTTCTATCGTCAGGGCGAAATTTTCTGCTGGCTCTCGAACACGGGGCACTGGCCCGATACCGGTGGATCGGTGCCGGGTGGCTTCTCGGCCTCGGCTACCTCGGTCGAGCAGGAAGGTTTGCGCTTGCCGCCGGTTCGTCTGTTCAAGGCGGGTAAATTGGACGAAGAAATCTTTGCCATCATTTCGTCCAATATCCGGGTTGCCGATCAGCGTATCGGTGATGTCAAGGCGCAGGCGGCCGCGTTGCTGGTGGGCGAACGGCGCCTGCATGCGCTGCTCGATCGCTACGGTGACGACACGGTCCGACAGGCCATAGGCGAGTTGCGCACCCGCTCTGCCGAGCATATGCGCGTTTGTCTTGATGAAATTCCTGACGGCCGCTACCAGAGCGAAGCTTATGTCGACAGCGATGGCGTCGTCGACGAGCCGCTGACGATTCGCTTGCAGATCAACAAGGCCGAACGCGGTTTGCATTTCGATTTCTCCGGCTCCAGCGCGCCGTGTGCCGGGCCCATGAACTCGGTGCTGGCCACGACGCTGAGCTCGGTCTATCTGGCCATACGGCACATCTTTCCCGAGGTGCCCATCAGCGCCGGCGCGTTTGAACCGCTCCATGTCAAGCGGCCAAGTGGTACGTTTCTCGATGCCGTCTACCCGCGTCCGGTGTCGGGCTGCGCGGCCGAGGTGTCGCAGCGCATTGCCGAGGCGGTGTTTGCCGCGCTGGTTGATGCCTTGCCTGAACGAGTGACTGCGGCGCCGGCCGGCACCAGTGGCAATTTTGCGCTGGGCGGTCATGATCCGCTGCGTGGGCGCGACTATGTGATGTATCAGATTTCGGGCGGCGGTTACGGTGGCAACCATGACCACGACGGGCTGTCCAATGGTTGCTCAACGATAGGTATCAGCAAGGCGCCGCCTATCGAAATCATGGAGCAGGCTTTTCCGGTGCTGTATCGGCGCTACGCGTTGCGCGAAGGCTCAGGCGGTGCTGGTCAGCATCGCGGCGGATTCGGGCTCGACTATGAGGTCGAGTTGCGCCGCGGTCAGGCCAGCGCCAGCTTCGTGATGGATCACGGCCGCACGGGGCCACTTGGTGCGGCGGGCGGCCATGACGGCGCGCGCAATGAGGTGGCGGTCCTTCGTGGCGGCCAGCGTCACGTTCCGGTGCACTTGTCGAAAGAGCAGGACATCCGGATGCAGGCCGGCGACCGGGTTCATGTCCGCACGCCGGGCGGCGGTGGTTACGGCAATCCGCTGCGTCGCGACACGGCCAGTGTGCTCGAGGATGTGCGGCTGGGTCGCTACACCGCCGAGCAGGCCAGGCAGTTGTTCGGTGTGGTGCTCGGTGGCGAGCCGCTGGCGGTTGATGCGGCCGCAACCAGGGTCTTACGGGCGGCCGGCGGTGACCATTAATCGAGCAACACCATCGCCCACACGAAAACGGCCAATACGAGGGCAAACAACACGGCGCAACTGCCAAGGTCTTTGGCATGGCCTGACAACGGATGAATTTCGGCCGAAATGCGGTCGATGGTTTTCTCGACGGCGGTATTGAGCGTTTCGACGATGATCACGATGGCCAGCGCGCCAACCATCAAGACTTTGTCGACCGCATCGTCACCCAGCCATAGCGCCAGTGGAAGCAACACCAGACAAAGCAAGGCCTCGATCCGAAAGGCTTCTTCGCCCCACAGCACGCGCAATCCGGACAGCGAATTGCGCGTGGCCGAGACCAATCGACGGGAAATGAACGAACGGGGGGCGGTGGGATCAGTCATGGGAGGGCAAGACATGGCGCGGTTCGGGGCTCGTAGAGTAGCGCGAAATCTGGTCGCCGCGGCCGGTGTACCGGACCGAACGGCTCAGGCCGCCGGAGTGTCCGGGCGCGGGCGCCCAGTGGTGCCAAGCCTCCGTTACACTGGCGGTCCTCCAGCAGACCTGCAATGCCCCCATGACCGGCCAAGCCACCTCCAACTTCGACCAGCACGTCGGCACCCACGACTCCACCCGCATCGATGACGTCCGGATCCGTTCCGTGCGGCCTCTGATTTCGCCAGCCGTTCTGCATGAGGAGTATCCGGTCCCCGATTCGGTGCTGACGATGGTTGAATCGACGCGTAGCGCGGTGGCCGATATCACGCGCGGGCGCGATCCGCGGCTGGTCGTCGTGGTCGGGCCTTGCTCGATTCACGATGCCGATCAGGCGCTCGAGTACGGGCGCCGCCTGGCCGCGCTGACGCCTGAATTGCAGGATGCGCTTTTACTGGTCATGCGGGTTTACTTCGAGAAACCGCGCACCACCGTTGGCTGGAAGGGTTTCATCAACGACCCTCGCCTGGACGACAGTTATCGCATCAACGAGGGCTTGCAACGAGCCCGCGCCTTGTTGCTGGCTCTGGCCGAACTCAATGTGCCCTCGGGGACCGAGTTCCTGGACATGCTCAGCCCGCAATACATTGCTGATCTTGTGGTCTGGGGGGCAATCGGCGCCCGCACCACGGAAAGTCAGAGTCACCGGCAACTGGCCTCTGGTCTGAGTTGTCCGATCGGCTTCAAGAACGGCACCAAAGGCAGCATCGGTATCGCGGCCGATGCCATTGTCGCCGCGGCGGCCAGTCACGCCTTCATGGGGATGACAAAAATGGGTCAGGCGGCGGTGTTCGAAACCCGGGGCAACCCGGATTGCCATTTGATTCTGCGTGGTGGCGTCAAACCCAATTATGATGCCGCCAGTGTCGACGCTGCCGCTCAGCACTTGAGTCGGGCCGGTATTGATGCCCGCGTGATGATCGATTGCTCGCATGCCAACTCGTCCAAGCAGTATGAACGCCAGCTCGAGGTGCTCGACGATGTCTGCACGCAGCTGGCCGCCGGCGACAAGCGCATCGGCGGCATCATGCTCGAGAGTCATCTGCGCGCGGGCAAGCAGGATCTGAAGCCGGGGACGCCGCTGCAGTACGGGGTGTCAATCACCGATGGCTGCC
The DNA here is from genome assembly GCA_963976885.1 of uncultured Burkholderiaceae bacterium. Taxonomy (GTDB): domain Bacteria; phylum Pseudomonadota; class Gammaproteobacteria; order Burkholderiales; family Burkholderiaceae_E; genus JAUIAI01. The sequence continues at coordinate 6,272 of CAXBNM010000084.1, forward strand.
TGGGTTGGGAGCAGACCGAACAGGCGCTGCGCAAGCTGGCCGACACGGTCCGCACGGCGCGCTTCCGATAGTCAGCGTATCGAGTCAACGGCTCCGGGCCGCTACACTAGCGACCCCTGGCTTACCGGGCTGCTGCCCACTGGATGCATCTTGGCACTGAACGCAACGATCCACAAAATTGAACTGTCGTTGGCTGACATGGATGCGCACCGGTACGCGGATTATTCGCTGACCGTCGCGCAGCACCCGTCCGAAACCAATGAGCGGGTGATGGTCCGGGTCTTGGCCTGGGCGATGGTTGCCCAGGACGGGCTGGCCTTTGGTCGCGGTCTGTCGACCGACGAAGACCCCGACCTGCAGGTGATGGATCTGACCGGCGCCATGCAACTGGCGGTGCTTACCGGGCTGCCTGAAGAAAAACTGGTGCGCCAGTTTTGCGGCCGTGCGCGTCAGGTCAATATCTTTGCCTTCGGCGGCGCCCGTCTTGAGGTCTGGTGGCGACGCACGCGCGCCGGGCTGAACAAGCTCGACAACCTGACCGTCTGGACGCTGCCGACCGCGCAGACCGAAGAACTTGCCGGCTTGCTCGATCGGACGGTTCGATTGTCCGTGTCGATTCAGGATGGTGAGTTTCTGTTCAGCTCCGACAAAGGGGCGGTTACGGTACGGCCCGAACTGAGCAAGAGTGCCTCGCGTGGCTGACTCTCAGGCACAAGCCTCTGACGTTGCCAACGCGATCACCTTCAGCCGGGTGTTTGCACTCGCGCTGCCGATCATCGTGTCCAATTTGTCGGTGCCGCTGGTCGGTCTGGTCGATACCGCGGTCATGGGCCGGCTCGACGATCCTGCCTTTGTCGGGGCGGTGGCGCTGGGGGCGGTAACGTTCAGTTCGCTGTTCTGGGCGTTCGGCTTTTTGCGCATGGGCACCACCGGCTTGATTGCGCAGGAGTATGGGCGTGGCGACGGTACCTCGATGCGCTTGCTGCTGCGCAACTCGGCGGTGCTGGCCGGTCTGTTTGCGTTGCTGGTGCTGGCCTCGCAGTCACTGGTGGCGGTTGCCGCAGTGCATTTCATGGGCGCGGCCGACGATGTCAGTACGCTGCTTACCCGCTATATCGAGGTGCGCATCTGGAGCGCGCCGGCGGTGTTGTTCAACTATCTGCTGATGGGCGCCCTGATCGGCTTGCAGCGCACCGGCTTTGCGCTGGTGGCGCAGCTGGCGCTGAACCTGACCAATGCCGGGCTCAGTATCCTGTTCGTCATGGGCTGGCAATGGGATGTTTTCGGCGTGGCGTTGGCCAGTGTCATCAGTGAGTACTTTGCCGCGCTGGTCGGGGCCGTGTTGCTGGCCCGCGTCCTGGGCGCGTTTGCCGGGCGCTGGAGCTTGACGGGCCTGGCCTCATGGTCTGCCTATCGGCGTCTGATCAGCGTCAATGGCGACATTTTCCTGCGCACACTTTGTCTGCTCTTTGCCATGGCCTGGTTCGCCCGGCAGGGCACTTCACTCGGGGCAATCGTGCTCGCGGCCAACGCGATTTTGCTGCAGTTCGTCTATCTGCTCTCTTACGGACTGGATGGTTTTGCTCATGCGGCCGAAGGCATGGTGGGCCAGGCTGCGGGCGCTCGCGACCGGCACGCCTACCGGCTGGCCATCCGCTTGTCGACGGCCTGGGCGGTGCTCACCGCTTGCGTTTATGTGGTCGGTTATGCGCTGTTTGGCATCGATCTGATTGCCAGCCTGACGACTCTTGAGCCCGTGCGCGAAGCGGCCGCGCGCTATCTGCCCTGGTTGATAGCGATGCCTTTGCTGGCCGTGTGGAGTTATCAACTCGACGGCATCGCGATCGGCTTGCTCAAGACCCGCGAAATGCGCAACGCCATGATGGTCTCGATCGGATTGTTCGTGCCGCTGTCGCTGCTCTTGATGCATGGCTGGGGCAATCATGGTCTCTGGCTGGCCATGGCGGTCATGTACTGTCTCAGGGCTGTCACCTTGGGTGGCTACATTTTGAAACATGAGCCTTGGCCGTCTGCCGATCACTGACAAGGCGGTGATTCGGGTTTTCTTGGCCGAAAAGGCTTAGGGGCGCTGATTTTTGCGCTCTTTGGGGCTGGAATTTCGTGAATTGGCATGTGTTTTACCGCCAATCATGTAGAATACATTTAGTTACATAAGGCGTTACAACGCCTGACACTGACCGCGAAAAGGGTTATCCACCCGCAGCCACGCGGCCGGGCTTCTGACCTCCAAAGAGCAAAAAAAGTGAAGCTTCTCGTTGCCTACATGATTGTTGTCGCCGCTATGATGATGGGCGTCCAGCCGGAGTTGACGGTCAATCTGGCGCAGGGGCCTGCGACTGCGGCGCCGGTCGTCGCCGTTCGATAGGGCGGCGGCGGTGTGGCGGATGCGACGCAGACCAGCGCTGTGATCGATCCGTTTGCCCGAATTTCCTTGTTCAACCGTTTGCAATACAGCGGCCGCGTTGCCGGTTGGCTGTCTTTCGTCGTCTGAATGCCAGGGGCTGACGCATCCTGCCGTGCTTGTCTTTGCCTGCGACGAATGGGGCACGGGCAGGTTTCGGGACGGGTTTGGTGCTTCGGTTAAGCTTTGCGTTCGATTCACGCACGCTGCCGTATTCATGAAAAAAGTCCTGGTTACCGAACCCATTCACCCCGACGGTCTGGCCGTCCTCGAACAGCATCCCGACATTGAGATGGTCTGCCTGCCCGCCTGTGATCAGGCGTCGCTGCTGGCGGCCGTTGGCGATGCCCACGGCATGTTGGTACGTACCGCCACGATCGATGCGGCCGTCATAGCGGCCGCACCCGAACTGGCCGTCGTGTCGCGTCACGGCGTGGGCTGCGACAACATTGCGGTGGCCGCGCTCAATGCCCGGTCAATTCCAATGGCGATCGCAGCCAGCGCCAACAGTACCTCGGTAGCCGAACACGTCATCATGATGATGATGGTGCTGGCCAAGAATCCGTTTGCCTATCATCAGGCGAGTACCCAGGGGCGTTTTCACGACCGGGGTCGGTTCCGGATGACCGAGCTGGCCGGCAAGACAATGCTGATCATCGGCTTTGGGCGTATTGGTCGCAAACTGGCTCCTCTTTGCAAGGCCTTCGGCATGCGCGTCGTGGTGGCCGATCTGGTGCCCGATACCGAGCTGGCACTGAGTCTCGGTTGCGAACCGACGACGGATTTCAAACCCTGGCTGGCGCAGGCCGACTTTGTCTCCGTGCATGTGCCTCTCGATGAGCAAACCCGCAACCTGATCGATGCGCCGGAGCTGACCCAGATGCCCGAACACGCCATCCTGATCAATTGCGCCCGTGGCGGGATCGTCAATGAAGCTGCCCTGGCACGAGTCATGCTTGATGGCAAGCTGGCCGGGCTCGGCACCGATGTGTTCGAGCAGGAGCCGCCGCAACCGGATGACCCGATGCTGAGCTTGCCCAATACCATCTTGACGCCCCATGCCGCCGCGCTGACCGAAGAGGGCAAGCGGCGCATGGCTGTTGAAGCGGCGCAGAACATTGTTGATTGTTTTGCCGGCCGGCTCGGTGCCGGCCAGCTCTTCAACGCCGCCGCGCTGGGCCTGTGACTATGGGAAATTCTGCCTTTCAGCCCAAAGCGCCCTTGATCTTATGGGGGCGAGCGACCTCGGTTAATGTCCAGAAGGTCATGTGGGCGCTGGCCGAATGCAGTGTTTCCTATGATCGCCGGGAGGCCGGCGGCCGCCATGGTGTGGTGGACAGCGATGCCTACGCCAGCCTGAACCCGAACCGGCGGATTCCCACTCTGGTGCACGGCGACCTCGTGCTCTGGGAGTCGGCGGCCATCGTGCGCCATCTGGGCCGCTGCTTCGGTGAACCCTTGTTGGTTTCGGGCTCTGCCGAGCAGCGCTTGCGGGCGCAGGCGGTGGCTGATCAATGGATGGACTGGGCCAGCACCACCTGGATGCCGGCTTTCTCGGCCGTGTTCTGGCAAAAGGTGCGTCTGCCGCGCGAGCAGCGCGACGCGCGCGTGCTGGCGACCCAGTCTGTTGCCCTGGAGGCGGCGGCCAAATTACTCAACTCGCACCTGAGCGCACAAGCCTGGCTCGGTGGTGATCGCTTCAGCATGGCCGATATTCCGGTGGGGGCGACGATGTACCGGTATTTCAGTATCGATATCGAGCGGCCCGCTTTGCCGGCCGTTCAGGCCTGGGTCGAGCGCTTGCAGGACCGGCCCGGCTACCGGGAGTATGTAGAGACCTCTTACGATGAGCTGCGGGCGCCAGATCGGTAGCGAGGGGGGCAAATACGACAATTGTTCAATTTGACACAGTTTTATCGGCGTTAAACGGTTGCAATAGAGGTTCCCCTGAATGAGGGGGGCAGGGCGATGGGCGCAGATCCATACCCGCATTGATGCGATGCTCCAGCGGCTGCAAGCTGATGGCATCGACCGGCAAGACCAATACAAAATCGAATTTGCTCAGGAGGATCGGTTGCTTACCAAGATGGCCCCGACGAATGACGTCAACGAAGCAGATCAGGGGTTCTGCATTCGTATTGCTCGCACTGAAGAACAATTGCGGCAAGTAGCGCGGCTGCGCTTTCAGAGTTACGCGCGAATTCTGCCTACCCTGAAAACGACTGTGATCAAGCCGGATGATTCCGACTATTCGGCCCGCGCGGTGGTGCTCCTTGCGGAGGACCGTGCAACCGGGACACCGCTGGCGACCGTGCGTATCGAGACGGCGGATGAGTCTTATTACGTGCCGCGTGATCTGCTCGGCATGCCTGAGGGTCTGGCGCCCGAATCAACGACTTACTACTCAAGGCTTGCGGCTTGCAATGGTCGGCGCGGTCACGCGGCCAAGCTGTCGGTGATGAAGGCGGCTGTGCGTTACAGCCTGGCCGTTGGCAAACCCTGGGTGCTGGCGGCTGCACCGCCGGGACGCACGCGTAATTACCGGATGCTTGGACTGAGTGCGCTCACCGATCAGCCGCCCGTGACGATGCCCGATCATCCTGAAATTCAACTGATTCTGCTGGGGGTCAATCTGTTTGACCTCGAGCGCGAATCGCGCGACCGTGATGATGGTTTTCTGCGCTTTTTATTTGCGCCGGATGCGCCTGAAATCGAAGTGTTCAATTCAGTGCGCGGCTCGTGGGTGTTACCGCGGGCCGACAGCGTACCGACCGATGCATTGCCCGATTTTGACCACGATTTCGGGGTCGTCGTGGTCTGATATACCCCTCATTAAGCGTTGGACGAGGCTGGTAGAGGGCGCTTCAAGCCCTCTCCGGCCGGTGTTTCGTCGTCGTTAAACAGCCGCTGATCGGCCGTTTTGCCGCTCGACTTTGTCATCAAGCCGGTCGTCTGACTTGTGCCCTGATCGAGGTATGGCTCGTTAACAATAGTTTCCTCTTGGTATTGGGGAATACTGCATGTCCGCCCCCGGGCATTATCGCTATAGCGGGTCAGAGCACAACGTTGCGGCCACATCGCGTCTGAATCTATCGCTTCGCTACTTCACGATGATGGTGGCGTTGACGACGATGATGCTGGGGGCGTACGTGGCGTTCGTCTTCAGTGCCGATACGCATCGCGTCGGCGCCGGCTCGGGCGTGAGCGTGGCGTTTTTCGAGGCACCCGGAAACGAGATCTCGTTGGCCAACGTACGGCAGGCGGTCGATTCGCGCACGGCGCGTAAGATCAGCGTTTTCGAACGCGACGCCAGTCGCCCGCTGGTCATGGAGATCACCCCGCCGGCTGACTCCGCCATCCACCGCCATGAACAAGCCGTCGAGGTACGTCTGGTGCGCGGCACCAAACAGCGTGCGTGGATTGTGCCCATGACGCCACTGGCGCGCGGCGCCGACGGTGCCAGTCAGGCGATTGATGTTTCCGAATCGATGAAACGGATTTCTTCCGGCACTGCATTTTCCATCCCGGCGCAGGCGGCGCCGTATCGAATTCTCGTGGCGATGGAAACCAGCGCCCTCTGGAAGCCGAAGGTGTTTCTGTGGCCGCGCGAATCCTTCGCTCGACTCAACAGCGCGTTCGATCGCTTCGGCGGCGCGCTGATGGGCGTGTTCATCGGTCTGGCCGCCTTCAGTGGCGTAGTGGCCGCGTTGAACCGGCAACCCACCTTCATGTTGTTCTCGGCATGGTTGTTCACGTCGCTGCGCATGGCGATCTTCAACGGCGGTTGGGATTTGCCCTGGATTGGTATCCACCTTGATGAAGCCACCACTTTGCTGAGCATGCAGATCACGCTGGCCATTCACGGCGTGCTCAGTTGTGGTTTGTTTCTGGCGATGTTCAGTCGGGCGCTTGACGGCAGCAAACTCAAGACCGTGACCAAGACCTTGCTGGTGGTGTTTCTGGGTCTCTCGGTCAGCGCGCCCTGGATACCGTACCCGATGTTCATGCTCGGCTTCTACATAGCCGCTGCGCCGACCGTGCTGATGTTCGTGTTTGGTTCGGCGTACATGCTGATCAAGAAGCCTACCGCCACTGCCGGCTGGTATCTCTTTTCCTATACGGTCTGGATGCTTGGCGTGCTCGGCGAGATGGCGTATCAGGCGGGAATGCTGCACGGGCTTGCCGATTCGCTGAACATTCAGACCTCTTCGATTCTGGCCGCGTTGATCATGGGAGTTGCGCTTGCCGAGCAGATGCGCAAGCACAAGACGATGCGCCAGAAAGCGCAGCTGGGCGAAATGGCCGCCTTGCAACGTATTGAACTGAATTATCAGAACACGCCGGTTGCGCTGTTCAGTCTGAATGCTGACTTGTCGATGCGCATGAACAACCGGGCCTTCCGGGAGTTGTTCCGATTGGCCGACAAAGGCGGCGTGTCCAGCGTTTCGCTGCAACGCCTGCTGGGCGAAGAAGCCTTCGGCAAACTTGCTGCCGAACTGGACGGACAGGATGAGCTGTCCACGCAGGTTTGTTCATCGCGTCCCTTCGAGCCGATGCGCTGGTACACAGTTGAGCTGAGCCGCCAGCAAGGCCACTTTGAAGGCAGTGTCGAGGATGTAACCGCTCGCAAGGCTGCCGAAGACAAATTACTGCATCTGGTCGATCATGATGCGCTGACCGGTGCGTTGAACCGCCGCGGTTACGAGGCGGCGCTGCAAAATGCCTTGCACGCACGACAAGCCAGTCAGGCACTGGTTCTGGCCGATATCAGTATTGAACGCTTCACCCATCTGAGCACCTTGTATGGCTCGGCGGTGATGGACCGGATATTCCTGGAGTTGTATCAGCTGATCGATCAGGGTTTTGAACGTACGCAGATCGCCCGGGTCGACGATTCGTTCCGGCTGATCATGGCCAACACCGAAGCCAATCAGGTGTTTCCCAAGCTGGTCAATTTCGTTGAAGGCGTCAACAAATCGGCGCTGGTGCCCAATCGTCCCGCCGTGTCAATCCGCTTGCGAATCGGCTTGCTTGAAGTGACCCGTCAGCTTGAACTCGATCAGGCGCAGAACTATCTGTCGCAGGCAAGCACGATGGCGCGCCATGACGAGTACTGTCCGGTGGTGCTGATCTCTGATGAAGACCAGGCGCTGGCGCAAAGCTTTGAATCGATCAAGGCGTTTGATCGGATTGATTCAATCACACTGGATGAAACTTTCTTCCTGGTGATGCAACCCATTGTGCCGATCGACGATGCGAGCAAGAAACTCAAATTCGAGATGCTGCTCAGAATGCGTTCGGAGTCTGGCGGTCTGATCAGGCCCGACAAGTTCATTCCCGCTGCCGAAGAGGCCGGGATCATGAACCGGATTGACCGCTGGGTACTGGAAACCAGTTTGAATCTGCTCGACGAGCATCCGCGTTTGTGCGAGGAAATCGATCTGATTACCGTCAACCTGAGCGGCTCGTCACTGAACGATCCGATCTTTGTTGACGAGTTGATGCAGACCTTGCGCAAGCGAGCGCATCTGGCCAGCAAGCTGTGTCTCGAGATTACCGAAAGCGTCGCGCTGAACGATATTGAACGGACCCGAACCATTCTTGAATCGATGCAGTTGCTTGGCGTGAAGGTGGCGCTTGATGACTTTGGCAGCGGCTATACCGGCTGGGGTTATCTGCAGCATCTGCCCGCCGATATTCTGAAACTCGACGGTTCGATCATTCGCGATTGTCTGTCACGCAGTGTGGACCGTTTGATTATCAAATCGGCCGTTGAACTGGCCGGTGAACTGGGCATGAAATGCGTCGCCGAGATGGCAGAGACACAGGAGACCGTCGTGTTGCTGCAAGCCCTTGGTGTTGACTACATCCAGGGCTATTACTTCTCGAAGCCTCTTGAGGTTGCCGAAGTGATCAGTCATGAGCGCGACCTGAAGCAGTTGCTGTTGTCGCGCGTGCCGGGTTTGCCGGAATCGCAGGCGACACCGACAACAAGCGTTGCTGCCAAGGCTCATATCGCCGACGCGTGATGGCGTTGCGCAACTGATCGGCGCTACCGACCGTTGGTCGGCACCGTGGCCGTTTCCCCTCCAACAATGCATTACGCTGATTCAAAGTTAACCATTCGTCAAGGAAATTTGATGCACTCGCACTTCAACGGATCGCGCAAAACGGTGATGACCAAACTCGTGAAGGGACAGGCCCAGTCCATCTCCATGGCCCGCTTCAAACCGAGTCGCGGCTTGGTCGCTGGCGGCATGTTGCTGGCGGCCTTGATGATGCCCGGTCACGCCAAAGCCGTTGAGGCCTACGGAAGCATCGGCGTGCCCGGCGTGCTGGTTGGTGGAGCGCATCCCATTTCAGATCGGGTCACCTTGCGCGCCGACATTGGTGGTATCGGCTCCTTCGATGGCACGCGCACCGAAGATGGCGTGAACTACGAAGCGCAGGGCAAATTCAATCGGCTTGGCTTGTTTGCTGACTGGTTCGCTCTTGGCAATGGCTTTCGGCTTACCGGTGGCCTGACGGTCAACCAGATGGAGATCGATCTGCAAGGCCGGCCCGAGGGCGGTACCATCACGATTGGCGACAACACCTATGCGGTCAGCGACGGTGATCGCTTTGATGCACGGGTCG
>CAXBNM010000085.1:0-15189 GCA_963976885.1 uncultured Burkholderiaceae bacterium
CCCTCGGGCGGCCCCTGACCGTTGTCCTGCACCTGCAACACGATTGCCGCATCGACTGCGCGCAGATTCACTTCGATCAGTTGCGCCTGCGAGTGACGTACCGCATTGGTTACCGCCTCCTGGGCGATCCGGAAAGCTGCGGTCGCCACCTCGGGCGGCACCTGATCAAGCTCGGGGCCGATACGCAGCGTGAATTGCATCTGTGGCAGCTTGCCCCGCCAGTCGGTAATCAGCTCACCGAGGGCATCGGCCAGACCAAGCTGGTCAAGCGCCACCGGGCGCAGCCGCGTCACCATATCGTTCATGCCGGCATGCACGCGATCGGCCGAGGCAACGATCAGGTCCGCCGCCTGGGCAATCGGCGACTGATCGTCGGCGACCCGACGAGAGATCGACACGCCCATCGATTTGATCGCCGTGACATGCTGACCCAGTTCGTCGTGCAGATCGCGGCCAAACGCCTGCTGTTCGTGGTCGATCCGGCGCTGCATGGCCTGTCTTTGCGCCTGGTTCCGGGCTTGCTCGCCCTCGGTTCTGGCCTGCGCCGCGCGAGCCGTCAGATTGCGGTCGATACTGGCCGCCATATCGTTGAATGTGCGCCCAAGCGCACGGGCTTCAGCCCCGTGCATGGTGGGCAAGCGGGTCTGATAGTTACCCTCACCTACCTGATGCAAGGCTTCGACAACACGATGCAGCGGCTTCATCGCCCGCCCGATCAACCAGTACACGAGCAAACTGAGTAAGAGATAGCCACCGCCAACAATGGCCAACAGCAATAGACATTCATCCCAGCCGGCCAGCGCCGCACGAGAGGCACTGGGGTGAATCACGACCTGGCCATCGGCCAGATCGAGGCGTTGATCGGTTTGCGCAGGCGACAGCAGTTGCATGAACCACGCTGGCACTTCACGCCCGAGCGGGTTCGGATTCGGAGGCGAGCGGTACAAGGCCTTGCCAAGCTGGTCGTAGCGCGTGATTTCTACGGCCGGCACTCGGCCCAGTCGATCCAGAAACGTTTGCACGGCCGCGGCGCCGGCATCCTGATTGACCTCGCCGATTCGCGCCAGCACGCGCGAGGCTACCGTGCCAGCCATGGCGAATTCCTGCTGCACGTCGACGCGAGTCGAACGCAGTTGTTGCCAGACCAGCGCCGAGGCCAGCAATGCAAAGATCAGCAATAACAACAGGTTGATTTTAAATCTGAGGCTCATCGAACTTTCCATCAGCGGTCCACTGCTCAAAGTGACCGTCACGGGCGAATAGATTCGTCGCCGAAATCAGGGCTTCGAGCATCGGCGCGCTATAGGGATCGTGGGCAGCACCGGCAAGCAGACGGAGTCGGCTGCCAGGCATATGACGGGATAATCGCCAGGCGTTTTCCGGCCGGCAAACCCAGTCGAGCCGGCCGTGCACAATAACCGTCGGCAGGCTAGCAGCCTGCCCGGCCGCGTGCAACACGGCAGACTCACCAAGATCGCACAGACGATTCAAATAACTCGCCTGCAGCCGGTATTTTCGCACTGTTTCGAGGTCGACACGGTTGACCGCCGGCGGCGTGCGCCCGGGGCTCGACAACGCCGTTTCCCAGAACTGCCAGGCCTGCGCCGCCGCTTGCGCCGCCGGTGTTTCGATGTTTTCGAGTGCTTCGGTATAGGCGTTCAGGATGGCACGGCTTTCGGTCTGCCCCACCTGAGCACTGAAACGCGCCCAGGCATCGGGCAACAATTGCCGTGCGTGTTCGAAGAACCAGTCCATATCCGCCTGACCGGTCAGAAAGATACCGCGCAGAATCAGACCGAGACAGGCCTGGCGATGCCGGCTGGCGTAGGCCAGCGCCAGCGCAGAGCCCCAGGAGCCACCGAAGATCAACCAGCGTTCGATATGCAGATGCGCTCGCAAGCGTTCGATGTCGTCGATCAGGGCGTCGGTGTGATTGTGCTGGCGCTCCCCGTAGGGCCGGCTTTTGCCGCAACCGCGCTGATCGAGCAGGCAGATGCGGTAACGGGCTGGATCGAAAAAGCGACGCTGACGCGGCGACAACCCACCGGCGGGCCCGCCGTGCAGAAACAGCACCGGCAAGCCGGCAGGATTGCCGCATTGTTCGTAATAGATTTCGTGACCCTGATGCAGGGTCAGCCAGCCGCTTTGATAAGGCTCTGTTTCAGGAAACAGCGGCGACGAAGCGGAGCTGTCTGCCGGCGCCGGACAGGCAGAAGAATTGGACACGGAAAGCCTTGGCGTAGATTCAGGGTGCTAAGGATATCGCGTTGCCGGCGAGGCGTTTACCCGCCGGTCCGACAAGCACCATTGCATATGGTGGCAGCTTCAGGCGCGCCGGGTCAGCATCACCAGCGCGATGGCGATCAGCGCCGGCACCGTCTGCACCAACAGAATTTTGGTTGCCACCGTGAACGCCCCCACCAGACCGGCGATCGCGACAAAGATCAGAAAGCACAGCGCCACCTTCGCTCGCCAGGTCTGATCGCGAATGCTCAGCGCCCAGAGCAGGCCGGCGCCCAGAAACGCGTTGTAAATCCCCTGATTGGCGGCCATGGCGACAGTCGATTCGAACAACTCGGCCGGGAAAGTACTGAATACCGCTGGTCCGCGCGAGGTCCAGGCAAACATTTCAAACCAGGCGATATAGAGGTGGAGAACGGCTATCAGCCCGATCAGGACATTTCTGAGCATCGACATCGTCAGGCACATGGAAGGTGGGAACAGTGGGCAGTGTAGCCGCCAATGACACCGCAGCACCGGAAATCAGCCCCGCAGCGCCAACGCGTACACTTGCGCGCATCTTTGAATTTCCAATTGGCGGTCTCTTTTCCATGGCGCATCTCATTATTGCCCGACACGCTCAGGCTTCCTTTGGCCAGGCCAACTATGATCAACTCTCGCCGCTGGGTGAACAGCAATCGACCTGGCTTGGTGAATATTTCCGCGACCGGGGTCTGCGCTTCAGCCGGGTCATGACCGGCACGCTGGTGCGCCAGCGCGAGACGGCCCGACTGGCGCTGCAAGCGATGCAGGCCGACGATATTGTGCCAATCGAGAACGCCGGCCTGAACGAGTATTACGCCGAGAGCATCGTGCGCGCTCATCTGGGCGACTTTGAACCGGCCAAACTGCAACGCGAGGACTATCGCGAGTACTGGCGCATGTTCCGGCAAGCGATGTCGGTCTGGACCGAAGGCGGCCTGCCCCAGGCCCAGGAAACCTGGCAGCAGTTTGGTGATCGCGTCAACGGCGCGCTCGCCGAAGCGGTGGCCGATACCAGCCGCGAAGACACCATTCTGGTGGTCAGCTCCGGCGGCGCCATCAGCCGCGCCATTGCCGATCTGCTGGGCGCCGCGCCGTTGCAGGCGATCGAGTTGAATCTGCAGTTCCGCAATACCGGGTTTTGCGAGCTTATTGTCGGCCGCGCCGGCATGCGTCTGGTCAGCTTCAACAATCTGCCCCACCTGGACACCGCCGAACGCCGAGCCTCCATCACGGCGGCATGACCGACCCCGGTGGGCACGCCACCGGCGGCCACAACCTGAGTGCTGCGCAGTCGCTGCGCGCGCTGGTGGCGATGATCGGCTCCACTTTCATCGCCCTGATCGGCCAGTTCATGCTGACCCCATGGCTGGTTTTCCAGCTCGAGCAACGTGGCACATCCTCATCCCTGATTGGCTGGTTCGGCGCAGTAAGCTGGCTCGGCCTGCTGGTCACCACGCCATTTGCCACCCGCATCGTCGCAACCCTCGGCCAGCGCCGGGCGCTGTTGCTGTCGCTGGCCATCCCGATGTTCTCGGCCTTTGCGATTGCCCATACCGAGTCGGTATGGCTGTGGGGACTGCTGCAATTCATCGGCAGTTCGGCCATGTCGGTACGCTGGATCGTGGCCGAGGCCTGCATTGCCGAACTCGCCCCGGCCCGGCGCCGGGGTCGTATCGTCAGCGCCTATCAAACTCTGTTGAGCGTGGCATTCATTATCGCGCCCGCGCTGCTGGCCTGGTTGCGGCCGGCCAATCCGGATGCCCCGGCCATCGCTGCCGCTTTTCTGGCCCTGGGACTGGCGATGACCCTGGCGGTACCAGGCATGCGTCTGGAGGACCACTCCCGTGATCACACCGGCTTCAAAGGCTTGCGCCGTGCGTTGCTGGCCTATCCGGCGGTGGTGGCGGCGGGTTTTCTGGGCGGTTTGTTCGAGCTGGGCATCACCTCATTGCTGCCCTTGTACGGACTGGCGCTGGGCTATACCGCGGCCAGCGCCGCCATGCTGCTGGCGGCCAGCGGCACGGGCAGCATGCTGGTGATGGTGCCGCTCGGCGAAGCAGCCGATCGGTTACCGGCAGCCCGTATCGGTCTTGCCGGTGCCACCTTGATTCTGCTCACCGCCGGGCTGGCTCTTACCGCCCCCGATGCGCCACTGGTGTTGTGGGTTCTGGCCTTGTTGTGGGGGGCAGCTGGCGGCGGCCTGTACACGCTGAGCATGATCAGCCTGGGCCGTGTGTTGCGCGGCTCGGCGCTGATCAGCGCGACCGCGATGCTGGTGCTCAGTTATACGGCGGGCGGGCTCACCGGCCCGATTGTGGCCGGCTATGCGCTCGAAACCTCGTTGCGCTGGGGGCTGGCCACGGCAATTGTGCTGATTGCGAGCGCAGCGCTCGTCATCATGAGCCGGCGTCCGATGCGTTGATGGCCTCGGGAACATGCGGCTTGAACTCATCGATCGGTACCGGCCGACCATGCAAAAAGCCCTGAAAGCCAGTGCAGCCCCAACGGGTCAGCAAGGCTTGCTGCTCGCTGGTTTCCACGCCTTCGACAATCAGGTCGAGACCGAGATTGCTGGCCATGCCGATAATGGTTTTGACAATCACCGCATCGTTGGGATCGGTAAGGATGTCGCGGGTGAAGGTTCGATCGATCTTCACCTCATCCATCGGCAAACGCTTCAGATAGGCCAGCGATGAATAACCGGTACCAAAATCATCGAGGGAAAAACCGACGCCCATGCGTCGAATCTGGTTCATTTTCTCGATCGAGGCCTCGGCATGATCGTGCAACATGCTTTCGGTCAACTCAAGCATCAGCAAGTCAGGGCGTGCACCCGATTCACTCAAGGCCTGGCGCACCAGATTGACAAAGTCGGGCTGGCGGAACTGCCGGGCACTGACATTGACCGACAACCGCAGCTTGCAGCAGGCCGGCTCATGCGCCCAGCGCGCCAGTTGCTTGCAGGCCTGGCGCAACACCCAAGTGCCAAGCGGCACGATGATGCCGGTTTCTTCCGCCAGGGAGATGAATTCCAGCGGTGACACCAGGCCGCGCTCGGGATGAATCCAGCGCAGCAACACCTCGGCGCCAATCGGCTGCAACTGCCCGTCGACCTGAATCTGGTAGTACAACTCGAACTGGTTACCCTTCAGAGCGCGCCGCAGATCCATTTCGAGCGAAGCCCGGCGCTGAACCAGAACCTGCAGCGATGAATCGTAAAAACGCACCTGATTGCGGCCCAGCGATTTGGCCTGCTGCACCGCCGCGTTGGCATGATGCAGCAGCACTTCGGGCGACTCGGTGTTCTGATCGATTTCAACCAGGCCGATACTCGCCGTCACCAGCAATTCCACGCCGTTGACGTGATACGGCTGGCGGATGCTTTCCAGAATCCGCTTGGCGCCGCCCTCGGCAATCGCCGCAGCCGAGTTCGCACTGCGCGACAGATCCTGCATCACGACGACAAATTCATCACCGGCTACGCGAGCCACGACGTCGCCGTCCCGAGTCAGTTGCAGCAAGCGCCGGGCGGTTTCGATCACCACCTGATCGGCATTGTCATGGCCGATCGATTCATTCAGGGCCTTGAATGAATCGAGGTTGATATGCAGCAATGCGCCAACCGTGCGCACCTCGCGGCAGCGCTCCAGCATTTGCTCGAGCTGACGGGACAGCATCAGCCGGTTAGGCAGTTGCGTCAGTGTGTCGAGCGTGGCCAGGCGTTCAATTTCGGCCTGCGCCGCAAAACGCTCGGTCATGTCGTTGATAAGCACGACGTAGGTACGCCGATCGCCCGCGCCCATCGGACAGACCCGGCACTCAACCTGTAGATACTGGCCGTTGCTCTTGCGATGACGCACCTGCGCCGAACGCATGTTGTCCGAGCCGGAATCAATGAAGAGCTTTTGAAAAGGTTCTAAATCGTCCGGCCCGGCCAACTCGCTCAGACGCCGGCCATCAAGCAGCCCGAGTCCGAAGTCATACAGTTTATGCGCCGCTTCATTGGCCGCCAGAATGCAGCTGCCATGCTGATCGACCAGACACATTGGCATCGGCGACGCGGTGAACATCGCCCGGTAGCGTTCTTCCCCCGCGCGCAGTTCAGCCTCGATTCGCTTGGAAAAACTGATGTCCCGAATTACGCCAGCCAGAAATATCGGTTGGCCGTTATCGTCGAGCACGGTCTGAGCCGTCCCCATTACCCAGATATAACTGCCGTCCTTGCGCTGCAGCCGGTAGCTGCGCTCAAACAAGCGTCCCTCTTTCTCACATGCCGCGCGAGCGGCAACCGTCCGCGCAGCATCGTCCGGGTGGATCCGTGTCGACAATCTGAAATCGGTGCCCTCGATCTCGTCAGTACGGTAGCCCAGCATGCGCAGCACGCCTTCGGAGATTTCATAGGCGCCAGTGCGCAAATCAATGGTGACGACACCGGCAACGGCCGTGTTGATGATCAGTTCGAGATGCTCACGCAGCACCCGACCCGCCCCCTTCCCGCCAAGGTCGAGTTCGGCAATTTGATCATCGTCGATTTCAAGAAGCGTCGCTTGCCCCGACTTGTAAGCCGGAATAGCTTCCGTGTGACGGGGCAGCGCTTCTTTGCTGAATTTGGGCATGGCGGGCAGTATTGATGGCAAAGTGCAGAATGCCTTGCCAGCTGCCTGACCGATGACGCCAAAACGCCTGTTTTATCGACCTACTTCCGATCTTTGATTTTCTTTTCGAGATCGGCCAGGCGTTGATCGAGTTGCCCGAGTGACTTTTTAGCGGACGAAAAGGCCTGGCGGGCCACCGTGCCGGCGCCTTCACCGCTGGTAGCCTCGCGAGCAACCGAAGCGGCCTGCTCACGGGCTCGGCTGAACAAATGGCCAGCCTTTTCCGAGCCGGAGCGCATCGCGTCACCGACCCGCTGAGCGGCGGGATCGCCGACGACGCGCGCCAGATCGTCTTCGAAATCCCAGCGCAACTCCTGGATCAGTTCGCCCAGCAGGCCGGCCAGCAAGACATCACCTTCGACGCGCAAATGCGACGACAGCCCGCCTACCCCCTGGCTGGCCAGTGCCTGACCGGCAGCCAGCGAGGGCTTGAGCAGCAACTCGACATCGGCCTCGCCGGCTTCGGCCGATTGCAGCATGCCGTCGGCAGAAATCGTGGCCCACAGTTCCGGGCGTGGCAGCAGCGAGGGCAGCTTGTCGGCATCAACGCCGATGCGCAGACGCCGGCCGGCATGGGCGCTCAACCGGGTCGCGGCATTCGGGTGCTGGCTCAACAGATGGTTGAACGCAGCCATGAATGCCTTCAGCGTGCCCGCGCCAAGCAGGCGCGGGGCGGAGGAGCGGAACAGAAAGCCCAGCATGAACGACTCAGCTGGCGGGCGAGTCGTCTTGCTGAATACCAGCAAGCACCCAGCCCGAGTTGCCCGAGCGCGGCTTGGACAACAACCAGATTTCACTGAACGGCTCGGCGCTGGCATCTGCCGCCTCGCGGATCAGGCCCGAGAAGTGAACGCTGGCGAAATAGTCGTCGCCTTCTTCGTCGACACCAAGCATTTCGGCATCAAGTTGCACGACATCGGTTTGATTGTCGGCACCGGCGCGCTCGTTGATGTCGAGCTTGAGCTCACCGAAAACCTCGGGCGTTGTAAAGGTAGCCAGGTCGGCCAGATCGCCAGCATCGTAAACCGCTTGCAGGCGAATGAACTGCACCTTGGCCTGCCGCAGGAAGCCTTCGGTATCGAAACCCGCCGGCACAAACGGACCCGCCGGGGCAGCGTTCTGATCGGCCGCAGCATTCAGCGGCGTGCCAGCACTACCGGCAGCGCCGGCAGGACGCTGACCTTGCAAACCGGCCACGTTGTTGGCCGCACTGTGGTCACGATTGAAGCCGGCAGCACCGGCCCCAGCGCCAGCACCAGCACCGGCTGCAGCTGGCCGCAAACCGGCCCCCTGACGGGCCGCGGCGCTTCGACTCATGAACCAGCGCAACAGGAACACACCGGCGGCAACCATCAGCAGGATCATCATCAGGTTGGCCAGTTCTTCGCCAAAACCGAGTGAGCTGGCCAGCCAGGCCAGACCCAGACCGGCAGCCAGGCCGCCGACCATACCCATCATGCCGCTACGTCCGCCGGCGGCAGCGCCTTGCCCGGCTGCGCCACTGGCCGCATTTTGTTTGGCCGGCGTGGCCGGTGCACGCTTGAAGAGCGAACCGGCAGGTTTACCGAAAGAGCGACCACCACCGAGCCGACGTGCTTCTGCCTCGGGGGCGAGAATCACAAAAGCGGTCATGAACGCTACGACGAGCATCAGATAACGGGTCCAGCGCAACATAATTACATCCTGTCAGGCAATTGAGAAAGGGCGCTGGTCAAACCGGCGCAGTTACTTCTATATTGAGGTCTAAGCCCGGCAAATCAATGCAAAGCCTCATAGCGGCATAGGTCTTTGCGCACTGCAGCGAACGCTACTCGAGCACGGTCCCTTCGTGCAGGGCAACGATGCCTGCGGCCAGATTCTGATAGGTGACCCTTTCCAGCCCTGCCTCGCGCATCATCGCAGCCAGCGTTTCCTGATCGGGGTGCATGCGGATGGATTCGGCCAGATAACGATAACTTTCATCGTCGTTGGCAATGGCCTTGCCCATGCGCGGCAGCAACTCGAACGAATACAAGTCGTAGAGTTTTTCCAGCGGCTTGATGACCTTGGAAAATTCCAGCACCAGCAGGCGGCCGCCTGGCTTGATGACGCGCCGCATCTCGCGCAGCGCGGCGTCCTTGTTGGTCATGTTGCGCAAACCGAAGGCCACACTGACGCGGTCGAAATAGCGGTCGGGGAATGGCAGTTTTTCGGCATCGCACTGCACCGCCGGAAAGCTGAATCCGGCGTCAATCATCCGGTCGCGACCGATTTCAAGCATCGGCCCATTGATGTCGGTCAGCCAGACCTCGCCGGTCGGACCCACCCGGCGCGCAAACCCGCGCGCCAGATCGGCGGTGCCACCAGCCACATCAAGCACTTTCATGCCCGTGCGTACGGTCGCCCGATTCAGCGTATGTGCCTTCCAGAGCCGGTGCAGGCCGCCGGACATCACATCGTTCATGATGTCGTAGCGCTTGGCAACGGACTCGAAGACCTCGCGTACATGGGCCGCTTTGGCCGTCTCTTCGACGGTTTTGAATCCGAAATGAGTTTCTTCTGCCATATCAGGTCTGAGTCAGGACTGCGGGTCCAGGCGTCCGGCCGATTGCGCTCATGGGCGGGCCGGATGCCACGAATGGGGTGACTTGCGAAGTAACGTTTGAGCGGCGCAAAGGATACACAAGGGGTAAACCTGCGCTCACTTGGGTCGGCTCAGTGCCTGCGAGCGCATCTGGCCAGGCTCATCGGGATCTGGGGAGCCATCGGGCTGGCGACTGGCACCAGCGGCAGCGAGTTGATCCAGGTATTTCTGCCAGAGTTCGTCCTGCGACTGGCCGAGGTGATAGAGGTAGTCCCAGGAAAAGATGCCCGTGTTGTGGCCGTCGCTGAAATGCGGCTGGATGGCGTAGTTGCCAACCGGCTCGACGCTGGTTACGCCGACCAGGCGCTTGCCGGTTTGCAAGACCTCCTGGCCTGGCCCATGACCGCGCACCTCGGCCGACGGCGAGTACACACGCAAGTACTCGAACGGCAACCGGAAACTGGTGCCGTCATCAAAGGCGATTTCCAGCACGCGTGATTGTTGATGAACCACGATACCGGTGGGCGCGGGGATGTCTTTCGTTAGTCCTGCCATACCGGCAGTTTAGCTGAAGCCGGTCGCCTCGGTCCGCACTACAGACTCGACGAGCCCCGAGCCCTGACCGCGAACTGGTCGTAGTCCGGGCCACGCCGCAACCGGGCGCCAATTTCGACGCTGATCTGGTCACCAGGCCGACGCAGTCTGATCCGCGCCCCGGGGCCAACTCGGGCTGGTGCCACGAACAAGGTATCGCCGTGACCATCGAGGCTCGCCTGGCCGGTCAGCAAATAGGCGCCGCAGGCCAGTCCGGGCGAGTTGTCTTCGATTTGCACCGGTGTTGGCCGGCCGGCAAAGGTATCCAGCGTAATCCGCTGGCGATCGGGGTGGTCAACGCTGCCAGGCACCCGTTGCACCGCGCGTACCCAGCCCAGCCGCAAGCCATTTGGCGTCCGGGTCTTGAGACGGCTTGTTTGTCGTCCAGTCCGAAGGCAACAATGCCGCCGAGCATCGGTGCTGGCCCCGTTTCCCGGCGCTCGACAATCACGCATTGCCGGTCAACCTGCACCCAGTCGACCATTTCGGCACCAAGCAAAGCGCGCCGTGCGATCTGGGCGTGCTCTTGCATCCTGACCGGAGCCGCCGGTGCCAGCAAGACCTCGCGCTGATACTGACCGTATTCGTAAGCCTGCTCGGCGGTATTTTCCCAGTAACGGGCCGCGACCAGTTCCCGGCCCGGCAAGCCGGGACGTATCCGGATCTGCCCCGGTGGCGCGGGTCGGGCGCGCGGCGCACGCCACTCGGCGCTCCAGCGCCCAAACAGATCTTCGAGCAAATCGGCAAGTTGCACCCGGCTCAACTGCATCGGCAATTGCGCCGGCTCCGTATCGGGGTGCATCCAGCGGGCCTGCCGCCGCACCATGGCGTTACGCAAGCGATGCGTATCAAGGCGCAGCCGGAATTTGGCGCCCAGCTTCAGTGATGGTCCGTGCGGGTTGGGCTTGCGTAGCGGCAACGGGTCGATCCGAAAGCCCACCCGGTCCGCCCAATGGCTGGCCAAACGGTAAATCAGTCCGGCCTGCGGCGGGCTATGCTCTTCGAGCGCGGCAATTTTGAGCAGGACCGGCAGGATCAGCCAGGACCGGGAGGTCCGATTGCCATCGTGGTCCGCTGCGCTTCCCAAAGTCTCATCAAGAAAGGAACTGTGCCGCATGACGGTCGCCAGTTCCCCGAGGTCTTGCCAGAGTTGGTCGGGCACGCAGGTACGGGTGCGCAACCTGGCGACGATTCGCATCGACTGCAACTGCACGGCCCGGGCCAGCGGCAAGGCCTCCTCAAGACTGGCATGCGCCCCGGGCATCTGCCGGTGCAATTCACTCCGGTCAACGGCCGCGCCGCAGGCCAGAACCGTCAGGTGCATCTGTTCGAGCAAGGCATCAAGCGCTTGCAATTGGGCACTGGCACGCACATCGGGCAATCCCGCGGCGCTGGCCACCCGTACGGTGATCTGTTCGGCCGGCCCGATCAGCGATCCGCGAATCAGTTCCAGCACCGGCAATACGTCGTCGCCGGCGCGCGCCGAACGGCGCAAGCTGTTGACCGCTCCTGCCAGCGTGCTCATCGCCTGCGCCAGCCCCGCGCCCGCAACAAGATGCTGGCTCAGCCAGAGCTGGCACTGCTGAATATCGCGTAGGTTTGGCGTCAAGACATCTTCCCGGAAGTTCCTCGCCCGGCGCCACCAGAATGCGGGCCCCGAAGCGGCGAATGTTGGCCATGCCAGACGGCACACGGCGCCTTGCGGGAATGGTCGCGCAACCGTCGGGTCGGTGCGCGAATCTTCAGGTCAGCGGCGCTTCGACCAGACAGACGGCGCCAGAGTGTCTTGCAGCGCTTGCCGGTAGCGCGCCAGCACCGGCGCCGCCACCTTGAACGGGTCACGAGCGGGGTCGGCGGCAGCCCATACCGGGCTCGGAAAGTGACTGTCGGCGCGCCAGCGCGGAATGATGTGCCAGTGCAGGTGGTCAACCTGATTACCCAGGCTGGCAAGGTTGATCTTGTCGGGCTGCAGATGCTCGCGCATCAAGGTCTCGACCGCGAAAACGACCTGCATCAGTTCGGCTTGCGAGGGGGCTTCGAGATCGGTCATTTCACGACAATGTTCTTGCCAGATCACACGGGTGAAACCCGGAAAGGCCTGCGCACCGGCATCATCGGCGAGCACGATGCGCCATTGCGGGCCCTGCACGACCAGGTCGCCGCCGGCTTGCTCGCACAGCGGACATGAAACGGTGTCAGTCATCTGCACCCACCGCTTGTGCTTCCAGGGCAATGCGCTGATATGGCGTGATGCTCGGCTGGGCCGCCGACAGGTGCAACTCGCGAGCACTCAGGTCGAGAATGGTGCTGACCACGGTTTCGATCCGGCCCGCCAGCGGCATTTCCGGATCAGGGAAACGACAGATGGATTGCATGCCATCACTCGTATCGGACAACAACTGACCGGCCGAGGGTACATCGACCACCGAATCGATCAGCTCATGAGCCCGATTCAGCCGCTCGGTCGTCGACAGATTGCCGGCCAGGTTGGCCTCATGCTTGCCGAGAGTGGCGTCGCAGAAATGATTGGTGTGACAGAGCGAAGCACGCGCCCCTTCACGCCGGGCCGGCAAGGCGACGGCACCGCGCGGCGAGCATTCGAGGCTGGCAATGCGCCCCTGCGGGTCGGCGATCATGATGTTGCTGGAGCCCGCATAACTCAACCCAAGCGCCAGCTCGGTAGCCTCGTCGACATCCTGGCAATCGAGCAGGCCACGCAACAAGGCGTGAACCGGCATGCCGGCGCGGCTGCCGTCATCCTGCGAGCGCAGGATATTCAGTGTGACGCCCAGCCCGCGTTCGTTGAAGCCGATCTTGGCCATCATGCCGGCTTCGGCAACGGTGAGATGGGCCAGCCCCTGGTCGGGATGTTGCTCAAGCACGACCAGCGCGTCGCGCTGTGGACCGATCCAGTCCCAGTTCTGGGCCAACAACACGTTGGCGTCGCCGGGCGCCACCGCAAACGACGTGCATTCATTGATATGGCCACCGTCGGGCAGCGCGGCCCCGCTGGACGCAGAGGCCAGCGCCAGGAAATTGGGCGGCAACAGTTCGGTGCGGCAATTGAGGGCCAGCAGTGATCCGAAGTCGACCCCGGACCCCGAGGCCACGCCGCGTAATTCGTCAACGATGACCGGAAAGGTATTACCAATGATTTGCTCGAAGGGCTCGGCTCTGGCCACCGCCTGCGGCCAGGACAGATCCACGGCGTCGAACATGCGTTGATAGGTTTCGAGTGATTGGGCAATGCGGTCGCGCGCCGCTGCACCATAGGCCTGGCCGCGATTGAAGGCCGTGCCGTGCAGGACAATACGAGGAGCAAGTGCGTGAGCAGTAGTCAAAGCGTTCTCCGGTAACGGGATGCAATCAGAGTGTAGCGCGCGCCACCGGCGGCGACGCCACGATGAGGGGTACCCGCATTTCATCGACGTCGACGCCGCCGTGCATGCCGATGAAATGATGTGCGCGTTCGCCGGGGATCTGGTCGGTCAAGGTGAAGCCGCTGCGCATCACCAGCGTGTGCGTGCCGCAGCGCGGCCCCAGGCGCTGGCCGGCCGCCGCGCCAAACCAACCGGCCTCGATCAGCGTCAGACTCCGGTAGAGTTCGCAGGCATGGCCGAGTTGAGCTTGCACCAGCATTTCGAATCGCTGTTGCGCGGCGGGTTCGACCCGGCAGTAAACAAGCCGCGGCTCGCCCGCCAACGGAGCCGCCAGACAGGCTTGAATTTGCGGAAATTGCGCGAGTTGCAAGCGCCCGCTGGCCGGGATATCGACGAAACCATGATCGGCCACGGCAAGCACCAGCGCACCGGTCCCGGCCAGGGCGTCAAGAAGACGCGCAAACCAGGCATCGAACTGCGCCAGACAGGCGGCGGCTTCATCGCTTTGCCAGCCGAAGCGGTGGGCGGTGGCATCGAACTGAGGCAGGTAAATGTAGGTGAACTGACGCTTGTCTTCAGCCGCCGCGCCAGCCGCGGGGGCACTCTGACGGATCTGCTCGATCACCTCATCGAGATGCGCATAGCCTTGCCGGTGGGCACCGGCCATGGCCTGACGCGAGTAGTCCGAGTCGTAGACTTCAACCGGCTGCCAGCATGCACACTGCGCCGGCAGTTCTTCCATCCAGCTGCGCCACTGCCAGATGGTGGCGGGCACCGGCAGCGACGGCTGACCGCGTACATCCATGGGCAAGGCGCGAATTACGTCGGTGGCTGCCTGCGCAACCGACAGCCCCGGTTCATGCATCAACCAGCCCGAAACGCCATGGGCGGCTGGTGTGCTGGCGGTCATCAGGCTGGTAATGGCCGGCGCCGTACTGGACGGAAACACGCTGGTCAGCTCATCACGCTGATGAGCAGCAAGTACGCCATCGGGGCACAAGGTGTGCAACTGGCGGCAACCCACGCCATCGAGAAGCACCAGATAAACCGCCGGCGCTTGCTCGAGTTGATCAAGCAGGCGTTGATGCCGGGGGCTCAGCGACGCGGCCAGTGAGCTGCCATCGGCGCCGCAGGCGCGCGCAATGCTGGCGGCCAGATTCGCAATGGAATCGCCGGCATAGCTGGGCAGCATCCCCGATGCACGCACTGTGGCTGGCTTGTTCACGCTCGCAGTCTACGGCAAACGCCGAGCCCTGCGAACAAACCGCCAGCACCAGATACACCGTCATGCGGCACGCGCCCGGTGGCGATTTGTCATCTTGAAACAATTGGATGCCGTATGTCTCTATCGACATGCCATCCAGCGCACCAAATCAGGGGAGAGGTGTCTGCGCCCCTAAGATCGGACTCTTGAGTTTTCCGACTAACGCCTTTGCGCCGCCCCTGGCGCTGCTTGACTCGATTTGATGCCGGTTGCCCCGCCCCAGTTTTCTGCCGATAAGCCAGATGGAACGAACCGCACTTTCACCTGGCGACAATTCGCTCGGAATGACCCCAATGCGCCCGAATATCGCGCGCGAATGCTGCAGGCCATGCTCAAACTGGTGCCCTACACAATGGGCGCCAATGCGCTGAACGCGCTGGTTCTGAGTTGGGCGTTTGCCGACGACGTTGGTCTTATTGTCGGCGCCCTGTGGCTGATGCTGGTGTCCTTACAGATCGTTCACGGCGT
>CAXBNM010000086.1:0-15115 GCA_963976885.1 uncultured Burkholderiaceae bacterium
CTCCAGACTGTCACGCACCTTGCGCGCCTGATCGATCTTGCCGGCCATCGCCAGCTCGGTGTATTCATGCATGCGCAAATCGTTTTTCGTCTGCAGCAGATACGGCGGTGACGAGCACAGATACAACTGCCAGTTCAGCTCGACGATATTGTCGAACCACTCATCTTCCGAGGCGGTGCTGACGAGAATCCTGTCGCCGGCCAGTTGCGTCAGTTCGGCATACATTTCGCGCGGCACCGAATACTTGATAGCCATGATGTTGGGCAACTCGGCCAGCCGTGCGCACAACTGCGGGCTCATCAGATAGCCGCTGTCGGGGTGACTCCACATCGCAATGCCAATGTCGAGTTGATCGCACAGCGTCTTGTAGTAGTTGTAGAGCGTTTCGTCACGATCGTGAATGAAATGCAGCACCGGCGCGTGAACGACGATGTAGTCGGCCCCGACCTGCTCGGCATGGCGCGCCAGTTCGAGCACGGTGTCGAAGTTCTGGTCCGAGCAGGACATGATGGTGCCGGCCGGCTTGTCGCAGGCGCGTACCGCCTCGACGGCCACCTCAAAGTTGCGCTTGCGCTCGGCCACCGACATTGAAAAGAACTCGCCCTGCTTGCCGGCAATGAACAAGCCCTGGATATTCAAGTCGTCCACCCAATGGCGGATATTGCTGCGCAGGCCTTGCTCGTCAATGGCACCGTCGGGCAGCATGGGATTGAGCGCCGCGGCCCAAATGCCTTTCATGTGCTCGCGCGCGTATTCCTTCGCTTCGTTGCTGCGGTAGTTCATGTCGTGCTCTCTTGTAAGTTTGCGGAATGCATCACCTGCCAGATTCGCTGCGGCGTAAATGGCATCGGCAGATCCTGCGCGGTCAGCGCAGCCAACGCATCTTGGACCGCGTTGGCAATGGCGGCCGGCGCACCAATCGTGCCAGCCTCGCCTACCCCCTTCGCGCCCAACTCATTGAACGGCGACGGTGTATTCAGCGTGCTGATCGACACCGTCGGCATATCGTCAGCCCGGGGCAGAGCATAGTCCATCAACGAGCCGGTCAGCAGTTGACCATGTTCGTCATACACAACCTGCTCCAGCAAAGCCTCACCCACACCTTGCGCGATGCCGCCCAGAATCTGGTCACGCACCAGGGCCTTGTCGAGCACGGTGCCGATATCGTCAACCACATGCAGATGCTCACAACGCACCTTGCCGGTGTCGCCATCGATGGCCACTACGGCGAGGTAGCAACCATAGCCCCAGGCCTCGCCCGGCGCTTCGTAAACGACATCAGCGGTGATGGTTGCCGTGCGCGCCTCGCTGGTGTCGGCCAGCAGTTGCTCATGCGCCTGGCTAGCGGCCTGCAGCATCGCGCTGCCACCAATGGCGGTCGAGCGACTGGCCAGCGCACCAATGCCGGCCGGACAACTGGCGGTGTCGCCGATGCGCACTTCGATAGCCGCCGGGTCGACGCCGAACTCGCGGGCGACGATGCCGGCCAGCACCGCCACCCGACTCTGACCTTGGGCGCTGCCGCCGGTGGCGGCAATGATGCGGCCATCAGGCTCGACCTGCACGCGGGCGCTTTCCCAGCCCTGGCCGCAGGGCTCGATGTAGAGCGCCGCGCCCAGCCCGACCAGTTCGCCGGCCGCGCGCCGCGTCTGCACCGTTTGACGCAAGCCGGCATAGTCGGCCTCGCAGGCCAGTTGCGCCAAAGCCTGCGCGTAGCGGCCCGAATCAATCGTGATGCCGGTCGGGCCGCGCCAGGGCATCTGCTCGGGCGGGATCACATTGCGCCGCCGAATCTCGAGCGCATCAAGACCGGTGGCGCGGGCGGCCTTCTCGACCAGCCGCTCCATCAGCGCGGCCGCTTCGGGCCGACCGGCACCGCGGTAGATGCCCACCGGCGCGGTATGGCTGAGGCTGGCCTCGGTGGCGACCTGCACCGCGTCGCACCGATACGGACCGGGCAGAATCCGCGCCGCATTCCAGGCCGGGATGGCCGCGCTGTTGGGCAGCCAGTATCCCAGCGGGCAGCGCACCTGCGCCTGCAGGCCAAGAAAGCGCCCGTCAGCAGCCACCGCCAGTCGGCCCTGGGTACAGGCACCACGGCCGTGGGTGGCGGCCAGAAAATCTTCACTGCGCGTGGCCTGCCAGCGCACCGAGCGCTGCAGGCGCAATGCCGCCCAGGCGACCAGAACCTCTTCCGGATACAGCGAAGCCTTCATGCCGAAGGCGCCGCCGACATCAGGGGCAATCATCCGCAGCTTCTGCTTGTCCACCCCCAGCATGGTGGCCAGAAAATCTCGTGAGCGATGCGGCGTCTGGGTCGATAACCAGATGGTCAGCGTTTCGGCTTCGGCCGGGTCGTTGTAGCGCGCGGCGATTGAGCGGGTCTCCAGCGGGCTTGGCGCCAGTCGCGGGTGCTGCATCGTGACTTCAACGATATGACTGGCCGCGTCAAAGGCCGCCGCTATATCGCCCTCGCTCCAGCGCTGCGCCAGGGCGGGGGACGGTGCCTCGCCCGTTGCGTCTGCCGCGTCTGCTGCGTCAGAGCCGGCCCGCAGGCGGGGGAGCACCGGCGTCTGATCATCGATGTCGAGTTCCACCAGATCGGCCGCATCGGCACCGGCCTGAACCGAGTCGGCAACGATCGCCACCACGGGCTGGCCGACCGCCAGAATTTCATCACCCGCCAGAATCGGATACGGCGGCACGGCCACCTGGGCCAGCACCGGATTGACCGGCAAGGGACCAATGCCGGCAACATCGGCACCGGTATAAACAGCCACCACACCGGGCGCTGCGCGTGCCGCCTGCACATCAACGGACCGAATCCGGCCGTGGGCCAGTGGCGCACGCACAAAGGTCACGACCAGCGCCTCAGCGAGGGCGATATCGCCGACATAACACCCCTGCCCGCTGACCAGACGCTGGTGTTCCGGATAAACCGGCTCGGACGAAGTTTGACGGGGCGGCGACGCGGGCATGGTGAACGTTGGTGGCAGGAGCGGCAGGCCGGAATATTCGTGGCAGCAAGTTTTGCGACAATGGCTAAAAGTTATCGTTCACGCAATTCAAGAGTCCGGAACCCGCTATACGCTTTTGCAATAGCCAAGCGTGTTCAGTTCCAATTTACCTTAGTGCCACGACCGACCAGATTCGGCCCGCCACTTCAAGAGAGCGCAAGCAATGGATGTTTTGTTACTGGGTTATGGCGCCATCGGCACCTATGTGGCCCGCCAACTGAAGCAGGATCGCCGCATCAGACGAGTTGTCGTGTTGTGCCGACCGGGCCGTCGCGATCATGTGTTGCGCACGCTCGGCCCGAATATCGAGTTGCTTGAGTCGCTGGCCGATGCCGACAACCGCTTCTCGGTTGCGGTCGAATGCGCGGGCCATCAGGCCCTGCAGGAACACGGCCCCATTCTGCTGGCCAGTGGCGTCAATCTGATTGCCGCCTCGACCGGCGCCCTGGCCGATGCCGCGCTGGCCGCCCGCCTGCACGACGCCGCCGCCAGCGGCAACACGCAACTGGAACTGGTCTCTGGCGCCGTCGGCGCCATTGACGCATTGGCCGCGGCCCGCATTGGCGGGCTGAGCCGGGTTGTCTATCGCGGTCGCAAGCCACCGGCCGGCTGGCGTGGCTCCCCGGCCGACGGCGTGCTCGATCTGAACGCACTGACGGAGGCGGCCGTCCACTTCAGCGGGACGGCTCGCGAAGCCGCGCTGCAATATCCGCGCAATGCCAATGTGGCCTCAACCGTGGCGCTGGCCGGCATCGGTCTCGACGAAACCGAGGTGGAACTGATTGCGGACCCCGGCGTGAGTGCCAACATCCACGAAATCGAGGCCGAGGGCCAGTTCGGACGGCTGAGCTTTCAGATTGCGGGCAACGCGTTGCCGGACAACCCGAAATCGTCGGCGCTGACGGCGATGAGTATTGTTGCTGCAGTGCGGCGACGGCTGGATCTGGTTCGACTTTAAGAGTCGGGGTCGGCTTATATGGACCTGCGCCGGCGGCAAGGATCTGGGTCGACTTCAAGCAGACGCGCCAACTGGCGCTGCTAGGCCCAACCGAACGCCCGCAGCGTCCAGTCCGAATTCCATATCTTGGTGACGTGCGCAATGCGCTCACCATCGAAGCTCATCACATAGACGTAGTCAGACTCGATACGCTTGCCGGTGGCCGGCACCGGCCCGCCCTCGCCGCTGTTCGTACCTGAGAAAATCGCCGCCGCGACGACCGTGCCACGTTCATGGTCGACGCCCCAGGCGGTTATTTCATAAGAGCCATCGGGCACCGGGCCGAACAAGCCCTGCATCCAGTCGCAATAGGCAGCCAGAGTCCTGACCCCGGCCAGCGCATCGGCCTGACAGGAAAAGCTCGCGTCAGGATTGCAATAAGCCTGACAAGCCGCCCAGCCCTTACCGGTTTCGCAGGCCTCGAAAAAACCCCGTGCCGTGCCATCCAGAGAAGCCATTACAGTCTCCGAAGAAGCGCCGAATTGGCGCTTTGAAACCGTACTCGCAACTCTGACGCCCCGGCAACCCTACTTTTGTCGAAACCGGGCGCGTTCGCTAGCCGCCGGTTTCGCCCAGCGCCACGCGGCGCCGCTCCAGGGCGCTTGCTGGCCAGACCTGCTCGCGGTCGTAGTAGTGCTCAAACGCCGGGATATCGCTGCCAAGCTGCACCCAGGGCTGCTTGCTCTGGGTAAAGATATGCACCTGCGGCGGGCACTGGTCGGGATCTTCAAGCGCACCCACCCGCACAAAGCGAAACTTCGGCCCGGCGCCCGGATAAACACTCCATACCGCCACCTTGCAAGTCGGGCAACGACTGACCTGCTGACCATGCGGATTGGCGCTCGGCATCTCGATGACTTCAGGAGTACCGGTGTGATGCAATACCTTGTCGGCTTCGATGAGTGCGTTCAGCGCAAACGCGGTGCCGCTCTGACGCTGACACATCCGGCAATGACAGCACTGCACAAAGATGGGGCGATCGGTGAGTTCAAATGTGATTTCACCGCAACTGCATGACGCTTTCATGGATTCTCCTCTGAGTTGTTCGATTCGGGGCCTGCCGGCGCGGCGGCAAAACCGCGCAACAGCTCAAGAAACACATTGGCGGCTGGCGACAATCCGCCTTCGCGTCGATACGACACGCCAATCGGCCCGGCCGTGAGCATCAGCTCAGAGTCGATCACGCGCAGCAAGCCGGCATTCAATTCCCGCTCGACAACATGCGACGGAAACACCCCGAGCAGATCAGTACCCATCAGCAATTCGCGATTGGTCAGGAACGACACCGATTCAACCACATCACGCAGAGGTGGCAGATTTCTGGCCAGGAAGGCCTCATCAATCTGAGCGCGCAAGGTCGTATCGCGCGGCGGCAGAATCCAGGCCTGCGCGTTCAGATCGGCCCAACTCAGCTCGGCGCGAGCAAACAACGGGTGGCCAGGCCGGGCCACCACGCACACGCTTTGCTCAAGCAGATGCTCTTGCGTAATGTCCGGACGCGGCTGATAGGCGGGCAAACGCCCGACCACCAGATCGAGTTCACCACTGGACAACAAGGGCATCAGCACATCATTGGTGCCCTCGCGAATGCGGATCGTCACCTGCGGGCGCGCCAGATGCAAGGCATGGATGGCGGCCGGCAGCAGCCGCGCCGAGGCCGCCAGCAAAGTACCCACCAGCACGGTACCGCCCGAGCCTTCACTCAGATCATCGAGTTCCTGCGCGGCGTTGGAAATCTGCGCCAGCACCAGGCGCCCGTGCCGAATCAGCGAGTGTCCGAACACCGTCGGCACCACGCCCCGATTGGTGCGCTCGAACAAACGCACATCAAAGTCGTCTTCCAGATCCTTGAGCAACTTGGTGGCGGCCGGCTGCGAGATATTCAGCTCGCGCGCCGCGCCGACCAGGCTGGCATGACTGGCGATGGCGACCAGCAGCCGCAACTGCTTCAGTTTGAGCCGGGTCGTGACACGGTCGGCAATTCGGATATGGCGGTGAGGGCTGGTCATGATGGGCTATTATGAATTGGAATAGCTGGTTTACATAAATTGAGTTGAACTGAATAGCCAATCCAGCGTTTCATATACTGACGACACCCTCGCAGCCCACTCAGCCACGCAGGAAACTGATCCCCATGGCCACACAATCGGCGTTCAGACCCTTCAATTTCCAGCGCTGGATCGATCAGAACCAGCACCTTCTCAAACCGCCGGTCGGCAACAAGCAATTGTTCGATACGCCCACCGGCATGGTGGTGATGATGGTCGGCGGGCCCAATATGCGGGTCGATTTTCATGACGACCCTGTCGAGGAATTTTTCTATCAACTCAAGGGCGACATGGTGCTCAAGCTGATTGAAAACGACCGCATCGTCGATGTTCCCATCCGCGAGGGCGAAGTCTTCCTGTTGCCGCCTCATGTTCGGCATTCGCCGCAACGCCCGGTGGAAGGGTCAATCGGCCTGGTGGTCGAAGGCACGCGCAGTCCCGAACACAAAGACGGGTTTGAATGGTTCTGCTTCAACTGCCAAGCCAAGGTGCACCGGGTTGAAGTGACCCTCTCCGATATCGTCAAGGATCTGCCCCCGTTGTTCGATGCGTTCTACGACAACGAAGCCCAGCGCACCTGCAGCCATTGCGGCACCGTGCATCCGGGAAAAAAACCGCCACCGGGCTGGGTCAGCCTTTAAACTGCCCGGCATACAAACATCGGGTCAACTCCACCAAGGGGAAACAGCATGAAGATTTCACGATTCACATTGGCTGCAGTGGCAACCGCTGTCAGTGCTTTCGCCGCCAACGCGCAGGCCGCTGATCCGGTCAAGATTGGCATGGTCACCACCTTGTCGACCGGCGCGGGTTATCTCGGTGAAGATGTCCGCGATGGCTTCATGCTGGCGGTGCAAGAAGAAGGCGGAAAACTCGGCGGCGTGCCGGTTGAAGTGCTGATCGAAGACGACGGACGCAAACCCGGCAACGGCAAACAGATCACCGACAAGTTCCTGAAAAAGGACAAAGTGCAAATCGTCACCGGTGTGATCTTCTCGAACATTTCTCCAGTTGTTGTGCCCGCCACGCTGAAGGCTGGTGTGTTTTACATCACGCCCAACTCGGCGCCGTCCAACTATGCAGGCGAGCAATGCCACGAAGATTATTTCGCGGTGGCCTGGCAGAACGACACCTTGCATGAAAGTGCCGGCGCCTACGCCACCGACCTGGGCTTCAAGAACGCCTTCATCCTGGCGCCGAACTACCAGGCCGGCAAAGATGCACTGGCCGGCTTCAAGCGCTATTTCAAGGGCGAGATCGCCGGCGAAATCTTCACCAAGCTCGGCCAGACCGACTATGCAGCCGAAATTGCGCAGATTCGCGACGCCAAACCCGCAATGGTCTTCCACTTCCTGCCGGGCGGCATGGGCATCAACTTTCTCAAGCAGTATTCACAGGCCGGCCTGAGCGAGTCGATCCCGATGGTGGTGTCCGCCGCCTCGATGGACAAGAAAATCATTGCCGGTGTGCAGGACATTGCGGTTGGCATTCACAGCACCAGCCACTGGAATCACGACATGGATAACGCCGCCAACAAGAAGTTCCTGGCCGGCTTTGCCAAAACCTATGATCGCGAACCGACCGTCTACGCCTCGCAGGGCTACGACACTGCCAAGCTGATTGCCAGCGCGCTGAAGGCGACCGGTGGCAAAGTGCTCGACGACAAGGATGCGTTCCGCGCGGCGCTCAAGGCTGCCAAGTTCGACTCCGTGCGGGGCGAGTTCCGCTTCAACAACAACCAGCACCCGATCAACAACTGGGTTGGCCGGGTCGTGGAGAAGCAGGCCGATGGCACGCTGGTGAACAAGATGCTGCGGGTCGTGTCGCCGAATCACGAAGACGCCTACGCCAAAGAATGCGCGTTGAAGTAAACCTGTAAACCGGCGGACGATTCGCGGATATGCTGCTTTTCCTGGAGCAACTGCTCAACGGCATTCAGCTTGGAATGTTTCTGTTCCTGGTCGCCGCCGGCCTGACCCTCATCTTCGGCATCATGGGGGTCATCAATCTTGCCCATGGCTCGCTGTTCATGGTCGGCGCTTATGCCGCCGCCGCCGCGACGGGCTGGACCGGTTCGTTCAGCCTTGGCATTGTCTTCGCGCTGCTGTGTTGCGCGCTGGTCGGCATCGCCGTCGAATACGTGATCATGCGCCGACTCTATGAGCGCAATCACCTCGATCAGGTGCTGGCCACCTTCGGCCTGATTCTGTTTGCCAATGAATTGGTGACAATGCTGTTCGGCCGCACGCCGTTGTTTCTGAATGTGCCCGACGCGCTGAGCGGCTCGGTGCAAGTCATTCCCGGCATCGATTACTCGGTTTACCGGCTGACCATCATTGCGGTTGGCATCGCGGTGGCGCTGGCCTTGTACTTCATTATCTCGCGCACCCGCATCGGCATGCTGGTGCGCGCCGGTTCGACCAATCGCGACATGGTGGCGGTGCTCGGCGTTGATATCGGCGTAATGTTCACCGCCTTGTTTGCGGTGGGCGCCGTGTTTGCCGGTCTGGCCGGGGCCATGGCCGGCCCGCTGGTCTCGGTCGAGGTCGGCATGGGTGAGCAGCAACTCATTCTCGCCTTCGTCGTCGTCGTCATCGGCGGCATTGGCTCGGTGCGTGGCGCCCTGATTGGCGCCATGCTGGTGGGTGTGGTCGACACGCTCGGCCGGGCATTCATCCCGCAACTGCTCGGCCTGTTTCTCGACCCGGCCGCTGCCGGTGGTATTGGTGGCGGCCTGTCATCGATGTCCATCTACCTGCTGATGGCGGCGGTACTGGTTTTCAAACCGACCGGGTTGTTCCCGGTGGCAAGCAGCAGGCACTGACCGATGACTCTTACCCGCCTGCTCGGCCTTGCCATTGCCCTCGCCCTGACGCTCGCCCTGCCCTGGTTGCTGACCCTGGCCGGCGAGGAATACCTGATCGGCCTGGCCTCGCGCATCGCCATCTATGCCATCGCCGCCAGCAGTCTGAACCTGATTCTCGGCTACGGCGGCATGATCAGCTTTGGCCATGCCGCCTACTTCGGTGTCGGCGCCTATGTAGTGGGCATGTTGTCCTTCCATGCTTACGAAGACACAACCTTGCTGTTGCTGCCGGGCACCGACATCGCTGCCCTGAGCTGGGTGGCCGCCATTGTGGTGTCGGCGCTGGTGGCGCTGGTGCTGGGTGCGCTGTCGCTGCGCACCAGCGGCGCCTACTTCATCATGATTACGCTGGCCTTTGCGCAGATGTTGTACTTCCTGTTCGTCTCGCTGGAAGCCTATGGCGGTGATGACGGATTGATGATGTTCTCGGGGCGCAATGAATTGTTCGGCCTCGACCTGAGTGACGACACCACCTTCTATTACGTCAGCCTGGCCGTACTGATTGCCGTCATTGCGTTTCTGGCAGTGTTGATTCGCTCTCGCTTTGGGATGACCTTGCAAGCCTGCCGACAGAACGAAAGCCGGATGCAGGCCCTGGGTTGCCCGGTCACCACCTACAAGCTGGCCGCGTTTGTACTGGCCGGTGCCATTGCCGGCCTGGCCGGTGCGCTCAATGTGAACCACGCCGAATTCGTCAGCCCCGATTATCTGCACTGGACCAAATCGGGCGACTTGATGATCATGGTGATTCTGGGCGGCATCGGCACCTTGTTCGGCCCGGCCGTCGGCGCCGCCGCCTTCCTGCTGCTTGAAGAATTCCTACCGATGCTCTTTGACGTGGCGGGCCTGCCCACCTTCAAGGAGCACTGGCGCATTGTGTTCGGGCCCTTGCTGATTCTCATCGTGTTGTTCGCCCGCACCGGGCTGGTGGGCGTGTTCGGGAGCCTGTTCTCGCGCTCGGACGCCAACGCCAAGGTGCGCTCATGAGCACCGCGAACCCGACATCGACCCCGGCCGGACAGGCACTGCTGGTCATTGACGGAGTGGCCAAGTCATTTGGCGCGCTGCAGGCCAGCGATGGCATCGACCTGAGCATCGACAGCGGCGAGATCCACGCCATCATCGGCCCTAACGGTGCCGGCAAAACCACGCTGGTCGCGCAGATCGGCGGTCAGCTTTTGCCCGATCGCGGCCGTATTCTGTTTGGCGGTCAGGACATCACGCGCTGGCCAGCCCACCGGCGCCCGCGCCTGGGTCTGGTGCGCTCGTTTCAGATCACCTCGATCTTTGCCGATTTCACCGCACTGGAGAATGTCTGCATGGCGGTGCAACTGCACGCCGGCCACAGCTTTCATTTCTTTGCCAATGCGGGGCGCGACAAAAAGCTTCTCGAACCCGCGCACAAAGCCTTGCAGGCGGTCGGACTGAGTGCGCATGCCGATACCCCGGCCTATGCGTTGGCCCACGGCCAGCAACGCCAGCTGGAACTGGCCATGGCGATGGCTCTGGAACCGCGCATGCTGGTGCTCGATGAACCCCTGGCCGGCATGGGTCAGGAAGAGGCAAGCGGCATTATCGAATTGCTGCGTGGCTTGCGCGAGCAGGTCACCATTGTGCTGATCGAACATGACATGGACGCCGTGTTTGCGCTGGCCGACCGCATCTCGGTGCTGGTCTACGGCAAGATCATCGCCACCGGCACCCCTGACCTGATTCGCGCCAACGCCGAGGTGCGCGAGGCCTATCTGGGCAATGCCGGCAACGATGGTGACGGCAATGCTTGAACTCAAACAGATTCAGACCTTCTATGGCCGCAGTCAGGCACTGTTCGGCATTGACCTTAGCGTAGGCAACGGTGAGGTCGTTACCTTGCTCGGTCGCAACGGCATGGGCAAAACCACTACCGTGCGCTCGATTGTCGGGCTCAACCACGCCAGTGCCGGCAGCATTCGTTTTCTGGGCCGCGAAATCAGCGGCTTGCGCTCGCACCAGATTGGCCGGCTGGGCATTGCGTTGGTGCCCGAGGGCCGGCAGATTTTCCCGACCCTGTCGGTGCGCGAAAACCTGATTGCCACCGCTGCCAATCGCGCGCAGCGTGACAACCCCTGGAATCTGACCCGCATCTTTGAATTGTTCCCGCGCCTGCAGGAGCGAGCCGAACAAAGCGGCCTGTCATTGTCAGGCGGTGAGCAGCAGATGCTCGCCATCGGCCGTGCGTTGATGACGAACCCGCATCTGTTGATTCTGGATGAAGCCACCGAAGGGCTGGCACCGCTGATTCGGGCGCAGATCTACGAATGTCTGCTCGGCCTCAAGGCCCAGGGTCAATCGATTCTCGTCATTGACAAGAATCTCGAGGAACTGACCACCATCGCCGACCGCCACGTCATCATCGAGAAAGGCCAGACCTGCTGGAGCGGCACCAACGCCGAACTGATCGCTCAGCCGGAACTCAAGCAACGCTATCTGGGGGTCTGATCCGCCGCCGCCACGCTTGCGATCCGCACATGGCCAATACCGCCATATTTGTCCGTCATCGGCAAATCTGTATCCTGATTTTGCAAATTCACGCACTCTGCAGTGCGCGCATGAAAGGCGCTGGCCCAATTCGTGCTTCGTTTGGGGGATAGCCTCAACGGCCTTTTTCCGTGCTTCAATGAGTTGCAACACGGCAAGGCAGCAGGCAGTTGTTTCATAGAAGAATTGGCGGGGAGAGCGTCAGTGCGGTCGCAAACAAGTGGCCGCACATGGGTCACCGACGGCATTTGTCGGGGACTGCGCATGATTCATATCCCGAGGTTGTGCATCTTGACGTCCTGCGGCGAAAGCCAAAGGACAATGCGTTGCGCGCTGATCTTCTGATTGGCCCATATTTCCAAAACGAAGGATTCAGAAATGATCAAAAAAACTTGTATCGGTGCAGCCATTGCGAGTGCGCTGGCGGTTCAACCCATGCTGGCAGGCGCTGTTGATTTCAATGCCAACGTCTTTTATGTCAAGACGGTACCGATGTCGGGAGCCGGGTATGGAGAGTGGGCGAAGTATCTTGAGAAAGAAAGCAAGGGCGCACTGAAAGCCAAGGTCTTCTACGGCGGC
This sequence comes from uncultured Burkholderiaceae bacterium, assembly GCA_963976885.1. Lineage (GTDB taxonomy): Bacteria > Pseudomonadota > Gammaproteobacteria > Burkholderiales > Burkholderiaceae_E > JAUIAI01. The sequence goes on from CAXBNM010000086.1 coordinate 12,025, forward strand.
GTGCTGGCACCTCCCAAGGCGAGCCTGTCAGCAATCAGTGATGACCTTGCTCAGATTGGTCATATTCCGGCGATGTACGTGCCCTCGCAGTTGCCGGCCTCAAACATCCTGCATGAGTTGTCCGCCAACTTCACCGACAGCCTTGCCATGATGGGCGCGATCACCGAATACAATTTCACCAACAAGGACCTGCAGGCGCAGTACAAGAAAGTTGGTGTCGTCTATGGCGGCGCGTACTCCACACCCGAGTACCGGATCTTCTGCCGCGACAAGGTGGCCAGCCTTGACGAGATGAAAGGCAAGAAGGTGCGCACGATCGGCGCCGGCAGCGCGCTTTTGATTGAGCAGCTCGGTGGCGTGCCGGTGAACGTCCCTTCCAGCGAGATGTACAGCGGCCTTGAAAAAGGCATTCTCGATTGCGCGGCCAATGCAATCAGCGATCTGAAAGCGCGCAGTTTGTGGGACGTTGCCAAGCACACCACGATGATGTCGCTGGGCATTTTCTACGTAGGCCCGCAATGGGGCGTGAACACCAAGTTCTGGAACAAGCTCGACAACGACGCCAAGGCGGCGCTCTTCAAGTCGTTTGCGTATGGCATGCCGCTCATTTATCAGGAATACATGAGAGGCAATGAAGCCGCCATGACCGAATCTTCGGAGCACGGCGAAACCTTCCATGAACCCGATGCCGGCATGACCAAGATCATTGACGCGTTCCGGGAGAACAATATCGCCCGCACCGTCAAGCTGGCCAAGGAGCGCAAGGTTACCGCCGACCCGGAGAAGTTCGTCCTCGATTTCGTCGCGCTCTATGACCAGTGGGTCGAGGCTCTTGACGGCGTTGACCGGAACAACACGCAAGCCATGGCCGATGTCTTCATGGAAAAGATCTACAGCAAGGTTGATCCTGCTACCTATCTGAAGTAAGTCCGGGCAAACGCTTCGCCACTCGGCGAAGTCTGTCCCACGGCGGACCGCGCCCGGCGCGGTCCGCCGGTTCAATGGAATTGCTGCGAAGTGAGTCGAGCAATGAATGCTTTTGCAAAAATGGTGGACGGTCTGACGCGCGTCTGCACGATACTCGCGCTGATCTCGATGCTTGCGATGATGGCGCTGATTACCGGCGACGTCATCATGAACAAGGTCGCATCCAGGCCGATACCGGGCACGATCGAAATCACCTCGTTCTACTTCATGGTTTCGGTGGTGTTTCTCGCGCTGCCCTTTGTCGAAAAGCGCAATGCGCACATTGCTGCCGATGTCATCACCTCTCGGCTCAGCCCGGCGATTCAACGCGTCTTCACCCTGTGCGGACGTCTGCTGACAATCATTTTCTACGGTTTGCTGTCCTACAAGACGCTGCAGACCGCAATCTCTTCCACCGAGATCTATGAAGAAGCCATGTCGAACTTCGTGTTCTACATCTGGCCATCCCGGTGGATCGTGTTTCTGGGTTTCGTCGTTGCCGTACTAGCTGCATTGATGGCCATGTTCAGCAACAAGACACCCCGGCCAACCGTGCCCGCAGGAGAATAAGCATGGGCAACGAAATCATCGGCCTCAGCTACCTGCTCGGCGGGCTCGTTCTGATTGCACTGAACATGCCGATCGGCATTTCGCTGGGTCTGGCAGCGTTTCTGGGTATCGCACAGATGCTCAATGCCGGCGCCGCATTCAGCCTGCTCTCGTCGGCCCCCTACAACCTGGTGGGCAACTGGAACTTCAGTGCAGTGCCTATGTTTCTGCTGATGGGCTATGTCTGCACCGACGCGCAACTGACCAACGGGCTGTTCCGATTCATGCGGATCGTCCTGGCCAGACTGCCCGGCAATCTGGCCATATCATCGGTCGGTGCCTGTGCGCTGTTTGCGGCGGCGTCCGGTTCCAGTGTTGCTACCTCATCGGCAATGGCCCGCATTGCCACTCCCGAGATGCTCAAGGTCGGCTACGACAAGGGACTGGCCACCGGCGTGATCGCGGCATCGGGTACGCTCGGCTCGCTGATCCCGCCCAGCATTCTGATGATTCTGTTTGGCGTTGCGGCCAACGTGCCGGTTGGCGCCCTGTTCCTCGCCGGCGTCATTCCCGGCGTGCTTTCCGCACTGATGTACGCCGGCATGATCATGATGCGCAGCATACTCAAACCCGAGATCGCCCCCAGAGCAGACGAGCGCTATTCGATGCAGGATTTTCTGGCAGCCCTGTGGAAAATCTGGCCATTGCCCACCCTCGTCATGATTGTCATCGGCGGCATCTTCTTCGGCTTTTTCTCACCCACCGCCGCCGGTGCCATCGGCGCCTTCTTTGCGCTGGTCATTGCCTTTGCCACGGGCAAGTACAGTTTCAAATTGCTGGCCCAATCCTCGTTCAAGGCACTCGAAGGCACGGCATCGATCTTTGTCATCATGATCGGCACCGACCTGCTGACCCGCATGCTGGCTATCAGCGGTCTGCCCGATCAGCTCACCGAACTTGTCATCGGCAACAATCTGGGGCCCATCGAGTTCGTGCTGGCCGTTGGCATTGTGTATCTGATTCTGGGGATGTTCATTGATTCGATCGGCATTCTGCTGCTGACCCTGCCGCTCATTGTGCCCATCATGGACTCGATGGACATGAATCTGATCTGGGCCGGCATCGTGCTGATCAAGTTGCTTGAAATCGGCATGATGACGCCACCGGTGGGGCTCAATGTCTATGTGATCAAGGGAGCGCTGGGCGATGCAGTGAGTCTGGTCGATGTCTTCAAAGGCGTAGGTTGGTTCATCATGACCGACATGGTGACACTCGCCCTGCTGGTGGCCTTCCCGATCATTTCGTTGTTCCTGCCGGGGCTGGCGAAATAGCCGCATCGGGATGACCGTCCGCGACGATCAACTTTTAAGAAATGGCTCCCCAAGCGTCAGCATCAATCGGTTGGCCCACGAGAAAAATGCCACCGCGCTGACCAGATCCAGAAGTTCCAGGTCTGACAGCCCCATGTTACGAAGTGGCTCGAGATGCTCGCCAGTGAGTGCCGACGGCGTCGCTGCCAGCTGAGCGGCAAAGACGATCTGGGCAGCCCAGCGCGGTGACTGACCCGCCGCAAGAT
>CAXBNM010000087.1:0-14920 GCA_963976885.1 uncultured Burkholderiaceae bacterium
CACCGATGGGCTTGTTGGCAGTGATCCGACCCTGCCGCCTATTGATGGCTCGCCGGCACCCGGTCAGTCGCCTGCCAGCTATAAGGTGTCGGGCGCAATGTCGATCGCGCAGAACAGCGTCATCGATGCCGATACCAACGATCCGAATCAGGTTGATCGCACCAGCAATAACGATTTCGCGTTTGCACAGACCATTGCCAATCCGACGCTGGCGGTCGGCTATTTGAATGTACCGGGCGAGGGGCCAAGCGGTCCGAGTCGCGCGGCGGGCGATGTTGTCGACGTTTATGGCACTTCGCTGAAAGCGGGCCAGGTCATTGAGGTGCAGTTTTCGGCCGATCCCAACACCATTGATGTCGATCTCTATGTGTTCAATGCCAATCGGCAACTGGTTGGCTATTCGGTCGGGCGCAATTCGTACGAGTGCGTGCGTATCGGCGCCGATGGCCAGTATTCGGTGGTGCCGACGCTCTACACCGCGGGCGGCGCCAGCAGCGGCGGCACCGTCTACCAGATGCGCATCGCTGCACCGGGCAGCTCGTCGAGTTGCCTGAATGCAACCGGTGCAACCGCCACCGATATTGTTCCCGGTCAGGTGATTGCCCAGCGCCTGAATGCGCAGCAGCGCGCCGATCGCCGTCTCAGCAAGAGTCTGAGTACTTTGCCGGCGCCGGTCGCCATCAAGGGGGACATCAATCAGGATCGCTCGGCACTGCTCGAGGTGCCGCTCGATATGGGCGGCATGATGGTCAGCCAGGGGCTGACCAAATCGGCCGAACCCGATCAGGCGGTGGTTCGCCCCGACGGCAATATGCCGGCGCAAAGCCTGCGCAAGCTGGAAACCATTGTCTACGCCAAGCTGCTGCAGGACTCTGGCGAGTACGCGCACGCTTATCCGAACTTCACGGTTCATGCCAGTCAGGTGCAGGCGTTTCCGCCCAACGACCGTGAGTATGTGAAGCAGCGCTGGCATTACGATGCCATCGATCTGAGCGGTGCCATCAATCTGCTCGCCGGCCAGGCCACGCCTTCCGACTATGTGCCGATTGTGGCGGTCGTCGATACCGGCATCGTGGCCGATCACCCTGATCTGCGTAATCAGCTGGTCACTGGTTATGACTTTGTTCGTGACCCGAGCGCCGGCGGTGATGGTGGCGGCATCGACAGCAACCCCGACGATGCCAGCGATTCAAGTGGCAGCGTGTTCCACGGCACTCACGTTGCCGGTACGGTGGCGGCGCAAACCCACAATGAAGTGGGCGGCGCCGGCGTTGCACCGATGGCGAAAATCATGCCGATTCGCGTGCTCGGCAAAACCGGGAGTGGTTCGTTCTACGACATTTTGCAAGGGGTGCGCTTTGCTGCCGGCCTGAGCAATGATTCCAACACCACACCGGCCCGCAAAGCCGATGTCATCAACCTGAGTCTGGGCGGTGCTGGCTCCTGTCAGGCCGAGATTCAGACTGAATTTCGCGCCGTGCGCGATGCCGGTGTCATTACGGTGGCCGCGTCGGGCAATGAATCACGTGACAGCAGCCTGACGGCGGTTGGCATCCCGGCCAACTGCGATGATGTCATTGCCATCGGGGCCACCAACCCCAGTGGGGGGCGGTCCTACTTTTCCAACGGTGGCAGCAATCTGCATGCGGTGGCACCAGGCGGCGATACCCGTCGCTCGACCACCGGTACCGGTCTGGCCGACGGCATCTTCAGCACCGTGGCCAGTATCAGTGGCGGGGTGCGCACGCCCACTTATACCGTCATGCAAGGCACCTCAATGGCGTCCCCGCATGCGGCGGGTATCTTTGCCCTGATGCGCCATGCCGCGCCAAACATCACGCCCGGTCAGGTTTTCTCGGCAATTTCCTCCAGTGCCATCGTCGATGATCTGGGCAGCACGGGGCGCGATAACTTCTTCGGTTACGGGCAGCTCAATGCGCGCAAGGCCGTTGAATATGCGCTCGACCTTACCGGCGCTCCGCCTCCTACCGGTGGCCAGATTTCGCCGTCGCCAACCGCCATCAATCTGAGTAATTTCGATGTCGCGGTAGAGTTTGAATTGCGAGCGCTTGGCCAGTCTGACGAGCGTGTTGTCAGCGTGACCGCCAGCAATGGCAATATCTCGGTGGCACCCAAGGCCGGGGCGGTCGATGCAACGACCGGGCTGGGCACTTACGTGGTGCGCGGCAACCGGGCTGCCGGCGATGCCAGCGGCACCGCGTTTGCCGACATCGTCGTGTCACTGACGCCGGCCCGCAGTTTCTCCATCCCGGTGAGCCTGTCGGACGAAACCGTCGGGGGCTCGGGCGGCAGCCTGGGACCGATCTATGTGCTGGCGCTTGATGCCTCCACCGACGATCTCGAGCCGGTCGTGCAAGCCATCGTTGTCGAGCCCGTCAATGGGGTTTACTCCTATTCGATGACTGTGCCCGGAATCGAAAAGCTGGTCATCCTGGCAGGAAGCGATACCGATAACGACGGCGCTATCTGCAACCGCGGCGAAGCCTGTGGTGCGTATCCGTTGCTCGGTGACGGTCAGACCGAAATCCTGCAACCGCGTGGCGATTTGTCCGGGATGGATTTCTCGCTGGTGCCGTTTGGCGGTATCAATGCCGAATCGGCGAGCATCCGGCTTGAAGCGGGGGGCAAATCGATGCTGACCGACTTGTTGCCTGCGCTGGGCACAACCGGCTTCGGTATTCGCCGGCCCGAGCGGGTGACGCCATGATGCCCGCCTTGTTGCGCCATGGCCTGATTGCCGGACTGGCCGTGTTCAGCGCTGGTTGCGTTGTGCCGCCGGTCGCCTCAGGGGGCGATCTGCTGGCCGAGACCATCTCGCTCAGTCACTGTCCAGGCCGCCCGCTCGAGCCAGCTCTGCTGGTGTTCGATCAGCAGGCCTGGTCGGCGCATTTGCGTGAGGCCGGCGAGCAGAACGCCGCGTTGGGCCAGTGGCAGGTCGACTTTGACAAGCAGACCATCGTGCTGGTTCAGATGGGTGAACAGCCGACGCTGGGTTACAGCATCAAGCTTGAACCCCCGGTGCTGCGCAGTGCAGACGGTATCAGCCTGACGGTGCGCCAGCAGTCGCCGGCGCCCGGCATGCTGACCGGGATGGCACTTACCTCGCCGTGTACCTACGCCTTGCTCAATGCGGCCGATGTCAGCACCGTGCAGGTGCGCGATGCCGAGTCGCAGCAAGTGCTGCACACCTGGCAACGCTGAGTCGCGACTGGTCCGCCCTTATTGCAGATACTTGCTGAAGAAATCGCGGGCCAGGCGTGCGCAGTAGGGGGCCAGCGCGACGTGATAGCCGTCCAGATTGCGCCGGAACAAATAGATCGAGCGAAACCGCAGATAGAGGGTATTGGTGCGTCCGCTGGGCAAGGTGGAACTGTCGTTGAAGTCGAAGTAGGGCACTTCAACGCCGAGCGCGCGAAACGCATCGCGAGCCCGATAGGTGTTATCAAAGAACACGATTGCGCCGTCGTCCAGGCGCGGCTCAACCAGAACACTGTTTCGTCCTTGCCCCCGCCGCACATGGCCATGGGGGCACGCGGCGCCCAATCGAGCGGCGTGTTCAGGCGCGCTGCGCGCCGAAACGGATGCTCACCATCGGCCAGCACTTGCGCGACATAATCGCCTTTGAGTAACCAGGGCGCGCCCTGGCTGGCGAGCAGGTGCTCGGGCAACAGGTTGGCGCGCACGGTGTCACTGGCCGACAACTCGCCCGGAAACAGACCGCTGGCAGTCTGGTCGTAAGGCGCCTCATAGATGTCGGCCGGGCTGGCGTACAGATTGCCGTAGGCGCGTTGCCATGAGTCGGCAATGAAGGGCAGGAGCTGCGAAGCACCCTCACTGTTGCGCCCCGACAAGGACTCGCGCAGCGTCTGCTCCAGTGAATACGGCCCTGACATCGGAAACGAAGCGCTGACCGTGAATTCGTCAGCGTAGTGCAACTCCATGCGCCGGTGCGTGGCCATCGCAACATGGCCGCCCTGAGAATAGCCGCTCAGAAACAATTGCTTTTCGGAAACGCGGGTTTCGCCGGCCAGCAAGGCGCGCGCGGCGCGCAAGGCGTCGATCATGTCGTCGGCCTGTGCATTGGCATTCAGATAGGGGTGGTAGTCGAGCCAGGAGTCCTGATAGCCGGCGTAGTTGGGCGCAACGACAAGATAGCCACGCGCGGCGAACACGGCGCCAGCAATGCCGCTGAAACCTTCGTTGCTGGTCACGATGTTGTAGTTGCGGTTTGCCGAGCTGCCATGGGCGTACAACACCAGCGGCCGCGGCCCGTTGCAGACCGGATTGCCGCCAACCGGAACGGCCACGCCGGCGGTGGCGGTGGTTGATTCGCCCGCGCCGCCGGTGGTCTGGTAGGTGATGGTGCGTACCTCGACATCGCAATCGGCGTCGCCCGTGACTTCGCGCAGCAGCAGTCTTTCTATGCCGTTGGAGGTGAGCTGATCGATCTGGGCTGCGGTGATGATGGCCGGCTCACCGCTCGCGTGCAAGGTGCCCCGGGGGGCCAGAAACTGATTGATGGCAGTGGCCGCTGGCATCTGCGCCAGAACAGGAAAGCGGCCGGCCGCCGGGTCGGTTATGCCGACTTCATGCAAAAGTCCGGTGCGCAAGCGGTTGCGCGAAGGCTGACCGAACACCGGGTCGTTGCCGCCCCAGAGCAGCAAGGTCGGCGCGGTAATGCTCGCCAGCTGCTCAGTGGCATCTTGTTGCGCCATGTTGGCGAGCAGCTGCGGCCACACTCGCGCCGGCACCTGAGCCTGCATCTGCGCCAGTTGCTGCAGGCTCAGTTCAGGCAGAGCATTGCCGGCGTTATAGGCCTGCAGAAAGGCCGGCTCGGCCGGTTCATCGGTAGCGGGCAATTGCCCGGCTTGCACGAACAGACTCTGATAGGCCGGGTTGTCGGTCGCGGTACTGTCGCTGCCAGCCAGCATGAGTTTGTCGATGCGGTCGGGAAATTGCGCGGCAAAGTGCTGGGCGATGAAGCCGCCTGCACCGGCGCCCATGAGATGGACCTTCTGCAAGCCCTGGGCGTCGAGCGCGCGGCTCAGGTCGGCGATGAAATCGACGGTTTGATAGCAGCAAAGCGGTTTGGCACTGGCGCCATGCCCGCGCCAGTCGAAAGCGATCACATCGCGCGTTTCGTTCAGCAACGGGATCAGCGCGGCCCACTGGGCACTCGACAGGCCGAACTCATGAAGCAGTACCAGCGGGCTTGCTGCCTGTGCCGAACGGGCAGGGCTGCGCACGAAGGCCATTTGCGAGGGGGTCTCGACAGGCGCGCTGTCATCGCTGTCGGCGCTGTCATCCCTGTCGGTATCGGCGCTCGGGTCGGTGGTGTCGGGCGCCGTGTTGCCGGCATCCGGGTTTGAGTCACCGGCGGCGCTGGTGGCCTGATCGCCACTGCTGCAGGCGGCCAGGATCAAGGCAGTCAGAAGGGCGGCAATGCGGCTGGCCAACCGTTGATGGCAGATCATGAGCAAACTCCCTGGCGCGTGGCGTACGGCTTGCTCTGGCCGGTGTTGTCCGGCCAGTTTGTCTTGTCTGGCTACAGCATCTTCTGCATGAAACGGGCATCACCGTAGGCGGGATCGAGTTGATAGAACTCAAAGCCCAGCCGCTTGTACAGCGCACTGGCGCCGGTGTTGCCTTCCAGCACTTCCAGGGTCAGCTTGCAGCAATGCATCTGGCGGCCGATGTGTTCCAGTTCAGCGAGCAGCGCGCTGCCGATGCCGCGCCCTTGCTGGCTTGCGTCAACGGCCAGATCGTGCACGTTGATCAGCGGTCTGGCCTTGAAGGTGGACACGCTCCAGAAGGCATTGAGCAGGCCGACCGCGCGCTCGTCCTGCCAGGCCAGCAGGCCGATATAGGTCGGGCAGGCGGCAAGTTGATCGGGCAGGCTTTGCAGGGTCGGATCGGGCAGCGCGGCGCCCATGCCGGTTTCACTGCGGGCGTAGGCGTTGAGTTGCTCGCACAGGCCGGCGCGATGGCGTTCGTCGTTCAGGTCGATACGGACTATTTTCATGAATCGAGTATACGTGCGCACTGCCGGCCTGAGTACCGGGGGCGGCACTGGTATTGCGGCGATCGATCGCTTACCCTGATCGGCTTTGATTGCCCGGAGACAGCAACTCGCCATGTATCTACCCGCTCATTTCAAGGAAACCGATCCGCAGACGCTCGCGCAGTTGATGCAGGCCTACCCGCTGGGTACCTGGGTGTTGCCGGCCGCTACCGGCTTGCTCATCAATCATCTGCCGTTCATGGTCGACACCGACAGCGATGGAACAACCCGTCTGATCGGCCACGTCGCGCGCGCCAATCCGGTCTGGAAGGCGGTGGCCGAGGCCGGGGAAGGTGTGGTGGTTTTTCAGGGGCCGCAGACCTACATCAGCCCCTCGTTCTATCCGTCCAAGCAAGTCGATGGCAAAGTCGTGCCGACCTGGAACTATGCGGTCGTGCATGCGCATGGCAAGGCACGGGTCATTACCGACAAGGCGCAGCTGCTGGCGATTGTTACGCGTCTGACCGACACCCATGAAGCGCGCCGGGCGGCGCCCTGGCAGGTGAGCGATGCGCCCGATGACTACATCGAGCAACGGCTCACCGGCATTGTGGGCATAGAAATCGTGGTCAGCGAGCGGGTGGGCAAATTCAAGAACAGCCAGAACCGGCCACTGGAAGACCGGGCCGGTGTGGCCGTCGGTCTCGGCCCCGATGCGCCGCTGATTCCGCCGCAATCGTAGCTCGAGACCGGGTCAGGGCTCAGGCCTTTTTGGCGGCCTTTCTGGTGCCCGCTTTCTTCGCGCCGGCTTTGCGGGCCGGTTTGCGCTTGCTGGTGCGTGCGGCTTCGGCCTTGCTGGCGATGCGCATGCGCAAGGCGTTCAGCTTGATGAAGCCTTCGGCGTCGGCCTGGTTGTAGGCACCGCCGTCTTCGTCAAAGGTGGCGATAGCGGTATCGAACAACGTGAACGGCGACGTGCGGCCCAGGATCGTGACATTGCCCTTGTACAGCTTGAGCGTCACCGTGCCGGTTACGCCTTGCTGGGTATGGTCGATCAGGGTTTGCAGCGCCTTGCGCTCGGGCGACCACCAGAAGCCGTTGTAGATCATCTTCGCGTAGCGCGGCATCAGATCGTCTTTCAGGTGGGCAACTTCGCGGTCAAGGGTGATCGATTCGATCGCGCGGTGGGCGCGCAGCAGGATCGTGCCGCCTGGGGTTTCGTAGCAGCCGCGTGACTTCATGCCCACGAAGCGGTTCTCGACCAGATCGAGACGGCCAACGCCGTGCTTGCCGCCGAGCTGATTCAGGCGCAGCAGCAATTCGTGCGCCTTCATGCGCTCACCGTTGATGGCTACCAGATCGCCGTCAACGAATTCGAGTTCGATGACTTCGCCCTTGGCGGGTGCCTTCTCGGGGGCCACGCTCCAGCGCCACATGCCTTTCTCGGGCGGTGCGGCATTGGGGTCTTCCAGCACGCCGCCTTCGTAGGAGATGTGCAGCAGGTTGGCGTCCATCGAGAACGGAGCCGGGCCCTTGCGCTTGGAGAAGTCAACGGGAATGCCGTGGCTGTCGGCGTAGGCCATCAGCTTTTCGCGTGAGAGCAGATCCCATTCGCGCCAGGGAGCAATCACCTTGACGTCGGGCATCAGCGCGTAGGCACCGAGTTCGAAGCGGACCTGATCATTGCCTTTGCCGGTCGCGCCGTGCGAGATGGTGTCGGCACCTTCCATGCGGGCGATTTCGATCAGCCGCTTGGCGATGAGCGGGCGGGCAATGGAAGTGCCGAGCAGATACTCGCCTTCATAGACGGTATTGGCACGGAACATCGGGAACACGAAGTCGCGGACGAACTCTTCGCGCAGATCATCGATGTAGATGCTCTTGACGCCGGCAGCCTTGGCCTTGGCGCGCGCCGGTTCAACTTCTTCACCCTGGCCGATGTCGGCGGTGAAGGTTACAACCTCGCAGTTGTAGGTGTCTTGCAGCCATTTGAGAATGACCGAGGTATCGAGGCCGCCAGAGTAGGCGAGTACAACTTTTTTAGGCGATGTCATGTGCACTTTTGAGGGTCGTTTCAGTAACCGGGCATTATAGACACGAGACCAACCCCTGCGTCCACGATCTTGATTCTTTCCCAGGCGTCGCCGTTCAACAATCGCTCGTTCGCGATCTTCTGGTGCTCGCGCGTGCTGACCTCGCTGGCCTTTCAGATGCACATCGTGGCGGTGGGCTGGCAGCTTTACGCGCTGACCGGTGATCCGCTCGATCTGGGTCTGGTTGGGCTGGTGCAGTTCGCGCCGGTGATCATGCTGGTGCTGGTGACCGGTCAGGTGGCTGACCGATTCGACCGGCGCTACGTGGTGCTGGCCAGTCGGCTGGCATTGATGTTGTGCCTGTTGTGGCTGGCCTGGTGGTCGCACGCGGGGGCGGTCAGTCGTTCGCTGGTGTTTGCCATCGTGTTTCTGATCGGCGTCTGCCAGGCCTTTCAGATGCCCAGCTCGCAGGCGATGATTCCAACCCTGGTCAGCGCGCCGCAACTGCCGGCCGCCATTGCCTGGGGCTCGATCGGTTTTCAGGGGGCGACGGTGGTCGGGCCGGCGTTGGGCGGTTTTCTGTATCTGGCCGGTCCGACCGTGGTCTACGGGGTCAGCGCCGCGTTCTATCTGCTGTCGGCCCTGATGGTGCTGGCAGTTGAACAGCGCTTCGACAAATCGATGCGTAAGCCTGTTACCCGGGAGTCATTATTTGCCGGCTTCACCTTCATCTGGTCGCAGCCAGTGATTCTGGGCGCGATCTCGCTCGATCTGTTCATGGTGCTGCTGGGCGGCGCTACCGCGCTGATGCCGATTTTTGCCGGCGAAATTCTGGCGGTGGGTCCGTGGGGGCTCGGTCTGTTGCGCGCCGCGCCCGGGGTGGGGGCCATGCTGACGGCACTGGTGTTCGCGGTGCGCCCACTGCGGCGGCGAGTCGGACGCTGGATGTTTCTGGCCGCGGCCGGCTTCGGGCTTTGCACGATCGGCTTTGGTCTGTCGACAAATCTCTGGGTGTCGTTGGCGGTACTGGTGTTGCTCGGCGCCTCGGATATGATCAATATCGTGATTCGCCAGTCAATTGTCCAGCTCGATACGCCTGACGCGATGCGCGGGCGGGTCTCATCGGTCAATGGCGTCTTTGTCGGCGCCTCCAATCGGCTTGGAGAGTTCGAATCCGGAATTACCGCTGCCTGGCTGGGGGCCGTGCCGGCGACGGTGCTCGGCGGCGTCGGCACTTTGCTGGTAGCCGCGTTGTGGTTGCGCTGGTTTCCGGCGCTCTGGAACCGCGACGGTTTGCAGCGGTCGTCACACGGCGCAGCGTCTGGCCGGGCGGCGCCCACAACAGCTAATGCTGTGCCCTCGTCGGCGCGGTTCAAATGATGCCTTTTAAGGAAATGCAATGACTGAAATGTCTTATCAACGACTTGGCGAAAGCAACCTGCGCGTGTCGCCGCTTTGCCTTGGGACCATGATGTTCGGCGATCAGACCGACGCCGCCGAAAGCGCCAACATCGTCGCCAGTGCGCGTGCTCAAGGCGTCAACTTCGTCGATACGGCTGACGTCTACACCAAAGGGGCGTCGGAATCGATTCTCGGCCCGCTGCTCAAGTCCGAGCGCGACTGGTGGGTGCTGGCGACCAAGCTGGGCAATCGAATGAGTGACAACCCCAATGAAGGCGGTTACTCACGCGCCTGGGTGCGGCGCGAAGTCGAGAGCAGCCTGCGTCGGCTGCAACTCGAGCACATCGATATTCTGTACATGCACATTGATCGCGAATTCGACGACCTCGAAGAGCCATTGCGGGCCATCGACGACCTGATGCGCGCCGGCAAGATTCATTACTGGGGCGTGTCGAATTTCCGAGGCTGGCGCATTGCCGAAGTGGTGCGCACCGCTGACGGTCTGAACATGGCCCGGCCGACGGTCTGCCAGCCATACTACAACCTGCTCAATCGCATGCCTGAAGTGGAAATCCTGCCCGCTTGTGCCAACTACGGCCTGGGGGTGGTTCCGTACAGCCCGATCGCCCGTGGCGTGCTGGCCGGCAAGTACAAGCCGGGTGTGCAGCCAGAAGCCGGCTCGCGCGCGGCGCGCCAGGATCGGCGCATGCTGCAGACCGAATGGCGCGAAGAGTCGCTGCAGGTCGCCGAGCAGATCGGCAAATACATCGAAGGGCGCGACATTACGATGGCGCAGTTTGCGGTGGCCTGGGTGCTGGCCAACCCGCTGATCAGTTCGGTGATTGCCGGGCCGCGCACGCTGGCGCAATGGGAAGGTTATCGCGGCGCCCTCGATTACGAGTGGAGCAACGAAGACGAAGACTTCATTGATTCGCTGGTCGTGCCCGGCCATGCCTCAACCCCGGGTTACCACGATCCGCAGTATCCGTTCTACGGTCGACCGGTGGAATAAAGACTTTGCTGCTGCTGGCGATGGCGCCGCTTACAGACCCGGTGGCGGCGCAAAGCCACGCAGCTTCTTCATCGCTTGCACCAGCAGGCGGCCGGCGGCGGCGTGGGCCACATCCAGCAAGCGCTGGGGCTGGTCGGCCGTGGTCAGGGGCGGGATCTGCGGATTCAGACCGACGCGGCGCAGCAGCCGGTTGAAGGCCAGTGCCCGGCTTTGCTGGCGGGTCTGATCGGAATAAAACACCACACCGATCGAGATCGACGGGCCGCCGACTTCGTTGGGTGCCGGCTCGTCGCAGCGGGTCATGTGCGGGGTCAGGGACGGGAAGTACAAACCCTTGCCAGGCCGCATTTCAAAATCGTTCCGGTAGGGCTGGATCGCGTCGCTCAGCCGCACATCGGTGAGATCGCGGTTGAGGATGAATTTTTCGACGCTGGCCGGGGCCATGACATGCGGCTCATTGGCCGGCCAGACGCTGATGGTCTTGGTGCCCAGAATCTGCAGCCAGAAATTGTTTTCCCGGTCGATGTGAAACGGCGTTACTGACGGGGCGCACGAAATGAACACGAAGCCGCCAACATTGGTAATGCCGGTCTGTTGGCCCGCGAGCAAGGGTTCAAAGGCCGCGCGCAACTCGGACAGAAACTCCTGATACTGGGGATCGGTTTCGATGTTGTAGAGCGCGATCCAGGCACCGGGCTGGTCGATCTGGTCGAATACATCGTCCAGGTCTCGTCCGTCGGTCGGTGCGGCGTGATGATCGAACTCACTGGCCTGGGTCGCTTCCGGGGCGATGAAGCGGCATTGCTCGGTCACCGCCAGCCGGTGGGCCAGTGCGCGCAATTGCGGCAAGGCCATGGCCGGGTGGCTGGAGAAGTCGTGACTCAGGGGGGCGAATCGGGTGCTGTCAAAAGCATGCGATCGACTGCGAATTTTAGGCATGGTCCACGGTCGCTGCGAACTGGTCGTTGCAGCACAGGTCGTAAGGGAAGCGCTCCCCCACACCTGTCAGACTCGGGGACAGCGTCATCATGTCGCAGGTGATTTCAAACTCTGCGCGGCCGATTGCGGTCCGTTCGGACCAGGTGCCAAGCCTCTGATAGCCGGCAATCGCATCTTGCAACACGGCCGGTGGCGTGTCTGTGAACCAGTGCGCAATAGCGGCACAAACACTGGCGGCATCGGCCTGAGCCAACCAGCGACAAGCCTGGCTGTAGGCCTGCATGAATTGCAGGACGACATCTGCGTTTTCCGCAATCATGTGCTGGCCGGTTGCTATCGAGCTGAACGCGATAGGGCCGATCGCATCGCCGAACAGACCGACAAGGTGGCCGTGGCCGTCGGCGATCAGCTGCCGGGCCATGGGATCCTGCAACTGGACGTAGTCGCCGGTACCGTCGGCAAACGCCTGCGCCGCCGCTGCCATTCCGCTGAGGCCGGTGACCAGATTCACTTCGTCGATGGGCACTTTCTGCCGGTGCAACGCGTAGCGCAGACAGGCTTCGGGTTGGGTCGCGAAGTTGGCGGTTATGACCGTTTTTCCGGCCAGGTCTTGCCATTGGAAATCCGGTTCCGGCTCGCGCCCGATCAACAGAAAACCATCACGCGCGTTGATCGAGGCGATGTGAATGGCGTTGTCGAGAATGCCAGCCGAACGGTCGACCAGCGCCGCTGACGGCGCGAGCTGCGCGAAATCGAGATCGCCCTCGCGCAGCATCCGGCTGACGTTTTCGTTGGTCCGGAAAATCAGATCGACGGGCACACCCGCTGCCGGCAAAAACCGGTTGGCGGTCAGCAGAAAAGGTGTGTAGAACGCTGATTTGATGGCAAGCAGTTTAAGCGTTTTCAAGCAGGTTCTCCCCAGCCGCCTCCGCCTGGTGTCTGCATCAGGATGGCTTCACCGGCCTTCAGTTCATATTGATCGTTCGGCGCCAAGGGTTTGATGGTGCCGTCGAGTTGCTCCACTGCATTATGCCCGCAGGCTCCCGGTTCACCACCATCGCCGCCATAGGCCTGGGTGATGCGATGCCCGGTAAGCAAGGTTACGGTCAGGTCTTCGAAGAAGCGGATCCGACGCGTAATGCCGCTGCCGCCCGTGTAGCGACCGCGGCCGCCGGTGCCATGCTTGATGGCGAACTCTTCGATCCGCACCGGAAAACGCATCTCGAGAACCTCGGGGTCGGTCATCCGGGTGTTGGTCATATGGACCTGAACCGCATCGGTGCCGTCAAAGCCCGGTCCGGCGCCGCTGCCCCCGCAAATGGTTTCATAATTCTGGATGCGTTCATTGCCCCAGATGAAGTTGTTCATCGTGCCCTGCGAGCCGGCCATGATGCCAAGCGCGCCGATCAGGCAGTCCGTGGCGGACTGGCCGATTTCGGTATTGCCCGAAATGACGGCGGCCGGGTACTGAGCATTGATGACGGTGCCCTCGGGGGCGATGATCTTGAGTGGTTTCAGGCAGCCCTGATTGAGCGGGATGTTGACCCCCACCATGGCGCGGAACACGTAAAGCACTGATGAATAGACCACCGGCAGCGGGGCGTTGTAGTTGTCGTCGCCCTGCAGTGAGGTGCCGGTGAAGTCGATGGTGGCTTCGCGTTTTTCCTTGTCGACCGAGATGGCCACCTTGATTTGCGCGCCGGTATCGAGCGGGTAGGTGAAGCTGCCCGGGTTGAGCCGGTCGAGCACCTGCCGCACGCATTCCTCGGCATTGTCCTGCACGTGCCGCATGTAGGCCTGCACCACATCAAGGCCGAAGTTCTCGATCATCTTGCGCACTTCGCGCACGCCGGTTTCGTTGGCGGCCACCTGGGCCTCGAGATCGGCGATGTTCTGATCGATGTTCCGGCATGGATAGCGACCCGAGGCGAGCAGGGCGCGCGTTTCCTCCAGTCGGAAGCGACCTTCTTCAACCATCTTGAAGTTGTCGATGACGACGCCTTCTTCTTCGATATGTTTGCTGTCCGGCGGCCCTGAACCCGGCGTCTTGCCGCCGATGTCGGCATGGTGGCCGCGCGAGGCAACGTAAAACAGGATGTCGGCGCCGGCGGCGTCGAATACCGGCGTGATGACGGTGACATCGGGCAGATGGGTGCCGCCGTTGAAGGGTGAGTTCAACACATAGGCGTCGCCCGAACGCATGGTGGTGCCCACCTCACGCACCACGGTGCGAACGGCATCGCTCATTGAGCCAAGGTGGATGGGCACATGGGGTGCGTTGGCGACCAGATTGCCGGCCGGGTCGAACAAGGCGCAGGAGAAATCGAGTCGCTCCTTGATGTTGACCGAGTAGGCGGTGTTGGCCAGGGTCACGCCCATTTGCTCGGCAATCGACATGAACAAGTTGTTGAACACCTCAAGCATCACCGGGTCGACCGTGGTGCCCACCGCGTGCTCGGTGGGCCGGGCCTGGTAGCGCTCGAGAATCAGGTGGCCGTATTCATTGACCGAGGCGCGCCAGCCGATCTCGACAATATTGGTGCCGGTCTTTTCGGTGATGACCGCCGGGCCCACAACCTGCTGTCCCGGCAGCATGTCTTCACGGACATAGAGCGAGGCTTCGTGCCAGCCGGCATCGCTGCGCATCTGCACCTTGGCGGCCGGTGTTGCCGGGGTCTGGCTCAACGCATTGCGCTGATCGGTGATCTTGCCGGTTTCGCCAATGGCCTCGACCGCCACCATTTCAATGGTGAGTTCACGCGACGGCGCGACAAAGCCATAGCGAGCCTTGTGGGCGGCGTCGAAGCGTTCGCGCATCTGTGCCTCGGTGCCGAAATCGACCTCGATGGGCTGGTGCGAGCCCGCGTAGCGCAAGTGCGCGCGTTGTTCGAGGCGGATCTGGTTTTCCTGCACACCTTGCGACAGGATTTCGGCGCGCGCCTCGGCGGCCAGTTCATCGATGGTGGCGGCCGCGGCGCTGACATCGGCCACGGGGCGCTCGACTTGTTTTTCGCGCAGCGCCCGGATATCGGCCAGGCCCATGCCGTAGGCGGACAACACGCCGGCAAACGGATGCAGAAAGACTTTTTCCATGCCCAGCGCATCGGCCACCAGGCAGGCGTGCTGACCGCCGGCACCGCCGAAGCAGTTCAAGGTGTAGCGGGTTACGTCGTAGCCGCGCTGCACCGAAATTTTCTTGATGGCATTGGCCATGTTCTCGACCGCAATGCGCAGAAAGCCTTCGGCGGTTTCTTCCGGGCTGCGCAGGGGTTCGCCCGATTCGCGGGCAATGTCGGCCGCCAGTGCCTCGAATTGCTGGCGTACCGTGTCGGCATCCAGAGGCTCATTGGCCTGGGGGCCGAATACATGTGGAAAATGCTCGGGGTTGAGTTTGCCGAGCATCACGTTGCAATCGGTCACCGTGAGCGGGCCACCGCGCCGGTAGCAGGCCGGGCCGGGGTTGGCGCCGGCGCTGTCGGGGCCAACCTGATAACGGCCGCCGCGGTAAAAGAG
>CAXBNM010000088.1:0-14882 GCA_963976885.1 uncultured Burkholderiaceae bacterium
GGCAATCAGCAGTTTCAGATCGGTGGCGTCAAAGGTGTGGGCTGTCTGCCCCGGGGTGCCGGCAGTTTTCATTGCTTTGTGTGTGGTGAGCTGAATGAGCCGCACAGTATGCGGTAATCAATTCAATATGCCGCATATTGTTCGATTGTTGCCCCTGTTGGTCGCTTGAATTGGTGCCTCATGCGGCCCACAAAGCGGTAAGCTTTTTGGCTGACTGTTGACCGCCGGAAATCATTGTGAAAGCCGAAATTTTTCAACCACCAGCCACCGATGCCATCGACCCTGCCGATGCTGACCCGGCCGAAACCCTGGAATGGCGCGATGCCTTCGAAGCGGCGGTGCGTGCCGGTGGTGCCGAGCGCGGTCGCTATCTGCTCGAGCAGCTCGAGGCGCAGGCTCGCGACCTGGGCGTGCGCTCGCGGGCCTTACCGTATTCGGCCTACCGCAACACCATCGATCTGAATCACCAGCCGCCGTATCCGGGCGACCTGGCGATGGAGGAGCGAATTTCAGCGATGATTCGCTGGAACGCGATGGCCATGGTGGTGCGAGCCAATCATGCCTACGGGGAGCTGGGTGGGCATATCGCCAGCTTTGCTTCGGCTGCCGAAATCTTCGAAACCGGTTTCAACCACTTTTTCCAGGGGCCGCAGGCACCGGGCGGCGCCGATCTGGTTTACTTCCAGCCGCATTCGGCGCCCGGCGTCTACGCGCGGGCCTTTCTTGAGGGGCGCCTGGCCGAGCAGGATCTGGCCAGCTACCGGCAGGAAATTGGCGCAGCGCAGGTGGGCGCCCGTGGGCTGAGCAGTTATCCGCATCCCTGGCTGATGGCCGATTTCTGGCAGGTGCCAACCGGCTCCATGGGCCTGGGGCCGATCAGCGCGGTGTATCAGGCGCGCTTCATGCGCTATCTGCAAGGTCGCGGCATGGCCGAAACCGAGCAAAAGCATGTGTGGGGTGTGTTTGGCGACGGCGAGATGGATGAGCCGGAATCGATTGCCGGGCTGACCCTGGCGGCCCGGGAGCGGCTCGATAACCTGACCTTCATCGTCAACTGCAACCTGCAGCGGCTCGATGGCCCGGTGCGCGGCAATGGTCAGATCATCCAGGAACTGGAGGCCTTGTTCAACGGCGCCGGCTGGAACGTCATCAAGGTGTTGTGGGGCTCGGACTGGGACGGCTTGTTTGCCCGCGATCACCACCATCGCCTGCTGCGCCGCTTTGCTGCAACGGTAGACGGAACCTATCAAACGCTTGGTGCCAATGATGGTGCCTATAACCTTGCCAATTTCTTCCAGCAAGACCCGGAACTCGCTTCACTGGTCTCGCACATGAGCGACAAGGAAATCGATTCATTGCGCCGCGGTGGTCACGATCTGCGCAAACTGCATGCGGCCTTCGCCGCCGCCAAGGCGCACAAAGGCGCGCCCACCGTCATTCTGGCCAAAACCAAGAAGGGCTTCGGCATGGGCGGCGCGGGCGAATCCCGAATGACCGCCCACCAGGCCAAGAAGCTCGATGTGGAAGCGTTGCGAGCTTACCGGGACCGCTTCAGCCTGCCGTTGAGCGATGAGCAGGTCGCCGATCTGGCCTTTGTCCGGCCGGCCGAAGACAGTGCCGAGCTGCGGTATCTGAGGGCGCAGCGTGAGCGACTCGGCGGCTTCATGCCGCAGCGCACCGACGTGGCACCGCCGGTTGCGGTGCCGGCGGTTGCCGACTGGGCCGGCTTTGCGTTGCACCCCGAAGACAAAAGCATGTCGACGACGATGGCCTTCGTGCGCTGTCTGAGCAATCTGCTGCGCGTGCCCGATTTAGGCAAGCGAGTCGTGCCTATTGTTGCGGACGAAGCTCGAACCTTCGGCATGGCAAGCCTTTTCAGGCAAGTGGGCATTTACTCACCTGATGGTCAGAAGTATGAACCCGAAGATGCCAGCTCGATGCTCAGCTACCGCGAAGCGGTGGACGGACAGTTGCTCGAAGAGGGCATTACGGAAGCTGGCGCTTTGGCCTCGTGGACGGCGGCAGCTACCGCCTACAGTGTTCATGGCCAGCCGATGTTGCCGTTCTACATCTACTACTCGATGTTCGGCTTTCAGCGGGTGGGCGATCTGATCTGGGCGGCCGCCGACCAGCGGGCCCGCGGTTTTCTGATTGGCGCGACGGCCGGGCGCACCACCCTGGCCGGTGAGGGCTTGCAGCATCAGGATGGCACCAGTCAGCTGGTGGCGGCAACGGTGCCTAACTGCCGGGCGTGGGATCCCTCCTTTGCCGGCGAGTTGGCGATCATTCTGGATTATGGAATGCGCCGCATGATGACCGAGCAGATCGACGAGTTCCACTACATCACGGTTGGCAATGCCAACTATCCGCAGCGCGCGATCGCTGCTGAGGCTCATGCCGATGTATTGGCCGGTATGCACCGTCTGCAGCAGAGTGAGGGCGAGGCCGGCCGGCCCGTCGTCCGCCTGCTGGGTTCCGGCGCGATCATGACCGAGGTGCTGGCCGCCGCGCAGATGCTTGATAAAGACTTTGGCGTTGCGGTCGATCTGTTCAGCGTGACCAGTTACAGCGAACTGTCGCGCAGCGCCCGCCAGGTGCAGCGTGCCCAAAGACTGAACCCGGACGCCGGGATTGAGCCAAGTCATGTGGCGCGCTGTCTGGCCGGCTCGGCCCCTGTGGTGGCCGCCACCGACTATGTCCGTGCCGTGCCCCAGCAGATTGCCGAATATGTCGACGCGCCGTTCTACAGCATGGGCACGGATGGCTTCGGGCGCAGTGATACCCGGGCCCGGTTGCGTGACTTCTTCGAAGTCGATGCCGCCGCCATTGTGCAAACGGCGATCTGGGCGTTGTTCAAACAGGAAAAAGCCTCCCGGGCCGATTTGAACAAGGCGCTGGATCTGACGCCCGGAGCCGACGGACGGTCGATGCCGCCCTGGCTGACCTGACCGAAACGGACCGAGAGGGCCGCTTGGCGAGACCAACGGCCTATAGATTGAGTGGGGGACGCCGAAGTCTGATGTAGATGCCTCGTCTGGCGAGTTGCCAGACCTCTGCCCAGCCTATGACCTCTCAAACTCCTGCCCCTGTCGATCTGGAAAAGCTGACCGCTTTGGTCGAGACGCTTAATGGCGCCGACAAGCTGGAAACCATGCTGAGCCTGTTGACGACCGGATTGCCAGGATTGCTGGCTGCCGATCGATGTTCGGTGACGCTTGTATCGGATGACGAAAAAGAGCTGACGATCTATGCGCCCACCGGCATTCTCGAGGGCATCACGACCGAGACCGGTGAGCGTTCTGACCGGACCCAGGTCTGGCGCGCGATTCGCAGCGGTGAACTGGTTGTTTTCGAGGCGCAGGCCGATGGCCCTGGTGTTGAGGCTCAACTGCATCGGGCCGGCTTGCGTTCAACGGCATTGGTGCCGCTCATTCTGGGCTCGCAGCGGCTGGGCACAATTAACGTCAGTTCGCTCGCGCCGGGTCGTTTTCGCGGGGCGGAACAAAAGACTCTGCATCATGTCGCTTATATCGTTGCCGGCAGCATCATTCAGCGCCGGATGCTGGCAGCCGCCCGTAAGGCGGCCGCCGTCGAGCGCGAACGTGCGATGCAGTTGTCAGTTCTGAATGAACTGGCCACCAACCTGACGGCCTGCGTGCGGGTCGATGATGTCTATCGGCTGGTACTCGGCGCGGTGCGCCAGGTGATGCCCAAGGTTCGTCGCGCCGGCTTTGTTCGGTTCAACGATGAGCTGACCGAATTTGCGGTGGTTGCGCTGTTCGACGGCCTGATTTCGCCGTTCACCGAAACCAAGCCGGTTGCCGGCACCTGGTTGTCCGAGGTGATCGCCACCGGCGTGCCGATGTGTCATTCGGACTTTGCCGATGGCGTGCATCCTGAATTGCAGTTTCTGGCCGCCGACGGGCTCACCAACGGTTGGTCGGTTCCGATCAGTCAGGATCATCACGTTCATGGCGTGCTGTGTCTGGCCAGTACGGCGCGCCTCGACGGTGATGTGCAAAGTATTGGCATGATCTCGACTATCGGCCAGCTGATGTCGGTCACGATGGGTCGCTTGCTGGCCCAGCAGCACGCCGAGAAAGCCCTGCAGACCTTCATTGACGACAGCCCGGTTTTCATCATGGCGGTCAATGAGGATGGGATCGTCGAAAAAGTCAGTCACTACGGGGCCAAGACGCTGGGCTTCGATGCGGCCGAGTTGCTGGGGCAACCGTTCAGCTGTCTGCACCCGCACGGCTACCGGGTCGACGCCGGGCTGCGACTGCGGGTCTGGGCCCGCCAGGGCGAAGACGCCATGCGCTCGTTTGAAGTGATGATGTTGCGTGGCAACGGGGACTATCAATGGACGCGGCAGAGTGGCCGCACGGTTTCGGGCGTGCACGGCAAGTTGCTGACCCTGATTGCCTGCGAAGACATCGCCGCGGTGCGCAAGCTGACCGACGAGCTCAATCACCAGGTGCGGCACGACAGTCTGACCGGGCTCAGCAATCGGGTGCACTTCGAGGAACGCTTGCAGCAGGTTGCCAGCGCCGCCGCCACGAATGGCGAGCGCTATGCGGTGTTGTTCATGGATATCGACCGCTTCAAGGCCGTCAATGACAGTCACGGTCATGCAGTGGGTGACAATCTTTTGTGCGAAGTGGCCCGTCGAATCAAGTCGGTCGTGCGCTCAAATGATCTGGTCGCCCGGATTGGCGGCGATGAGTTTCAGATCGTGTTGCGCGATCTGCGTGAACTGGCCGACGCCTTCAAGGTGGCCGACAATTTGCGGCTGCAGTTGAGCCAACCCTTGCAACTGACGCATCAGGAATTGAGCATCGGTGTCAGCATTGGGGTGGCGTTGTCCGATGGCGTCAACACCGGCCCGGCCGAGCTGATCAAGCGCGCCGATACCGCGTTGTACCGGGCCAAGGAACTGGGTCGCAACAACGTTCAGGTCTTCACCGAAAGCCTTACCTCGCGCATGAGCCGCCGTTCGTTGATGGAGCAGGAACTGGTGCGGGCCATTCATAACAATGAGTTGCGCCTGCAGTTGCAGCCACGTTTTCGAACCAATGACGGAGCGATGGTGGCGGTCGAGGCACTGGTACGCTGGCAGCACCCCGAGCACGGCTTGCTCGGTCCGAACCGCTTCATTCCGCTGGCTGAGGAGTCGATGCTGGTTGGCCAGATCACCTCATGGGTGCTGAGCCAGGGGATCCGGCAACTGGGTCGGCTGCACGAGCAATGGCCGCATCTGCGCCTTGGTGTCAACGTGTCGGCGCGCGAACTGATGGTCAACGGTGATCTGGTGCCGCGCGTGATGGGCGAATTGCAGGCCCAGCGCATGGATCCGGCCAGTCTGGAACTGGAAATCACCGAAACCGCTTTGTTTGAAGATCTGGATGCCGGCCGTGAGGTGTTGACCCGGCTGACGGATGTGGGCATTCAGATTGCGCTGGATGACTTTGGCACCGGCTATGCGTCGCTCAGTCAGCTCGTGGCCTTGCCTATTGATACGGTCAAGATTGATGGCTCGTTCGTGTCGGCGCTCGAGAGCGATGCGCGGGCTCGCAGTATTACCGATACGGTGGCGCAGCTGACGGCCAACCTGGGCATTCATTGCGTGGCCGAAGGGGTCGAAACCCCCTGGCAGGCCGCTTACCTGCAGAAAATTCCGGTGGACGCGTTGCAAGGCTATCTTCTGGCCCGTCCGCTCTGGCTTGATGATCTGCTCCGCGATGGTGCGGCACTGGAAGTAAACTCACGGCGCTTGCTGACCGGATCGGACCGGCCTGCCGCCGAGACCGGCGCGGCGTCGCAAGGCGCCGCCACGCCGTCAACGCAGCTTACTGACCGGTGAAGTCGGGCTTGCGCTTGTCGACGAAGGCCCGCACCCCCTCAAGCCCGTCATGGGTCTGACTCATTTCAACAATGCTGCGCGTCTCGCGCTCCAGCTGTGACTCCATCGAATCGTTCAGTGCCATCTGCATCAGGCGCTTGACGCCGCCATGGGCGCGCGTCGGGCCGCTGGCCAGCTTGTGCGCCAGCCTGGCAACGGTGTCGCGCAACTGATCGTCTGGCACCACCTCATTGACCAGCCCCCAGGCCAGTGCCTCCTCGGCGCTGAGCACCCGATTGGTCAGAAACAATTCCATCGCCCGGCGCTGACCGATGATGCGGCTGACGAAGTAGGTTGAACTGCCGTCGGGGGTGAGGCCGATTTTGGTATAGGCACTGGTGAAGCTCGCGCTTTGCGCGGCGATGGCCAGGTCGGTGCAGGCGGCCATGCTCAGACCGGCACCGGCGGCGACGCCATTGATCATGCCAATCAGTGGTGCATCCATCCAGGCCAGGCGTGACACGGCATTGTGCAGATAGGCGGTCATTTCCTTGAGCAGGCGCTGCACATCGTCAGGATCGCTCGCAAACGCGGCAACATCGCCGCCGGCGCAATAAGCCTTGTCGCCGGCGCCGGTCAGTACCGCGCAGCGCACCGTTTTGTCGGAGCTGATCCGGTTGGCAATATCAAACAACTGCTGCATGGCCGGCAGATTGAGGGCGTTAAAAGCCTTGGGGCGGTTAATGGTGATCCACGCCACGCCACCATCGCGTTCGAGTTCGATCAGCTTGTCGGTCATGTTCAGTCTCCAGAAGTTTTTCAGGGGTGAAAGCCGCCGTGCGGCCGGCGGTCGGCCTGTCTGGCATTATTGGAACATGACCGGGCGAGCGGCAAGTGGCGCGAGTGGCTGTCCATGACAAGCATCCGCCTGGCGTGGTACAACGGGCCCCCGCGTGCGCCCGCCCTGACGGGCCCGCCCAGGGCCGCCCTGAGTCGCAGCCCCCACCCATCATTCTGGAGAGAGTCACAATGGACGTCCGCGCAGCAGTCGCCTACAAGGCCGGCGAACCCCTTGTCATTGAAACCGTACAACTGGAGGGCCCCAGGCCCTTCGAGGTCGTGGTCGAGATCAAGGCCACCGGGGTTTGCCACACCGATGAATTCACCCGCTCGGGCGCGGATCCGGAAGGTCTGTTTCCGGCCATCTTCGGCCATGAAGGCGCCGGGGTTGTCGTCGAGGTCGGTTCCTCGGTTACGTCGCTCAAAAAGGGCGATCATGTGATCCCGCTCTACACGCCTGAGTGTCGCGGTTGTAAAACCTGTCTGTCGCAAAAGTCCAATCTGTGTACCGCCATTCGCGGCACCCAGGGCCAGGGCGTTATGCCGGACGGTACCAGCCGGTTTTCCATCAACGGCCAGAAAATCCATCACTACATGGGTTGCTCAACGTTTGCCAACTACACGGTGTTGCCGGAAATCGCCCTCGCGAAAATTCGCGAAGACGCGCCTTTCGACAAGGTTTGCTACATCGGTTGCGGCGTGACCACCGGCATCGGTGCCGTCATCAATACCGCCAAGGTGCAGCCGGGCGACAATGTTGTCGTGTTCGGTCTGGGCGGCATCGGCCTGAATGTGCTGCAAGGCGCACGCCTGGCCGGCGCTGACAAAATCATCGGTGTCGATCTGAACAATGAGCGCAAGGACATTGCCGAGAAGTTCGGCATGACGCATTTCGTCAACCCGCGCGAGATCGAAGGTGATCTGGTGCCGTATCTGGTCGACCTGACCGACGGTGGTGCCGACTACAGTTTTGAATGCATCGGTAACACCGACGTCATGCGTCAGGCGCTCGAGTGCACGCACCGCGGCTGGGGGACATCGATCATCATCGGCGTGGCGCCGGCCGGTGCCGAAATCAGCACCCGTCCGTTCCAACTGGTGACCGGCCGTAACTGGCGCGGTACGGCTTTCGGCGGTGCACGTGGCCGTACCGATGTGCCGAAAATCGTTGACTGGTACATGGACGGCAAGATCAACATCGACGATCTGATCACGCACAAGCTGCCGCTGGAAAAGATCAACGATGCGTTCGACCTGATGCACTCGGGTGAATCGATTCGCACCGTCGTCGAATTCTGATGACTGCGGAGAGCCCCTTGAGTCTGAAGCAAGTCAGCAGCAACAAGTCGTTTGGCGGGACGCAATACGTCTACCAGCATGAGTCAACCGAAACCGGCACCCCGATGCGTTTTGGCGTGTTCGTGCCGCCGCAGGCGGCCGCCGGCAAGGTGCCGGCCTTGTACTGGTTGTCGGGGCTGACCTGTACCGAAGAGAACTTCATCGTCAAGGCCGGCGCGCAGCGCGTGGCGGCCGAACTGGGCATCATCATCATCGCGCCCGACACCAGCCCGCGCGGGCTCGGTTATGCCGGTGAAGACGACTCTTACGACTTCGGTACCGGCGCTGGTTTCTACCTCGACGCCTTGCGCGAGCCCTGGAGCAAGGGCTATCGCATGTACTCGTATGTGACGCAGGAGTTGCCGGCGCTGGTCAATGCCAACTTTGCCGTCGATCCGGCGCGGGTCGGCATCTTCGGTCATTCCATGGGTGGGCACGGCGCGTTGACCATCGCCATGAAAAACCCGTCGGTGTTTCGTTCGGTGTCGGCGTTCGCGCCAATCTGCGCGCCAAGCCAGGTGCCGTGGGGCCAGAAGGTGTTCTTGCAATACCTGGGCGACGATCGTGCAACCTGGGCGCCCTACGATGCCACCGCGCTGGTGGCCACCACCGGCTGGCAAGGGCCGCCGCTGCTGATCGATCAGGGCGAAGCCGATGATTTTCTGGCCGAGCAACTCAAACCGCAACTGCTGGCCGCCGCGGCCAAAGAGCATGGCGTGCCGGTCGAACTCCGAATGCAGTCGGGTTACGACCACAGCTATTTCTTCATCGCCAGCTTCATGGAAGACCATCTGCGCTTTCATGCGAACAATCTGAACGCTGCCTGATGCGTTCAGCAAGCCGGCCTTCGGGCCGGCTGACGCTGCGCGGCAATCGCCGCCAGCGTTTCTTTGCCCGCTCATCCTTGCAAATGATAATGATTCGCATTAAGATTGATGCATCAGTCATTTGCGCACGCCCAGTGCCTGTTATTCAGCCTTGAATCGACCGGACGGCTGCGCCCTGCTGCATAGGAGAGCGTCATGACTACTGGCATCGAAACCCATCCGCGCGCCGAGCTGGCTCCCGTCCTGCCGTCGCAGACCGAGGCGCCGGCCCGGCGCTGGTTGCGCAGCGAGCAATTGCTGGGCAACGCCAGCGAAGTGGAAATTCATCACGGTGCCAGTGTGTACCGGCTGCGCCAGACGGCGCAGGGCAAGCTGATTCTCACCAAGTAGGTCAGCCCGACCGTGTGCCCGGGCCATGCCTGGCGGCACGAATCATTCACCGCATCCGGACATCGAACTCATGAATCGTTATCTACGCCTGGCCGCTGAATGGCTGTTGTTTCTGGCGGTACTGGCCGTGATCTGGGTGCTCGTGCCTTTGCAGGCTTAGGCCGGCAGCCGGTCGGGAGAGGGATTGATGTTGATTGATATCGCGTTTCGCGATGACGCCGGGAATGATGACCGCGCCGATGCGGAACAGCATTGGCAGCGCCTGACCACGCAGGGCAATGCGTTGTTCAGGCTTGGTGACTGGGATCATGCCCTGGCCTTGTACGAGCACGCCCGTTCTCTGGCGCTCAGCCGCTTTGCTCATTGGCCGCACGCCGAGCGTGCGGTGGCTGCGGTCGTGGTCAGCTATCTGAATCTGTCTGAAGCGCTGGCGCGGGCCGGGCGCATCGATGAAGCCTCGGCCGTGTTGTTCGAGGTGCATGGCGCGGTGTTGCGGGCGGTCGATGATCCGCATCTGAAACCGGCCATTCGCCAGGCGGCCCAGCGCAACCTGCGCGAAAGCTACGGCGCCGTGCTGCGCTTTCAGGAGCTCCATGGCGAGCGGGCCGAGCTGGCGCGACTGGCCCGGCAAAGCGGCGCCTGCCTGGTGGCGGCGACGCTGCCGCCCGGCATCGGTCCGTCTGGCATGCCGGGCGGCGCACCCACCTTGCACTGAAAGCGGCGCGCGCACCAGGCCTGCGTCGCTGTCATTATTTCGGGAGAAAACATGTCTCAAACGTCGCCTGCTCTTACCACCGCCCAGACCAGTGCGCTGGCAATGCTGATGTCGCGCCAGTCTCGTTGGCCGCTGGTAGCACCCGCGCCGACCGAGGCGCAACTGCATCGCGTGCTTGATGCTGCCGTGCGCGCCCCCGATCATGGGCGCCTGCAGCCCTGGCGCTTCGTGCTGATTCGGGACGCGCAACGTGCCGCTCTTGGCGATGTGTTCGTGGCCGCCGCGCGCGCCCGCGATGCCGAGGGTGACGCCGAACGCTTTCGTGTCAAAGCCATGGCCGCCCCGTTGATCATCGCGCTGGTTGCGCACTTGCAGCCCGGCCACAAAGTGCCGGAAAGCGAACAACTGCTGGCGGTCGGCGCGGCCACCATGAACATGCTCAACGCCTTGCATATTCTCGGCTACGGCGGCTTCTGGGCTACCGGTCTGAACAGTCGCGATGCCCATGTCCAGCAAGCGCTGGGCCTGAGCGACACCGAACAATTGCTCGGCTTTCTGTATGTCGGCACGCCGAAGGAGCGTTGGCGTCCGGTCGAGCGGGCCAAAGGAAAACGCTTTGCCCGGGACTGGGTGCCGCAGCCGGTCGATGCGGTTTGCTGAAACCGGCCGCCGCGCGCTGACCCTGCGAACTGCCGCGAGGCCGTAACAATCCATCCTGCTTGTTACGGTACTGCCTGCTACTGCGTCGTTGCGTTGTTACTGCGTCATTGCGTCGGCTGCGTTCTCGGTCGGTGCCGCGTTGCGCTCGCAGCGCGCACAGTTGCGCAGACCTTCAATGAACGAACTCAGCCCCGACGATTCCAGATACACGCAGGGCTTGCCGGTCCGCCGGCAATGCTTCTTGACGCGCCAGTAAGCGCCATGACTGATGTGTCCGGCCTGGCAGACCACGACATCGGCGCCACTGAGGGCCGGGTCGAGCCGGTTCATCGCTTGCTCCAGGCCGCCATCGTGATGCTCGAAGCGTGCGCCCAATTGCTCCACCGCTTGCCGATATGAGCCAATGGTGCGGGGCATGCCGCCCACGCACAACACCCGCTGGCCCGCAAGGTGTTCGTCGGTCTGCGTCATCGGGTCGGGCCGGTCGGTCTGCGCGGCCGTCGCTTTGATGGGTTCGGGGGGAGCGGTGCGCGCAGCCAGTTCGCCGCGCAGTGCCTCGTTGCCCGCCATGGCGTCGGCATGCATGCGTTGCAATCGGCTCAGTTCGCGGCGCAGCGTCTGCAACTCGGTCTGCAGGCTCTGATTCATTCGGCTCAGCTCGGCCGTGTCCACGCGCTGGTGGCGCATTGCATCGACTTGTTCGCGGCGCATCGCGTGGCGTTCGATCTTCAACTGCTCGAGTTCGTCGGTCAGGCGCTGAATCTGTTCGTGATGTCTGGCGGTGGCTGCGGCCGTCTGGGTGCGTGTTTGCTGCAAGGTCTCACGCAACTTTTCCAGCTCGGCGCGCTCGGCGCGGGCCAGACGCAGCCCGGCATGGCTGAGTGCGGCATTCTGATGCTGCAGCAGATGAATGTCGGCGTAGATCTGATCTTCGGCGGCGCCATCGCAAAGCGGATGCGTCAGACTGGCCCACAGCGCACCAGCCACCCGGCCGTTCTGCGTGTCCGTGCGCCAGCGGGCCAGCAACTCGCCAACGCTGCTGATGCGCGCCAACGCCTGAATGGCCGTTTTGTAGCGCCGGTTCAACTCCCGATCAATCATGCGCGAACCATCGTTGCGATCCGCACAGGCGCACACCATCGAGGTATGCAGTTCGAAGTCGGTCATGGCATGAGTTTCGGGGACTCGTCGCATCAGTCGGCGAACCTCATCGGTCGAAAAGCAGACCCCGATGATCGGGCAATGCAGCCGCGCCGCCAGATCCCAGATACGCAGACGGCGCGACGGGCCGTTGGTCTCAAGCGGCTCGCTGCGCATCCCGAGGTTGGTCATGACTGGTTGCTTGTGGCGCTGATCGGCCAGTGCCGGGTTGGTTGACAGCAAAGCGGCATTCAGCGGCTTGAGTTGAGGTGACAAACACATGAGCAAGGTATCCGACGCAGACAGGCATTGCCGACCGCTACCAGCCGAACCATGGTTCGCGCGGTAAGACGGGCGGGGCTGGACAGATACTAATGCGAATCATTCGCATTGACAAGAATGCGCCGACTTCATGCGTTGCAAGTTCGGTCAGCCCTGAGCCGGGCCTTGCAAATAGCGCATGTGGTTGTCCCAGTGCAAGCGGGCCACTGTCAGCTCGCCGGCGGTCTCGGTGCCGCCGTCGGCCAGATCGCGCACTTGCCCGGTACCGCTGCTGACCAGCAGTTCGCCGTCCGGCTTGAACGCCACCCCGCAGACATCGGCCATTGGCGTTGGCGGCTGCAGCCCATTGGTGGTCAGATCCCAGAGCACGAACGAGCCGCCACGCGGCGAGGTTGCACAGGCCAGTGCCTGATCGGGCGCAATGCGGACACTGCCGATATAGCCGGCCAGTGCGCGCCAGACTTCGCTGTCAGTGTCGGGCAGGCGCAGATGCGCGTCGTCGGCATGATGGCGCGCCAGCAGGGGTGGCATCGCCAGCCGCGGGGCGCCTTCAAATTGCATCGCCAGCACGATTTCACCGTGCTCGGTGGCATCCATGTGCCGGATGCTCAGTTGCGGATCGGGGGCGGTCCATTCGCCAAGGAGCTGGCCACTGGCCAGATCGACATAGCTCAATGTCGAGCGCATGGAGTCCAGGTTGAGATTACGACCCGGTTTGTCCGGATGGGTCAGGATGCCGCCATTGGCAATGGCCAGCGTCTTGCCGTCGGCCAGCATCAGCATTTCATGCGGGCCAATACCGTGCGAGGCGAACTCGCCAAGCGTCTGCCAGTTGCTGGCGTCGCGCACGCCGATGACGCCGCGCCCGTTTTCGTAATCGTTTTCGGTGGTCAGCACCAGGCCGTCGGGGGTGAAGGCGGCGTGGCCTTCAAAGTGCCGGCCGGGGCCGGCTTCAAAACGGGCGCGGATGGTGCAATCGGCGATGTCGACCACCCAGGCGCGTCGCCCGGGACGCCGTTCCATCACCAGCAGCTGTTGGCCCGATGGCGTGGGGACCAGATCGTGGGCGCGGGCCGGCAGGGTGCAGGTCGGCCCCAATTGCAGGTCGGCCTCGATGCGGGCCAGTCCGCGACCGCCATCAAAGCGTTGAAAGGGGGCAAACAGCGCGGCGCCGTTGGCGGGCGAGGCGGCAACATCGGCACCCAGCAATGGGCTCAGGGCCAGGCTTTGCAGCAGGAGCCGGCGTGCAGGCGAAACGGAATCGGTCATCGGAACGAAGGTGTCTGGTGAGTACGGTTAACGGCCCACTTCAGCGATTGGTAGACGTGCCGGCCATTGCGCTCAGCGTTTGCTGCAATTGTTGCACCTCCCGGCGCAGCGCGGCAATGTCGTCGCGGGTCAGCGCGTGCTGATCATCCACATGCTGGGTGGTTTCGAGACCGGCTTCGAGCATTTCCTGATCGTGTTCGGCCTGAATGGCGTTGACGATCACCGCGATGAACAGGTTGAGCATCGTGAAAGTGGCGATCAGGATGAACAACACGAAAAAGATCCACGCCTGCGGATAGGCTTCGATCACCGGCCGCGCAATACCCATCGACCAGCTCTCGAGTGTCATCACCTGAAACAAGGTGTAGGCGCTTTCGCCGAGCGTGCCGAACCAGTGCGGAAATTGTTCGCCAAACAATTTGGTGGCAATTACCGCACCGATATAAAAGATCAGCGCCATCACCATGATCACCGAACTGAGCCCGGGAATGGCCCCCAGCAGCCCGCCAACCACCCGGCGCATCGAGGGCACCAGGGTCAGGATGCGCAAGGCCCGCAAGATGCGCAGCGCGCGCAGGACGGCAAGCGGTCCGCTGGCTGGAATCAGCGCAATGCCGACGACGATGAAGTCGAACAAGCCCCAGGGATCTTTGAAGAAGGCCAGGCGATGGGTGAAGATGCGCAGCGCAATCTCCACCACAAACACCGCCAGAATTGCCGTATCGAGCACTTGTAGAAGCGTGCCGTAGCGGGCCATGATCGGCGCATAGGTTTCCAGCCCGAGAATGATCGCGTTGATCAGAATCAGGCCGATGAGGATTTTTTCGGTACGCGGATTGGCGAGCAGACTGGCCAGTCCGGCGTGGCGGGCCGGGGCCTGGTCGAGAGCGTTGGTCATGATGAGCAAGGCGCCGTGCGGGGCGCTGTTAAAAGCTGGCGTTGATCGAGGGCTTGCAAAGCCCGCCATCATAAGGCCAGTGCATGGCGCTTGGTGTTGCCGAGGGTCTTTATGAATCGGGGCCGGGTATCTTGCCCAGACCCGGCAGACGCAGGGCCGGATCGCTCCAGTCCAGCCCGGCCGCCAGCCCGAACAGATTGACTTCCACGCCCTCGATGCGCGACAGGCTCAAGCCCAGAATGCCAAATAGCGAAAACTGCCAGCCCGAACCACTGGGGGTCGGAGCAAAGAGCGTGAAGTTGCCCAGAAAGTCTTTGCCGATCGCGGTAGGTGGCAGGTCGAGACCCAGCTCGGGCACCTGCCGGCCGATGAAGGCGGTGAAGGTATTGCTGTTCGGTCCCGGCCAGGCGGCATAGCGATCGGCATAGGGATAGTCGGTCACGGCTTGTTCAATGCGCCCGATCAGCGCGCCGGCCTGAGCGCCGCGTATATCGACCAGCTTTTGCGGATAAGCGCCAAACCAGTAGAAGTCTGGCGTGCCACGTTGCGTGACCACGGGCGAACGGCCCCGGTAATGGCGCCAGCCAATGACGTGGTGAACGGTATAGGCGTCGGCGCCGGCCGGCTTGGTTGCCACCCAGGTGTGCACGCCAAACGCGCCCCGCCAGCCGATCAGGCGGG
>CAXBNM010000089.1:0-14879 GCA_963976885.1 uncultured Burkholderiaceae bacterium
GCGCTAATCGAATTCCTGGAGGCAAGATGGCTGAGTTGTTGGTGCGTCGTGACGGACCGGTCGGGCGGGTGATTTTTTCCAACCCTGAAAAATTCAATGCAATGACGCAAGACATGTGGGCCGCGTTGCCTGCTGCCTTGCAGGAACTCGATGCAGACCCGGTAATTCGCGTCATCGTGTTGCAAGGTGAGGGCAGCCGTGCTTTTGTTTCGGGCGCCGATATCTCCCAGTTCAAAGAGCAACGCACCGACCCTGTCGCGCAAAAGCGTTACAACGGCATTGTCGAAGCTGCCTACCTGGCTCCGACGCAGTGCAGCAAACCGGTTATCGCCAGTATCCGCGGCATTTGCATGGGGGGCGGGCTTGGTCTGGCTGCCGCGTGCGATCTCAGAATAGCGGCGCAGGGCGCACGCTTTCGGATGCCGGCAGCACGGCTTGGTCTGGGCTATAACGTGGGCGGCATCAAGCGCTTCATGGCCGTCATTGGCGCGCAGAACACGCTCGACATCTTCTTTTCCGCGCGCATCTTCGGCGCCTCTGAAGCACGCGAAATGGGCTTTCTCAATCGCGTTGTCGAGCCCGGTGAACTCGACAAGACCGTCAATGACTACTGCGCTCTGCTGGCCGATAACGCACCGCTGACGATGGCGGCGGCCAAGAAAACCGTTGTCGAACTCATCAAGGATCCGGCCGACCGCGACGAAGAGGCAATGGCTACCGCCATTGCCGCCTGCAATACCAGCGACGATTATCGCGAAGGCGCGCAAGCCTTCATGGAAAAGCGCCTACCGTAGTTCTCGGGCAAATAAGAGGCGTTTCACGATGGCCGCTCTTGAAAGTGTCGCGATTCAGATCCACCGTCACGGCGGCCCTGAAGTGCTTGTCAGCGCTTCGGTCTCTGTGCCGGATCCCGGGCCGGGCGAGTTACGCATTCGCCAATCGGCCATTGGGCTGAATTTTGCCGACATCTATCAACGCAAGGGGGCGGCCGGGCCGCATAAAACCGAGCACTTTCCGGAAATTCCGGGCAGTCAGGGGGCTGGCATTGTTGAATCGGTCGGCCCCGGGGTTAGCGGGTTTGCGCCAGGCGATTCGATTGCCTATGTGCATCCCGGTGCGTATTGCTCGGTGCGACTGGTGCCTGCCGAAAGAGCCGTGCCTTTGCCGGCAGTGCTCACGCTCGAAACCGCTGCCGCCACACTGCTGCGCGGCATGACCGCCGAGTATCTGCTGCACCGCCTTTACCCGGTGCGTGCCGGTGACACCATTCTTGTTCATGCTGCCGCCGGTGGCATGGGCCAGATTCTGTCCAGTTGGGCCAAGGCGCTGGGCGCCACCGTGATCGGTACGGTGGGGACGCCGGCCAAAGTGGCGCTGGCCCGGGCGGCCGGTTGCGATCATGTCATCGACTACAGTGCTGACAATTTCGTCGAGGCAGTTGCTTCGATAACGGCCGGACAGGGCGTGGAAGTTGTCTACGATGCCGTCGGACGTTCCGTTTTCATGGATTCACTGCAATGCCTGAAGCCGCGCGGCATGGCCATCAATTACGGCACCGCCTCGGGGGATGTTGAAGGTCTGGCCTTGCAGACCCTGCACGCCAAATCGCTGATCGTGACGCGCCCGACCTTACGCAGTTATATCGCCACCCGCGAAGACTTGCTGGCGTCGGCGGCATGCTTCGCTGACGCCGTCGGTCGCGGCTGGGTCAGTGCAGACATCAGTCATCGCTATGCGCTTGCCGAGGTTCAGCAGGCGCATCGCGATCTGGAAGGGCGCCGAACCGCCGGAGCGACCATCTTGATTCCCTGAGCCGGGCCGCGCGGCCTGCCGTTCAGGGTCTGGTCTTGCGCTTTTTGCTGGCCTTGGCATTTTTGGCCGCGCGGGCTCGCAGCGCCGCTGCAAAGGCCAGGCGCGCCCAATGGGCCGCCTCATCGGCATTATCCAGCGCCGTGGCGGGCGCCTGAAAGTACGACAAATGCATCGGCTTGCCCCCGCGCATGTATTCAAAGGGCGGCATCCCGGCTTGCTCGAAGTGATGGCGGCTTTCGGCGTCGGCTTTCAGGTACAAGGTGTCATCGGCAACCAGGCCGAACATCAACTCGTCCCGATAGATGCCATAGCCGCCGAACATCCGTTTGGCGTGAATCGGCCCAAAGCCCTCGAACAACTCGTGCAGGTAGTCAACGAAGTCGCTCATCGCCGCGCTCGCCTACCAGGGCACGCCGGCCTGAGCCGTGCCGGTCATGACCTGGTTCAACACCGCTTCGCCGGCCACCGCACGCTGAATGTTGTCAGCTACGAACTGCCAGCGACGCTCGACTTGTCCCAGCGTTGCTGCGCTTTCATGGGCGGTAAGAATGGTGTTGTCCAGTGACTGGAAGTCTTGGTTGCACGGCCAGACTTCGGGCTTGCCTATCGCGTTGTAGTTGTACCAGGTGTCGATGATCGCGCCGCCGATGCGCTTGTTCTTCAATGCCTCGTACAACGCTGCCTCGTCGATCACTTCGCCGCGGGCCACGTTGATGATTACCGCCTCCGGTTTCATCTTGGCCAGACGTTCGGCGTTGATCAGATCGCGGGTGTCGTCATTGAGATCGCAGGCCAGCACGATGAAGTCGCTCTGCGCGAGCAAATCGTCGAGAGCCTCGGTAGTGCCGAGCCATTGCAATTCGGGCGGCGTTGGTTTGACGCTGCGCCGGATGCCGATGACATTCATCCCGAAAGCGTTGGCGCGCCGGGCGACTTCTTCGCCGATGTGACCGTAGCCGATAATGCCGACCGTCTTGCCCTTGACCTCGCCGTGGCGCCGCCCGTTGCCTGGCATCGAGCCGCCCCAGCCGCTGGCACGAAAACGCGCATCCATGTGGCGCATGCCAATCTGCCACTCCAGCATGCCGAGCAACACATATTCGGCAATGGTTGTTTCATGCTCGAAGCAGTTGCAGACCGGGACACCGGCCGGCATGCGGGTCGGATCGGTGAAGTTGTAGCCCGTCCAGGGAATCTGAAAAATTTTGAGTTTCGGCGTCGCCGGCCAGGCCGGACCGGGAATGTTGCCGCCAACGATGGCATCGGCCTGCTCGGCCAGCAGTGCAAACGCGGCTTTGTCTTCGGTGCGCGAATCCCAGCTCAGAATGGACCAGTCGGCCGGTAGCAGCGGGCGCAGCGTGTCGACGTAAGAGGGCGCAATGAAGCCCTGTAACAAGACGGATGGCATAGGTTCGGTTCAGGGTTGGTTGCCGTAAACCCAATGGTACGGGTAAACGGCAACCCCCTCGAACTGGTGCCTCAGGACTTGCCGAACAGTTCCTGCATTTCCAGGCGCAAGGCCACTGCCGCATCGGTCGTGTCTATTTCAACGGCATCCCAGGTGACCGCCTGACCCGCTGGCACGGCGCGGGTCAGCTTGACGCCATTGGCCAGGCCGAGCGGGAAGCCGCCCACTTGCAAGGATCGGTTTGCCGGCATCAGCCGGCCATAGACTCGATGGCCGCCCTCGCCATCGAGCACCTCGCCGGCGGCCAGATCGCGCTTGGCGGTAGCTACTACATCGGCTTGCCAGCTCAATGGCTGGCCGGTTGCTTCGCCGCGCAAGCCAACGGACGCGACCGAGATGCCCAGTTCCAGGCCGATCAGGTGATAAGGCTTGTACATGGCCGTGTAGTTGCCCGTGCTGTCGGTCAACAGTCCGTATTCGCGAAAGCAGCGCTGTACATAATCGGTGTCGGCCGCGAAGGTCACATAGACCCCCCAACGCAGATCGCGGAAAACCGGACGGCCGTCGCGCTCAAGACTGGAAACCACTTCGACCTGACCGCGCGTGGCCAGCATGCCGCCATCGGTGACCGGTTTGAGCCGCTCGGCCAGATCGTCGACGCCGCAAGGTGGGAAGGCCAGGCCGTCAACCGGTGCCGCCAGGCCGGTGGCGTTGGCGACCGCCGCCATTTCGATTGCCGATTTGGTGCCGTCCAGAAACGAGTTGAACATCTGCGGATTCATGCCGCCGGCGGCGGCATCTTCGGCGCTCAAGCCGTAGTGGGTCCAGACATCATCGGGCGTGGACTGGTGATAGCTCGGCAGATACTTGGTGCCTTTGCCGGCCGCAATCACTTCAAAGCCGGCGGCGCGCGCCCAGTCGACCTGTTCGCAGATGAGAGCGGGCTGGTCGCCATAGGCGAGGGAATAGACAATGCCTGCTTCGCGGGCGCGCTGCGCCAGCAATGGTCCGGCCAGCGCATCGGCCTCGACATTGACCATGATGATGTGTTTGCCGGTGTCACAGCAGGCCAGTACATGGACGATGCCCGCAGCCGGGTGGCCGGTTGCATCGATGATGATGTCAATGCCATCGAAGCTGATCAAGTCCATGGCGTCTTCAACAAGCGCCGTGGTGCCGCTCTTGTGGGCTTGTTCAAGACTGGTGGCGCCGTAACGCTCGGGGCTCCAGCCCACGCGCGCCAGGGTAGCGCGGGCCCGCTCGGGCGCCAGATCGGCAATGCCGACCATGTGCATGCCCGGTGTGCGCGCTACCTGCGACAAATACATCGCGCCAAATTTGCCGGCGCCGATCAGGCCAACGCGCAATGGCCGACCTTGTTCCTGCCGGGCTTTGAGTAGATTGAACAGATTCATGCGGCCACCTTTTCGGTGGGCCAGGGCAGACCGTGGACATCGTCACGCAGCAAGCAGTCGTCACCGAGCGTTTGAATCGGCGTGAAGTCGCGATGGGCGATGTAGTCGGGGCGGTTATGCAGGGTGATGTGATTTTTGAGTGCGCACAGGCTCAGATAAATGATGACCCGGTTCCAGGGCGTCATGTTGGGCGGCGAGCCATGCACCAGGCAACTGTGAAACAACAGCATCGAACCCGCTGGTCCCTTGGGCGCAACGATGCCGCCGCGATCAACCAGTTCGGTGACCTTGGCGTTGTCGAGCGTCCAGAGCGGGTAACTGGTGGTGGTCAGGTCATGGCCGGCCTCGACCACGCCTTCGCGGTGCGAGCCGGGAATGAAATACAGCGGCCCGTTGAACTCGTTCACCTCATCAAGAAACACCGACACATTCATGGCGCGCGGTTCGGGCATGCCGTCGTCGCGATGCCAGGTGCCAAAGTCCTGATGCCACTGCCAGACATCGCCGTCAAAGGCTTGCTTGCCGTTGACCTTGTACTGATGCATGTAGACATCTTCACCGAGCAGATCGCGCACCGGCTGTACCATGCGCGGATGCCGGCCGAGTTTGGCGAAGGCGTCATTGAAGGTGTGCGCGGCAAACCCCGTGCGTGGTGTTTTGCCGTCCTTTTCGCGAACGATTTCCGGGCGATCTTCCTGGTAGATCACCGGTACC
Source organism: uncultured Burkholderiaceae bacterium (assembly GCA_963976885.1). GTDB lineage: Bacteria > Pseudomonadota > Gammaproteobacteria > Burkholderiales > Burkholderiaceae_E > JAUIAI01. The sequence continues at coordinate 5,350 of CAXBNM010000089.1, forward strand.
TGAGCACGAATGACCTCAATTTCCTCGGGCGAAAACAAACTCGGAAAAAACAGGTAGCCGTCCCGTTCGAACTGCTCCTTTTGTTGGGGGGTAAGTTGCATGATGTCTCCTTGTTGCTTGTCTGTGCTGTAAATGAATTCAGGCCGCCAGGGCAGGCGGATCCTCGTCGGTGCTACGAAACTGACTGAGAATGAGTTTGAGCGAACGCTCGGCATGGCGGCGCGAAAGCTTGTCGGCCTGGCGTACCGAGCCGGCCAGCACGGCTTCCAGAATGGCTTCGTGCTCGGCCCATACGCTTTCAAGTCGTTCGACCTGACTCAGATGGGCGGCCATGGTGCGGCGCGTGTGATGCCAGTGGCGGGTGGCTGCGTCGAGCAGCAGCGCATTGCCGCTGGCTTCGTAAATGAACTGGTGAAATGCGTGGTCGGCCTGAACCAGCAGGCGCAAGTTGTTCTGGGCCAGTGCGTCCCGTCCCTGACGCAGCAGCTTGCGGCCGCGCTCATGGTCGATGGTGCTGGCATGACGGGCCGCGGCGGCGGCGGCCGCGCCGTCCAGGGCAGTGCGTAACTCGTACAGATCGGTGATGAAACGCGTATCGAGCGGGGCGACCAACAGGCCGCGCCGATTGGGCGCGTCGACAATCAAGCCCTGGTCGCGCAGCAATACCAATGCTTGCAGCACGGGTTGGCGCGAGACGCCAAGCCTGAGCGCAAGTTCTTCCTGAGTCAGCCGTTCACCGGCAATAAGTTCGCCCGACGCTATGGCGTCGATCAGGGCTTGCTGGACCTGAACAACCAGATCCGGTTTGCTGCTAATGGCACGCATGCGATCCCGAACTCCTGAAAGTGGGCGTTTTTCGCCTTCAAGGGCGAGCGGTCGATATCCGCAGACCAGTGGTCGAAGCCAATCTTTGTATACAGTATACGTCAAATTTCATCACAAATTTACACCGTGCTTTGTTGGTTTTGGATTCATTTCCCCCTTTACCCGCCACCGGGAACATTTGGGTTCTGCGATACTGGGATGCAGAAAATTCACCTACCGCATGCTGTCGGCCCACTTGAGCGGTTTTCCGTTGAGTCCATCTGGTGGCCACAGGAGCAGGGATAAGACATGAGCAATAACAAGCGTGATGTCGTTGTGAAGGCCGAGCCGAATCGTGCCGAAGAACCGGATGAGCTTTCGCTCGGTCCGGCGATTGGCCGGGGCCCCAATGGTGAACGTTATCTCGTCTCCACCGATCACGAGTTTGGTGCACCGCTGGATGTCATGTGCGTCAGTTTTGCGTTGCGCACCGTGCTGGCATTAGGGCCGAAGTTCAACCTGCGCCGTGATATCAACAATATCGTGACCCTGGCCGGACGTTTCATGGTTTGGCCCGAGCCGGTATTTGCCAAACTCAAAGACTATCTGGTGCGCCGCTGTGTCGATGCGCCGGCCTGGACCGATGTCAGCAAGCTGAGCAATGACGAACTGATGGCCCGTCACGGTGTCTGGAATGGTCTGTACGACGACGGCACCTTCTATTACTACATCGACGAATGGGTGAAGCTGCACGCCAAGGAATTGCTCAGCGTGTTTCAGGCCACGATTGCCAGCAGCGAGGCACGCCTGGCAAAAACCCGCATTCAGCTGGTCGACAACATCGACATGCTGGCCAATGTGCTGGGGCTCAACCATGTCGAGCGTTCGGTGTTGTTGCATGCGTCGCTGTGCAAATATCAGCGCGATCTGCGCCCGGTGCTGGTCGACTGCAAGGCCTCAAGCGCGCAAGAGGCTTACACAATGTTTGCGCAAGTGCTTGGGCTGACCGTTTCCGATGTGGCCACCGCACTGAAGGCCGGTGGCCGGCTCGAGTCGCTCGGCCTGATCGAAACGCCGATTGCCGAGCACTCAATCACTGATCTGGGCGATTTGATGCGGGTGTCCGAAAAGCTGCTCACCGTGTTGACGGCCGAATATCGCACCGAGTCTTCAATGATGGCGGCCTTCACACGGCCGGCCGGACACAGTGATCTGACCATGCCTGACTTCCCGCACGTCGAGGAAGATGCGCGCTATCTGTCGGCCTTGCTCGGTACCGCCGGTCGGCAGCAAGAGCGTGGCGTGAATGTACTTATTTACGGGCCGCCTGGCACCGGTAAAACCGAATTCGCCAAATTGATTGCCCAACATGCAGGGCTCGAACTGTACGAGGTCGATTGCCTGGACAAGGAGAGCAACAGTCTGTCGGGCAAGGAGCGTTATCGCTCCTTACAGGTCTCGCAGGCGTTTTTGAAAGGCCGGCCGCAGGCGGCGATTCTGTTCGACGAAGTCGAAGATGTCTTTCCACCCATGACGGGTGATCCGGCTGGGCTTTTTGCCGTCGATGAACCGCGCAGCCGTTCGGTCAATGGCAAGGCCTGGGTCAATCAGACGCTTGAGCAGAACCCGGTGCCGGTGATCTGGATTTCCAATGCGATCAACCAGATCGACCCCGCTTATCGGCGGCGCTTTCAATTTCACCTCGAATTGTCCAATCCGCCGCAACGGGTACGGGAGAACATTGCCCGCAAGCATCTGGCCGGACTTGGCGTCAGCGACGAGTTCGTGACCAGGATTGCGGCGCGCAAAAGCATTACGCCAGCGCAGATTCAGTCGGCCAGTCGGTTTGCCCGCCTCACCCACGGGGCGCTGGACGATCCGATCGAAGCGCTGATCGAGCGCCAGTTGCTGCATGCCGACAAGGCGCTGGGCAACAACGGCGATCAGAACGAGTTCCGGGTCAATGTCACGCAGTACGATTTGTCGCTGCTCAATGTCGAGTCCCGTCATCCGGTGCCGCGCATCATCGAGGCCCTGGCCGAGCGGCCCCGTGCCACCTTGTGTTTTTACGGGCTGCCCGGTACCGGTAAAACGGCGCTGGCCGAGCACATCGCCAATGCCATCGAGCGGCCGCTGATGATTCGGCGCGCCTCCGATCTGATGAGCAAGTATGTCGGCGAGACCGAGCAACAGATGGCTGAGATGTTCAATGATGCTCAGCGAGAGGGTGCCGTGTTGTTGCTCGACGAGGCCGACAGTTTTCTGCAGAACCGGCAAATGGCGGTACGCAGTTACGAGGTGAGCGAAGTCAATGAAATGCTGCAAGGCATGGAGCGTTTCGACGGTATCTTCATCTGTACGACCAATCTGTTCGACCGGATCGATGAGGCCGCGTTGCGCCGTTTCGCGTTCAAGCTGAAATTCCTGCCGCTCGATACCGAGCAGCGCGAACGGATGTTCACCAACGAAGTGCTCGATGGTGACTCGAGCGCCTTTGATGACGACTGTCGTAAACGGCTGCGCCGCCTCGAACTGCTGGCACCGGGCGACTTTGCCGCCGTCAAGAAGCAGTACGTGTTGCTGAACGAAACGCCTGACCCGCAAGCCTTTCTTGAGCAACTCGAGAAAGAACATGCGGTCAAATCGGACGTGAAGTTCAATCGCCCCGTAGGCTTTACGCACTGAGCGACACATCACTACGCGAATTTTCCTGACAGTGGCATTATTCGCCGATGGGATTCAAAGACGCCGGTGAAAGATGGAATGCGCGCTACCGGAGCGCCGCGGGTTTGTTGTTTGGCGAAGAACCTAATGCCTGGCTGCAGGCTCAGGCCGGGCATTTGCCGCCTGCCGCCAAGGTTTGTTGTCTGGCCGACGGTGAGGGGCGTAACAGCACCTGGCTGGCCGCGCAGGGCCATTCTGTAAGCGCCTTCGATATTTCCGAGGTGGCCATCGACAAGCTGGCTGCATTGGCGGCGGCGCGCGGCGTGCAAGTGCAGGCCAGCGTCGGCAATGCCGACGACTGGATCGCGCAGATCGAGCAAGCCGACGGTGCCGAGTCTCTCGATGCGGTGGCTGCCATCTTCATTCAGTTTGCCGACCCGCCGCTGCGTACCCGTCTGTTCCGGGCCATTGGCCGTGCCTTGCGCCCGGGCGGAATACTGATCATCGAAGGCTATGGCATCCGCCAGATGCGTTATCGCACGGGCGGGCCCGGCATTGCCGAAAACCTTTATTCGCTGGCGCTGCTGAGCACCTCTTTTCCGGATTGGGCAACCCTGGCCGGGCGTAACGTCGACATCGACATTGTCGAAGGTTCAGCCCATGTGGGGCGTTCGCATCTCGTCTCGGCGGTGTTACGCAAGCCCGTCGGCTGATTGCCAAGGCGTCAGCGGTTCGGCCGGCAAACGGGTTTCACCAAGCCCGTCTTCAATCACCGACCAGACGGCGGGGTGGCAGGCCAGATCGACATGGCCCAGGCCCGTAAAGGCCACGGTGCGGGCGCCAGGCAGGGTCTGCGAGCGCTGCGGCGTCACAATGTTGTCGTGCTCGCTCAACACCACGGTAAAGCGTCGATACATGGTCGGGTCTTCATCGGCCTCAAGTTGCAGCAGCCAGGGGTTGCCGGGACTGAGTTGGCGGACGATTTCGGTATGACCGACCCGGGCCAGCGCCGTGCCTTGGTGCGGCGAACCCAGCGTAATTACCGGTCCGACCTGATCCAGACCGTAGCGGCGCAGATAGGCGCGGATGGCAATGCCGCCCATGCTGTGGCCGATGAGCGCAATCTTGCGATGGCTTGTGCCTTCCAGTGCGTCGCGAATCGCGCTGTCAATAAGCGCCGGATACGCTTCAATCGAGCCGAAAACCGGTTCCAGATTCAAGGATTCAACCCGGTGGCCGGCATCGGCCAGATGCTGGGCCAGGGGCGCAAACATCGCCTGATTGCAGAAGTAGCCGTGCACCAGCAACACCGGGATACGGTCCGGGTCGTTGCCCGAGACCAGCTTGCGGGCGCCGAAAAACGGCATCCGCCAGCAAAACACCCGGATCGCCACTGGAATTTCGGTCAGCCAGGCCCGGAACGCGCCACCCAGTTCGTACCGTCTGGCATCGGCCGGCAGTTGCGCGTGGCGGCCCAGCCAGAGGGTCAGGGCAAACTCAAGGGCGAGCAGGGCAGCATGGCTGGCGGAGGGAGCAAGCAGGCCGACGGGCAGGGCGAGCAGCCAGGGCCAGCCGGCCTGAAAGTGCAGGGCGCCGGCAATGGCAAGGCCAATGGCCAGCGCCAGCAGCAGGACAGACTTCAGAATCAGTGCAATCATCGAGGGGAAATGTTGGTTTCGGGTCGCTGGCGCGACAGGAACCTGCGATTCTACGGCGATGCCGGTCCGCATAGGCTGGCTTGTCGTGCGAAACCCGATGTATACTTACTGGTTCCTTGCTGCCTGGTGGTGTGACGCGCTGCTGGTGGCCTTTGTCCACAAGGATCGGTTAAACCATTGTTGGCGTTGTCATTTTGCCCCCGGGCAACAATCAGGGCGCGCCAATATCGTTACCAGTCTGTCTGCATCGATGCAGACATTGCCCAGGCGGGCGGTGTCGGCGCCGGTACCGACATGCTGAATGGTCTGACCGGACCGAATCATGGAGTTCCCATGCGTCATTACGAAATCGTTTTTATTGTTCACCCCGATCAGTCCGAGCAAGTGCCCGCGATGATCGACCGCTACAAAGCGCTCGTTGAAACCCAGGAAGGCAAGATCCACCGGGTTGAAGACTGGGGTCGCCGCCAGTTGGCCTACCAAATTCAGAAAGTTGCCAAGGCTCACTACGTGCTGATGAACGTCGAGTGCACGCCGGCTACGCTTGCTGAAATCGAGCACGCCTTCAAATTCAACGATGCTGTGCTGCGTCACCTGACCATTGTGATGAAGAAAGCGCACACCGGTGCGTCGCCCATGTGGAAGCAGATTCAGAAAGAAGAGGCTCGCAAGGGCAGCACTGAATCGACCCCCGCAGCGACGCCTGCCGCAGCCCCTGCCGCTGCTGCTGCGACGCCGGCAAGCGCCTAATCGGACCTGTCGACGCATCGACGGCGGAGCCGGCTTTGGCAGGTGTCAACCAGCTTGACCTGACCGCAAGCCTGCTGCAGCGCGACGCGCTGCGTTATTCACCGGCCGGGGTGGCCATTTGCCAAACCCTGGTCGAGCATGAATCGACGCAGCCCGAAATGGGTTCATCCCGGGTCGTACACCTGGTGATGAGTGCTCGTTTCAGCGGCGCGATGGCCGAGCAGATCGTCGCCGAGCCGTTGGGCTCGCGCTTGCAGATCCGTGGATTTCTCTGCCCCCGGCGGATGTTCAAGGATGGCAAACCGAGCGGTGCTTTACAGCTTCACGTGACGCAGTTTCGTCGCGAACCAGATCAACCAGATACGTAAACAAGGACTATCAACATGGCAACCCGTCGCAACAGCAAGGATCGTCGTCCCCGTCGCCCTGCTCAGAGCGCATTGTTCAAGCGCAAGAAATTCTGCCGCTTCACGGCTGAGAAAATCGAATGGATCGACCACAAAGACGTCGATCTGCTCAAAGACTTCATCAGCGATACCGGCAAACTCATTCCTGCTCGTCTGACCGGCACGTCCGCCAAGTATCAGCGTCAGCTTTCCACCGCCGTCAAGCGGGCCCGTTTCCTGGCCCTGCTGCCGTTCACCGATAACCACTAAGGAGTTCCACCATGCAAATCATTCTCCTTGAGAAAGTGGTCAACCTCGGCCAGCTCGGTGAAGTCGTCAAGGTGCGTGACGGGTTTGCCCGTAACTACCTGATCCCGCAAGGCAAGGCACGTCGTGCCACCAAGCAAGCGCTGGTTGATTTCGAATCGCGTCGCGCCGAACTGGAAAAGCTGCAAGCTGACAAGCTGGCACTGGCCCAGGCAGCGGCCGCCAAGATCGAAGGCCTGACCTTGCAAATGACCGAAAAGGCCGGCGTTGATGGCCGTCTGTTCGGCTCAGTAACCAACTTCAGCGTGTCTGACGCGCTCAAGGCACAAGGCCATGACATCGATCGCTCGATGATCCGGATGCCTGACGGCCCGATGAAGTCGGTTGGCGACTACAAGATCGAAGTGTCGCTGCACAGCGACGTGACGGTCGAAGTCAACGTGTCCGTATTGGGCGAGACTGACTGACACCCCCTATGGATGAACAGGAGCCGCCTTTTCCCGTAGATCGGGAAGTCGCGGCACTGAAGGTTCCGCCGCATTCCATCGAGGCGGAACAGGCAGTGCTGGGCGGCCTGCTGCTCGACAATATGGTGTTCGAGCGCGTCTCCGACGTGCTCTCTGCCGATGATTTCTATCGGTTTGATCACCGGCTGATCTGGACCCAGATCAGCCGTCTGATCGATCGCAACCAACCGGCTGACGTGGTAACCGTCTTTGAGGCGCTGGCCTCGGATGGCCAGTCCGGTGAATTGCCTGGCGGGATGGCCTATCTGAATTCGCTGGCCCTCGAAACCCCGTCCGCCGCCAATGCGCGACGCTATGCCGAAATTGTCCGCGACCGGGCAATTCTGCGGCAACTGATCAGTACTGCCGACGAAATCGCCGGCTCAGCCTTTGAAACCAAGGGCCGTGAAACGGCGCAATTGCTCGATGAAGCGGAAGCGAAAATGCTTTCGATTGCCGAGCAGCGCAACCGTCGCCGCGACGGGTTTCAGGCCCTCAATACCGTGCTTTCGCAGGTTGTTGATCGGATTGACGAGCTGTACAGCCGCGACAATCCCAGCGACATCACCGGCGTGGCGACCAACTTTGCCGATCTTGATGAAAAGACCTCGGGTCTGCAGCCGGGCGATCTGATCATCGTAGCCGGTCGTCCGTCGATGGGTAAAACCGCGTTTTCACTTAATATTGCCGAGAACGTCGCGGTCGAGCAGCAATTGCCGGTGGCCGTGTTCTCGATGGAAATGGGCGCCGCGCAGCTGGCCCAGCGCTCGCTGTGCTCCATCGGCCGCCTCGATCAGCAGCGCTTGCGTACCGGTCGGCTCAATGACGACGACTGGGGCCGGCTCACCACTGCCATCACCAAGATGCAGGATGCGCAGATGTTCATTGACGAGACGCCGGCGCTCAATCCGATGGAATTGCGCTCGCGGGCGCGGCGGCTGGCCCGGGAATGCGGCCAGCTTGGTCTGATCGTCATCGACTATATCCAGCTGATGTCCGGCTCGGGCGGTGGCAGCGAAAACCGCGCCACCGAAATTTCCGAAATTTCGCGCTCGCTCAAAGGCCTGGCCAAAGAACTCAAGTGCCCGGTGATTGCGCTCTCGCAGCTGAACCGCTCACTTGAGCAACGACCCAACAAGCGTCCGGTGATGTCCGATTTGCGTGAATCGGGCGCCATCGAGCAAGATGCTGACGTCATTCTGTTCATCTACCGGGACGAAGTCTATAACCCGGATACGCCCGACAAGGGCACGGCCGAAATCATTATCGGCAAGCAGCGGAACGGCCCCATCGGCTCGGTGCGGCTGACCTTCATCGGTCAGTACACGCGCTTCGAGAACTACGCCGGCGGTGGCCATATGGATACCGACGAGTAGTCCTTCAAGCCAGCGGCAGATAGAGCCGGATCCGGGTTCCCTCACCCGGTTGTGAGCGCAAGCGCAGTCGATGATCGGGCAGGCGTTGCACCATCGATTCCACAATGGCCAGACCGAGCCCGGCACCGTCTTGTTTGTCGACAGCATCGGGCGTGCGGTAGCCTTCTTCGAAAATGCGTTTGTGCAGGCTCGGTTCGATACCGATGCCGTTGTCCAGGACGTCGATGCGCACCGCATCGCAGGTGGTGACGACGCCAACCAGGACGCGGCCACCACCGTTCTGGCGAACTGCTGAGTACTTGAGCGCATTCGAAATGACGTTGTTCAGAATTTCCAGCAACGCCGACTCGTTGGTGCGAGCCAGGTGGGGGCGGGTGGTCAGGGCCGTAAAGCGCAAATCGATGCCCAGTCGTGCCGCTTGCGGTTCAAACACATGGTGCAAATCGTTGAAGATGCCGCTCAGGTCGGCGCGGTTGGTGGTCAAGTCCGCTTCGATCATATGTTCAACATCCGCGTCAAGCATGCGGTTCAGCGTACTTTCAACCGCCCGCAGGCAGCCGGCCAGCCGCTCGATGTTGGCGGCCACCACCTGATCGGCCGACTGCCTGGCGGCGCTGGACACCAGGCTCAGATAAATGCTGCTGCTGGACAGGGGCTGGCGAATGTCGTGGCCGATGCTCTGCATGAGTCGGTTCTGCACCCGGTTGATGACGGTCGCCTGGTTGATGTTGCGCTCGGCCCGTTTGAGGGCGCGTTGGGTCTTGCTCGACTGAAACCACAGCAGGCGCTCGCGTTTTTCAATCTGTATGGTCAGGGCCCAGACCGTGAAATTGGCAATCAGCAGGTCGAGTGCAAAAAAAGGCAGGTGCGACACGCCGACTTGTTGCAAGCCGGCCAGGTTGAACAAGCTGGCCGCAATACTCATGGTCATGATCTGACGCAAGGGCAAGCGACAGAATGCCGAGATAAGCCAAATGGCGATGATCAGCGACAGCGTCGAACGTCCAAAGGCAATCGCCGAGACGCCGTCGGGCCGAGGCATGAACAACAACAAACCAAGGCCACCGAGCGCGACGAATGAGGGCAGGAATACCGTCAACTTGTGATTTTTCATTGACC
>CAXBNM010000090.1:0-14790 GCA_963976885.1 uncultured Burkholderiaceae bacterium
CGCCGGCCAGCACAAAGAACGCCGGAATGACAATCAGAATGCCGGCAATCATCACTACGCCTTGCAAGGTATCGGTCCAGGCCACCGCCCGAAAACCGCCCACCACCACAGTTGTGGCCACCGTACCGGCAAACAGCAAAATGCCCGTCGTATATGGCACGCCGGCAATACTCTGCAAAATGCGCGCGGCACCGGCAAACTGCGCCACCATGAACGCGCCAAAGAACAAGATGATGGCGACTGTAAGGCCGATAACCAGCAAGGGATGATTGAAGCGCATGCGCATCACTTCGGTGAAGGTCAACGCACCGGTTCGGTGCCCGAGAATGCACATCCGCTTGCCGATCACGGCAAAGGCCAGATAAGCAATCGTGATCTGGCTGATACCGGTCATCACAACCGTCAGCCCATTGCGATAAGCCAGACCGGGATAACCGATAAACGTACCGGCCGAGGCGAAAGTTGCCAGAAAGGTAAAGGCCAGCACCCATGGCCCCATGGAACGGCCGCCGAGGTAGTACTCGGCCATGAAGCCCTTGCCCGATTTGACCGACGTGTTCATGGCTTTACGTGCGAACAAGGCCACCACAAGCGTCAAGCCAATATAGCCGGCAAAAGGAATGATCAACATCCAGTTCAGAGATTCCGCGTTCATAGCTGCACCTCTTTCATGCGCATTGCCATCACCGCGCTGACGAGCAGAAAGAACACGGCACTGCCCAGCACCCCAACGAGAAACCAGGCCGGCATTCCCCAGGCAAAGCCAAATGGGTCTTCCGTTCGGTTATAGCCCAACAGCAGAAACGCACCGATCATGAACACACTTTGCACCATCCAGAGCACGGCAAAACTCTTCGCTTCGCTCCGGCATTCAAGAAAATCATCAGCCGGCACAAACGGCTGCTCACCTGCAACACGGGTATCTGAATTCATACGGATTCCACCTGGTCAGAGTCATTATCAAACTGGGTCCAACGCAGGCTAGCAAAACATTTTCATCTGCGATAATGATCAATTCCGATGTTTTGCATTGAAAAATCCGATATGAACTTCCAGCAACTCGAGTCTTTTCTCTGGATTGCCCGCTTGCAGTCGTTCAGCCTTGCCGCGCAAAAGGTCAACGCCACGCAGTCAACTGTTTCCACCCGTCTGGCCGAACTGGAGAAAGAACTTGGCATTCAGCTGTTCGAGCGATCGCGCCGCTCGGTGCGCCTGACCCCCAAGGGTCGGGACTTGCTTCGCTATGCGGATGAACTTTTGCATCTGCACGCCGAAGTGAAAGATCACGTGGGCAACCCGAACACGGTCAGCGGCACCTTGCGCATTGGTGCGGCCGAACTAGTTGCCTTGACCTGGTTGCCGGATCTGTTTCGGGCGATCAAGACCACGTACCCGCGGGTTGGCGTCGAGCTTCAGGTTGGTCTGGGCGGAGAGTTGCTCAATCAACTGCACAGCGGCGATCTCGACGTCGTGCTGATGCCGCTGGCTGATACCGTCGTGCCTGGTATCAAGACGCAGCAGCTGGGTGCAGTGGAGTTTGGCTTCATGGCTGGCCCCAATCTGCAATTGCCCAAAGGAATTCTCGGACGTGAACAGATTCTCAGCGCACCAGTCATCACCCACGGCCAGGGATCGGTGCTGCACGGGATTCTGCAATCCTGGTTTGAAGCGGGCGGCGCCACGCTGGAACGATCGTTGACCTCAAGCAGTATGGAAGCCGCCTCAAAGCTGGCCGAAGCTGATCTGGGCTCTACTTTCCTGCCGCTCTTCTACTACAAAGAGGCCATCAAACAAGGCCGCCTGCGCCACGTGAAAGTGCGCCCCGCACTGCCCCGCATTCGCTTTGTGGCCGCCCATCCGCATGGGCGAATCGCGCCACTGACTGAAGCGATTGTCAAACTGTCACTCAGTTGCAGCACTTTTGCTCAGCGGAATCCGCGCTGAGCACTTCTGTGCAAAGAGATGCCCGTCCCTTTTGACGCTGCCGGAATCAAGCGACGGGAGGCGCTTCGGACAGCATTGCATCGGGCTGCTCGCCGAAAAGCCATGACAGGATATGTTCGTTGAGTTGGTCAGGCTTTGACCGCATCATCCAGTGACCGGTGTCCATCCCGATGGCGCGCGAACCGGGCCGTGCATTCAGCGCGTCCACCCACGGCTGCGAATGAAACATGAACAGCTTCTTGCGGCCGTAAACAAAGAGCATTGGCCCGGCGGGCTCAAACGGACGCACATCGCGGTACGAACCATGAGAGCCGGTCCAGCGGATGTAGTACGGATAGTTCAGATGCGCCCCGAGTTGCGACGCTTCAACAGGGACACGCATTTTGGCGGCCATGTAGCGTGTCATCCGGTCGCCGAGGGCTCCGCCGATGCGCCAGGCTGCTGCCAGCCAGATCTGATAGCCCGCGGCCATCATTTTCGCTTTGGGCGTGAGTGCCTTCCTGTGCGCCGCCGAACCGGCATCGCCGATGTCCAGGCCGATAATTTTCGCGACCCGCTCGGGGTGGAGCGCAGCGTACCGGTAGCCGAAAAAGCAACCCCAGTCGTGCAACAACAGAATGACCGGCCGGGCCGGACTCAGCGCGTTGGCCACCTCATCGATGATGGTGACAATTTCGTCGAGCCGGTAGGCGCGCCGCTCATCACCGGCAGCGTAGCCAGGCAACGTGAAGCGCGCGCACCGGTAATGCGATTGCAGCGCCTGTACCTGCGCATCCCACAACTCAAGCGAGTCAGGCCAGCCATGCACCATGATGATCAGGTCTTCACCCTGGCCGTCTACCTGCACTTGCACACCCGCGATGGTCTTCATTGCCTGCCTCGGCCGAGGGCGCACGAGATGCGCACTGGCTAGTAGTTGCCGATCTGACAAGTCATGGCGATCTGCAAGCCGATGAACGGATTGCGATCAATGATGCTCTTGATGATGCGCCGGTTGTAAACTCTTTTGTGAATATCCGGCATGACGGTTCTGCCGGTATCACCCAGACACTGACAGCGCCGCTGATCAAAGGAACTTTGACAGCTCTTGACGAAGGTCGACAAGCCGCCATCGGCGCCGCGCGACGAAGCCTGCAAGGCTTGCAAGATACCGGTCGATGCACGCTCGGCCTGCGAACAGGGAATCTGCTCGCCAACGCTCGCCCCTGTCGAAAACAAGGTCTGTTGCTGGGCGGCGCTGGCCCAGGCCTTGCTCATGTTCTTATCCGAATACATGGTGCCGAGCATCGAACCGTTGGCTGAGGTCAGCACAAACTTTTGCATCGCCAACTTGGCGCTGGCTTTGGACGGCGCACCACATTGGCGCAGCATTCCCGATCCGAGTCCGCCAAAAAAGGCGAGATTCTGTGCGGTCAACTGAAAAGACTTCTTTTTTGCCAGCAAGGCATCGAGCTCCGGCTTTCGCGCCGCCGGCACGTTCTTGAAATCGGCCGCGGTTCGGGCCGTTGGCTTGCCAGCAGCACTTCCCGATTTCGTGCTGGACTTGGCTTTGGAGGCTTCCTCGGTTGCGGGCTTTTGCTTCAGATATTCAGCCGCAGTCTTGCTGCCGCTATCCGCGGCGAGCTGCAGATACTGCCGACCAAGTTTGACGTTTGCCTTGCCCCCCAGGCCCAGATACAGCAGACGGCCATATTCAGTTCGCGCAGCGTTGTATCCGCCTTCAGCCGCAGGCTTGAGCATGGTGCGCGCCCGACTTTCATTCTTCTTGACGCCCTGGCCGCGCGCAAGCATGAAACCAGCGATATAGCGGGCACCGTTGACATCCTGCGCAGCGGCCTTGCTGAACCAGTCGAAGGCGAGTTTGTGATCCTTTTTGACGCCGGAACCAAAGTAATAAACTTTAGCCAGCGCAAACTGACCGCCCGCGTCACCCGCCTCGGCCGCTTGCGAATAAAGCCCGCGCGCACCGGCAAGGTCGGTGTCGCCCCCCAGGCCCTTCAAGTACAAATCGCCCAGAAACACTTGGGCCGGCGCAAAGGTCTCACGGGCCAGCAAGGATTCCATCTGCGCGCGCGCTTCGGCATAGTCGAGGGGACCGTTGCGACTGAGCGCATACGAGTAGCCGAGATAGTATTTGGCAACCGTTGACCCATTCTGCGCAAAGCTGCGCAACAAGGCACGGCCGGCCTCCGGGTCCTTCTTGCCCAGTACGCCGGCCCCGAGAAGGTCTGCTTTCATCACCGCGGCCAACACAAAGTTCTGCGCGATCAACTTGTCCAGCTCGGGCACAACCTCCTTGTAGCGCTTGTTCTGAAACGCCACCCGCAAGGCCGTATACCGCACCGACAGATCACCGCCGAGCGCAACCGCCTGTTCGCATATCGGCCCGGCTTTCGCCACGTCGATCTTGCCCATGGGCACGCCCCGCGAGAACTTGCCGCCCAGCTTCTGCACCGCGGGGTCATGGGGATGACCGGCCCGGGCGAGACAGGACAGCTGCGCTGAGATCAGCGCCAATTCCTTGCGCTCGGCCGGCGTGGCGGCCAGACGTACCGAGCCATCGAAGCCGGTCGGCTTGCTCAGGGATTTCGCATGGATCTGCGTATACAAGCGGGTCAGATCAAGCAAGGCTGCACGCGTTTTAACAACAGCACTACCGCTGACTATCTTTACCGCAAGATCGTTGGCCTTGACCACCGCTTGCGTCGGTTTGTCGATGACGAAATCGTCGAACAGGTAGCGCGCACCGAACTGCCTGCCGATGCCGTAGGTCTTGCGCGGCTTGGATTCGGCGTGCAGTTCAACCAGGTGCAGATCCGGGGATCCGGCCACCGGATGAAAAGACACCGCCGCAAAGCCAGGTCCTGCCGGGTCAGCCGATTCATAGCGGCCGTTGCGAAAGACCAGCTCGATTATTCGGACCTCGCCATCCTTGGACATTGCATAACGGCCGTTCTCCTCGATAAGGAGTCCGGCAATCTGCTTACCAAGCACCGGCTGAGATGTTTCGTCGGTAAGTAAACGATCGACCGAGTATGTGGAACTACAGGCTGCCAGCAGGAAACCCAAAGCCAATACAACAAGCCGCCGCGTGGCGCCAAATAAGAATAGTTTCACGCTGCCCCCTGACAGATTTTTGTCTAACGATACCTGAGTTCGCTGACATCGACACTACCAGAGAGCAGGGACACCCTAGGCCAGACGCAGACCCGCATCGAGCAACAAGACTTCGCCGGTCGTCTTGCGAGCACCAACACCAAGCCACCAGGCGGCTTCGGCGACGTCTTCCGGGGAAATAACCGCCGACAAGGTCGCGGTATTCATGTAGTCCTGGCGAGCTGCCTCATAGCGGTCGTCGCCAAGGCCTTTGCGAAGCCAGGGCGATTCGATGAAGCCGGGTGCGATGGCGTTCACTCGGATAGCCGGGCCCAACGCACGCGCCAACCCAGCCGTCATCGCATTGAGCGCCCCTTTGGAAGCCATGTAGGCAATACAAGAGCCGCGCCCCATCATTGAAGCGATCGACGAGATATTGACGACACCCGCGCCTTCCTGCTTCTCGAGCATGGGCGCGAAGGCTCGCGTCATCTGGTAGGCACCGATCACATTGACCGAATAAATGTCTTGAAAATCCTGCGCATCCAGACCATCGAGATTCTTCAATGCGACGAACTTCGTCGTGCCGGCGTTGTTGACGAGCACATCGGCCCGTCCCCATGTCTTCTGCACCTCATCGGCCATCCGGCGGCAATCGGCATCGTCTGAGATATCGGCCTTGATGACCAACACCTCTGCGCCCAATGCCCGGCACTCTTCGGCGACGGCCTCGGCGGGCGCCGGATCGCGCGAGAAATTGACCACTACATTCCAGCCGTTACCAGCATAAAGCCGGGCCGTTGCCGCTCCAATGCCGGATGAAGAACCGGTTACTACGCAAACCTTGCGGGTTGTCTCTGTCATGCTTTCCTCTGCTATTCATTGATGACGTTCAGCATCATGATACGGCCTTATCCATTTTCAACATCAAGCTGCACGGCTCACGCGCGACCGTCGCTTGCCGTTCGTACTCATGTTGTCCCTCGTCTTAGCTCTCATTGCTGTTAGTTGCGCTCAGCTTGTTCATTACGGTGTCCCTGCCGTCTCTGCGCAAAAAGCGCGCTACGGCTTTCTCGGAAACGGAAGACTGGGCCTCGGACAATTTTTCAAAGGCCAGGCATGGCCCGTCGACAAGCAATACCCAGGGCCAGCCAAGCGGCCTGCCGCGGAGGCCGAAAATGAACCTCCTCGTCTTGTTCTCGCACGGCGGCAGACGGCATACTGAAAGCAGCTGCCAGCGCAGCGGATTCAATGGGCTGCAGACCTGCAACGCCCGATAAAACACCGGCACAGAACCGGCACTATAAAGACTGGAGAAAGATCGTGAACCGCAACAAGCAGGCGCAATTGCGCGCCTTACTGATATTTTCAGGTGCTCTGGCGCTCACCGCATGCGGTGACAGCGACAATGATGCAGCACCGCAGAACAACGGCGACACCAACGTGTCGTCCGACGCACCAGCCACCACTGACCCTGCGAACGATGACAATGCCGCCTTGCCGCTTGGCCCCAAGGCGTGCGGTGAGTTACTCGCCCAAGTCGTAAGCTCGGTTGATACCGAAATTACCGAAGCAGTAAGAATCGACGCCAGCGAAAGCGCACCGTGGACCAGCCCCAATGGCGGCGGCGGATCGGCCGATGTCACCGTACCGTTTTGCCGGGTGGCCGGATCAATCAAGCCAACCCGAAACTCGGACATCCGCTTTGAACTCTGGCTCCCCGTTGATGCAACGTGGAACGGCAACTTTGCCGGCACGGCATCCGGTGGCTCGAACGGCTACATCTCTTATCGCACCGTCAATCAGCATCTGGCAATGGGCTATGCCAGTGTCGGGCATGACAACGGCCATCGCCGCGAACAAACAGACTTTGCTCTGGTCGAGGAGCGCAAGATCGATTTTGCCTATCGCGCCCAGCATGCGGCTACCCTGGTTGGCAAAGAACTCACCAATGCGTATTACGGCACTGCGCCCCAATATGCCTATTACAACGGTTGTTCGCAAAGCGGGCACCACGGCATCATGGAGATGCAACGCTACCCCGACGACTACGATGGCATCGTAGCCGGCGCCCCCGCCAACGATTGGACCGGCACGCTCGCCGCCGAGGCCAATGCGGCGCTGGCGCAGTGGTCCAATCCCGGTGCAGGGGTATCCCGGGAAATGCTTGCTATGGTCAATGACCGTGTTCTGCAAGCCTGCGATGGCCAGGAAGGGATTGATCATCTGAAAGATGGTGTGCTCGATGATCCACGCAAGTGCGGGTTCGACCCGGCGAGCATGCAATGCGGATCAGCAGGGGTGGATGACGAGGCTTGCCTGAGCGAGCCACAGGTAGGGGCGCTGCGCGCCGCGCTTGATGGGCGACGGCGCTCGACCGGCGAGCCCATTGCCATGCCCTACCCGGTAGAAGCCTTTGGCGGTGCCTTTTTCCCGACCGACAAGACCTCACCCGAGACCCCTCAGGGCAGCTGGGCCAACCACTGGACCTACGCCGTGTTCGAGAATCCGAACTATGATTTCTCAAACTTCAACTGGGATACCGATGTCGATTACGCACGCGGCAAAGAAGGCGCCATTTACGACGCCATCAACGGCAACTATTCGGTATTTGCCGATCGCGGCGGCAAGTTGATCATGTACCACGGGTGGGCCGATTCGCTGATTCCCGCCACGCTGGCCATTCAGGGCTGGGATCGCATGAACGCTCAGATGGGCAGCGAAAAAGTCGATTCATTCGCGCGCCTGTTCATGGTGCCCGGGATGGATCACTGTGGCGGCGGCAGTGGCGCCAGCTCTTTCGAGTTGCTCAGTTCGCTGGCCAACTGGGTTGAAAACGGTGTTGCCCCTGATGGGACCAACGACGAGAACACCCCCGTTGGCTCCCGCGCCGCCCGGGAGGATATTGGACGCACGGCACAGACCCGACCGCTATGCCCGTATCCGGCCATTGCGCGGTATAAGGGCAGCGGAGACGTCGACGACGCTGCAAACTTCAGCTGTAGCGCGCCTTAGATTTCTTCTGCCCCCGTGCAAGCCCAATCGGTTCCGGTTGGGCTTTTCTGTTTATGATGCCGTTTAGCCTTTGAGCCTCAATGGCAGCGAATGAATCCTAGCTCAGCCTCGTCGTCCAAAGTCCCCGCCAGCATCTGGGTGCTGGGTTTTGTCAGTATGTTGATGGATATCTCGTCGGAGATGATTCACAGCCTGCTGCCGCTGTTCCTGGTTGGCTCGCTGGGCGCGAGCGCCCTGATGGTCGGCCTGATCGATGGGGCCGCCGAAGCCACCGCACTCATCGTCAAGGTGTTCTCGGGCGGCCTGAGCGACTACTGGGGCAAACGCAAAGGGTTGGCGGTGTTCGGTTACGGCCTGGGCGCATTGAGCAAGCCATTGTTTGCACTCGCCCCTGTCACCGGCGTGGTGCTGGGCGCCCGTCTGCTCGATCGGATCGGCAAGGGCATTCGGGGCGCGCCCCGTGATGCACTGGTGGCGGATCTCGCGCCCGCCCATGCCCGCGGCGCTGCCTACGGGTTGCGTCAGACGCTCGATACCACCGGCTCCCTGCTCGGCCCGTTGCTGGCGGTCGGGCTGATGCTGCTCTGGGCCAATGACTTTCGGGCCGTGTTCTGGGTGGCCGTCATCCCCGCCGTGCTATCGGTCACGCTATTGGTTTTCGGCGTCCGGGAACCGCCGCCACAAGTTGCGCACCAGCGCAGCAACCCATTTCGCCGGAGCAAGCTCAAGCAACTCAGCAGCGCCTACTGGTGGGTGGTGGCTATCGGCGCAATGTTTACGCTGGCCCGCTTCAGCGAGGCGTTTCTTGTGTTGCGAGCCCAGCAAAGTGGTATGGCCCTGGCGCTGATTCCGCTGGTGCTGGTGGCGATGAACCTTGTCTACGCGGCCGCCGCCTACCCATTCGGTCGGCTTTCAGATCGAATCAGTCATCGAAAACTGCTGGCGCTGGGGCTGGTGGTCTTGCTGGCCGCAGATATTATCCTTGCCAGTAGCAGCCATTGGGGCATCGTCCTGGCAGGTGTCGCGCTTTGGGGGCTGCACATGGGGATCACACAGAGCCTGCTCGCGACCATGGTCGCCGACCGCGCTCCCCCCGAGTTGCGCGGTACTGCGTTTGGCCTGTTCTATCTGGTCAGCGGACTCGCGATGCTGCTTGCCAGCGTGATTGCCGGCCTGCTCTGGGACCAACTTGGCGCGCCATCTACATTTATCGCCGGAGGCATATTCTGCGTGCTTACCCTGCTTGCCCTTGCATTGCCGATCAAGCAAGGTTTACCGGCGCACAATGAGCATGCTTAGTGGCCTGCGTCCGGGTCCACATGCTGCAACCGCGAAAGGCGCCGGTATTCTCGTGGCGTAACCGACTTCAGCTCCCGGAAGCGTCGGTTGAAATTGGCAACATTATTGAAACCAACCTGATAACAGATACCGGTAATCGGTTCATTGGTTTCCGACAACAGCTCGCAGGCCTTGGCAACCCGAATACGATTGAGAAACCGCGTAAAGCTGTTGCCCGTCGATCTGGCAAACAGCCGCGAAAACGCACTTTCGCTCATGCCGGCCAGCGCCGCCACATCGGCCAGCACGACTTCACCGGCATAGTGTCCGGTCATGTGGCTGATGGCACGCTCGACCTTGTCGAGCGACTCGGCATCTTCGCGGGCCCGCATCGGCAACGTCGACAACAAGACCTGGTTGGTCTGGTGCGAAAGAAATTCCAGAAACTGCATGAGCAACGCGATTCGGGACGGCCCGTCCGCCTTCTCAATACGGTGAAACCAGGGCTCGGAGTCGGATTGCGCCGTGCCTGCGAAGTGGATGCCGTGCCGGGCCTTTTCGAGCAGCGGCAGCAACGGCTTGAGCTCTGAAGCAACCGCGGCCATCGACGCAACCATGTCTTGCCGAAACTGAATGACCATGTCGCGCACTTCGATGTGCTCGCGGCCGTCAGTCTGGGTAATCCAGTTGTGCGGCAGACCCGGCCCCGTCAATACCAGCTGCCCTGGGCCGAACCCGCCCACATAGTCGCCTATGAAGGCCTTGCCGACGCTGGCCACGATGAGATGCAGTTCATATTCATCATGGCAATGCCAACGCACCATCCGGGATGGAAACCCATGATGAAAACAGAGCACCGATCGGTCATCGGTTTCGGCGTGCTCCAGTTCAGGTGGAATCGGCAGATGGATAGAGGCAGACATGACGACATTACTCGTGGGCTTACAGCGCTCATTCGGTCAAGATTACCAGTCACCAACCTGGTTTTGCAGATATTGCCGCAAGGCCTGTGCGGTACCCAGTTGCCAGACCGTGCGCAACCAGTGATCGAAGCGTTCACTGAAGCGTTGATCATCACCGAGATCGCCGTAGACTTCGCGCATCCCCAGCCAGAGCCCAGGGTTTTCGCGAGCCTGCGCAGCCATCGCCTTCAGGTGGGGCCAGGACGGGTCATTGGCTTCGATGGTCACGCCACTGTCGGTCTGACCATAACAATAGCGACACCAAAGCGCACACGCCAGCGCAAGGCCGTTCAGGCTACCGCCCGCCGCAATCTGGTCACGAATGGTCGGCACGATGAATTTGGGCTGCCGGTTGGATCCGTCAAAACAGAGCCGGCGTACGGTATCGCCGATTTTTGGGTTGGCAAACCGGGTTTGAATCAGGGTCAGGTAGGACGGCAACTCGACACCAGGAACAGCCGGCACAACGGGCAGGATCTCTTCGCGCTCGACCTTGGCCATGAATGCTCCCACCCACGGGTGCGCAATTGCCTCACTGCCAAACTCAATATCCAGCAGCGCCGCCGCGTAGGCAATGAGTGCATGGCCGCCATTGAGAATGCGGATTTTCATGGTTTCGTAGGGTGCTACGTCGTCGACGAACTGCACCCCGACACTCTCCAGAGCCGGCCGGCCCGCCACGAATTTGTCTTCCAGCACCCATTGCAGATAGTCTTCGCAGAAGACCGGCGCCTGATCAGCCACACCAAAGGTGCTCTGAATGAGTTCGCGTTCTCGGGGGCCGGTCGCGGGCGCGATGCGATCGACCATGCCACAGGGAAAGCTCACGTTGGCTTTGATCCAGTCGAGCAGCGCCGGGGCGATTCGCTCAGCCATCCCCAGAACCGCGGCGCGCGCCACCGACCCGTTATGCGGCAGGGTGTCGCAGGACAGAACGGTAAAGCCCCTCAGCCCGCCTAGCTCACGCTTCGCCAGGGCCTTGACGATCAGCCCGAAAACCGTGCGCGGCGAATCCGGATTCGCCAAGTCGTGTTGAATGAGCTCATGCGACACATCGAAGCGTCCGGTGTCGGCATCGATGAAGTAACCGCCTTCGGTCACCGTTAGCGAAACGATTCGGATGCGCGGATCGACAAGAGTGGCAAGGATGGCCTCTGTGTCGGCAACCGGCAGGTAGTCGACCATGGGGCCGGTCACGCGCGCCTCACTGTGTACGGCCGATTGGCTGACCACGGTAGTGAGTAAGTCCTGAGCCAGCAAAGTTTGACGCAGCCCTTCATCGCCGGGCATCACGCTGGCACCGATCACCGCCCAGTCGAGAGCACGGCCGGTATTCATCAGCGCATCAAGAAATACGCCTTGGTGCGCGCGATGGAAGTTACCGGGGCCAAAATGCACAATCCCTGCGCTCAACGCAGCACGGGAATAAGTCGGGCGGCTCACGCCCTTGGGCAATGCTTGTAAACCGGCCAGCGACAAGGCGCTGACCGAATGAGACCCTGCTTTCACTGTGCTCTACCTGCCGCATCGAACCGATGAATACGCTCCAGATCCGGACTCAGGCTGATTCGATCGCCATGCCGGGCCGGAAACTCGCCGCCGGCGCGAACTGTCACCGGCCCGATACCTTCGACCTGAACGTGCAGGAAAGTGTCGGAGCCGAGATGCTCGGACACACCGACCACACCTTGCCACTTGCCGCCCTCAGTGCTCAGATTGAAATGCTCAGGACGTACGCCGATGGTTTCAGCGCCAAACTCCCGGGCAATCTCGCCCGGGATGAGATTCATTTTCGGGCTGCCAATGAAGCCGGCCACGAACAATGAAGCCGGATTTCGATACAAATCGAGCGGCGTGCCGATCTGCTCGATGCGACCACTGTTGAGCACCACAATACGATCAGCCATGGTCATGGCCTCGATCTGATCGTGGGTGACATAGATCATCGTGGTGGCGAGTTTCTGATGCAACTCGGAAATTTCAATGCGCATGTTGCCGCGCAGTGCGGCATCGAGATTCGACAACGGCTCATCGAACAGGAAGGCGGCAGGCTCGCGCACAATGGCCCGGCCGATGGCCACCCGCTGGCGCTGCCCCCCTGACAATTGCCCGGGGCGCCGGTCAAGATACTCGCCCAGATTCAACACCTCGGCGGCCCCGTTGACCTTGCGATCAATCTCATCCTTGCTCAGGCCCGCCATCTTGAGCGGAAAGGCAATGTTCTTGCGCACCGTCATGTGGGGGTACAGCGCGTACGACTGAAACACCATTGCCAGGCCGCGCTTGGCCGGTGGCAAGGCTGTGACGTCTTTGCCATCGAGCGAGATTGAGCCCGCCGAAACATCCTCAAGGCCGGCAATGAGACGCAACAAGGTCGATTTGCCACAGCCCGAAGGGCCGACAAACACCACAAACTCACCGTCGGCGATGGCCAGATCCAACGGGGGGATGACCTTGGTGTCGAAAAAGTTTTTCGTAACGCCTTGCAATGTGATGCTACCCATCAAACCTCTCCGTTAGTTGGTCGCGCTGCGCAACACTGGCACCGAACCGCATTCTGTTATTTCACTGCGCCAAAGGTCAGCCCGCGCACAAGCTGCTTCTGACTGAACCACCCCAGAATCAACACCGGCGCAATCGCCATCGTCGACGCGGCACTCAGCTTGGCGTAAAACAGTCCTTCCGGACTTGAATAACTGGCAATGAACGCCGTCAGTGGCGCCGCCTTGGCTGCCGTCAGATTCAGCGTCCAGAAGGCTTCGTTCCAGGCCAGGATGACATTGAGCAAGAAGGTGGAGGCAATACCCGGCAGGGCCATGGGTGTCAGCACATGGAGTATTTCTGCACTCAAGGTGGCCCCATCCATGCGGCAGGCTTCGAGAATCTCACCCGGAATTTCCCGAAAGTAGGTAAACAGCATCCACACAATGATGGGCAGATTGACCAGGGTCAGCACGATGACCAGGCCGGTGCGGGTATCGAGCAGACCGGTGTCCCGGAAGATCAGATAAATCGGGATCAGCACGCCGACCGGGGGCAGCATCTTGGTCGACAGCATCCACATCAACAGCCCGCGCGTGCGCGGCGTCGGCGAGAATGCCATCGCCCATGCGGCCGGTACTGCAATCAGCAAAGCCAATATCGTCGAGCCGATCGAAATGACGACCGAATTCATGAAATGCAGAAAATATGGTGAGCGCTCCTGCACCGCCGTGTAGTTTTCCAGTGTCCATTCAAAATTGAACAGCACAGGCGGGCCAATGGCCGTCGCCTCGGTCTTGAAACTGGTCAGGATGGTCCAGAAAATCGGGAAGAACAATGCCAGCCCGACGCCCCAGGCCAGAATTGTCCAACCGAACCAATGTGCAGGAGATAGTTTGCGAGCCATGATCAGAGGTCCAGGTTCTTGCCGACAAGCCGCATCAGGAAGATGGCGACAACATTTGCCAGCACGACCGCGACGATACCGCCGGCCGAGCCCCCACCCACATCGAATTGCAACAACGACTGCACATAGACAAGGTAGGTGAGATTGGTGGAATCAAAGCCGGGGCCGCCATTGGTGGTGACGAGAATCTCGGCAAAGACCGACAACAGGAAAATGGTCTGAATCAGAATGACAACGGTAATGGCCCGCGACAGGTGCGGCAAGATGATGTGCCAGAACCGGCTGAGCACCGGTGCGCCATCCATCTCGGCGGCCTCAAGTTGCTCGCTGTCGAGCGACTGAATCGCGGTGAGCAGAATCAGGGTCGAAAACGGCAGCCATTGCCAGGCAACGATAATGGTGATGGACGTCAGCGGCGCATGAGCCAGAAAATCAAACGGCGCCAGGCCAACGGCTTTGGCGGCGTAGGCGAACAAACCGCTCACCGGGTTCATGAACATGTTCTTCCAGACCAGCGCCGACACCGTGGGCATCACGAAGAACGGTGCGATGACCAGGATGCGGACAATTCCCTGGCCCCAGATGGGCTTGTCCAGTAACAGCGCCAGCAAGACGCCGCCAACAATGGTGATGAACAACACGCCGCCGACAAGCAGCAAGGTATTGCTGAGCGCGGCAAAGAACGCGGGGTCAGTGAGGAAGTATTCGTAGTTCTCGAGCCCGACAAACACCTCTGTGCCGGGGCTGAGCAGGTTGTAGCTCAGCAGCGAAAAGTACACCGTCATGGCCAACGGCACGATCATCCAGCCCAACAGCAGCAGGACGGACGGCGCGACCATCAAGCGTGCCGTTGCGCGGGAGTGATTGGTTGCCATGGGCTTCGGGCCTGATCAGATAGGAGGAGGAGAGAACAGCACCAGACGGTGCAGACGCCACGCAGATGGCAGTCTGGCACCGTCAGGTTTACTTCGGGTAACCCGCCCGTTTCATCGTGCGGCTGGTCATCGACTGAGCACTCTTGAGCGCAGCATCCACCGATACGCTGCCGGCCAGTGCTGCTGAGAACTGCTGACCAACTGCGGTCCCGATACCCTGAAACTCAGGGAT
>CAXBNM010000091.1:0-14473 GCA_963976885.1 uncultured Burkholderiaceae bacterium
ATGTGATGGAAGAGCTGGTCAAGTTCACCTTGCTGACCCGCGGCAACGTGAACTATCTGACCGATCGCTACAGCGAGCGCAAGGAAAGCGCGGCCGAGTTGTCCAAACGTGTGAATCAGGCGAACTTGTAACGCATCGCTTGTGCTTGTTTTCCGGCTCGCGGATGTCTAATTGATCCGACACCGCTGGACGGCGTTTCGGAATGCCAGGGCTCGGCGAGTCGTTGTGCGGCGGAGAGGACGTCCTCGCGTCCGGAATCGTTCTTCACAACCGGGAGCGCACCATCTCGGAAAACTCAGTCATGCCTCGTAGTACGGCCGGTCACCGCGCACTTCTACGCGGCGCATCCGGCGCAGGCCCTGATAGTCACCCACCGCGTAGTGCTGCAGGCTGATATTGTCCCAGATCACCAGCGTGCCTGGCGTCCAGCGATGACGACACTGGAAATCCGGCCGCGTCGCGACGAGGTTGAAGAGATAGTTCAGGATGACGTCGCTTTCGCCATCGGACAGGCCGACGATCTTGTGGCTGAAGGCCGGATTCACGTAGAGCAGCTTCCGTTTGGTAACAGGATGCGTACGGATCACCGGGTGCTCGACCGGATCCGGCACACTCTTGCCTTGCTCGGTGTAATTCGGATTGAACTGTCCGCTGATGGCGACCCGCCGGTTGTCATTCAGCGCGACCTTGCCTTCAAGAAACTCTTGCATCGACCTGGACAGCGCGTCATACGCGGCGTACATGCTCGAGAACAAGGTATCGCCCCCGTCCGGCGGTGACGCCTCCTGGTACATCACGAGCGCGGCATAGGGGTTTTCGTAGTCCATGTTGTCCGAATGCCATCTCTCACCGACAGTGACCTTCTCGGATCCGTCCTGTTCGAGTAGAGCGACGAGCGGATCGTCGTCACTGTACTGTCGGAACTTGCGCGGCGCATCCAACTCACCGAAGAGGCGCGCAATCTCGACCTGCTGCGCGGGCGAAACGTCCTGACCCGGGAAGCTGAGTAGCGAGAACTCGGCGAACGCCCTGAAAACCTCCTCCCTCGCTTGCGCGGAAAGAGGCATCGACATGTCGATGCCTGTGATACGAGCGCCAACGACAGGCGTCAGGCGCTCAACGGTGAAGGTCTCGTAAGTCGTCATTTCGCGTTCTCCAGTTTCAGTTTTCAAAGCAGCGTTCGGAAGTGACGAGGCGCTGATGAACTCCGATCGCATGCCTTCCCTGGTTCGATCAGGCGCCTGCGGTCATGAGCACTCAGTGTAGAGAGCGCAGTAATTCAAAGAAAGCGATTTATTTCGTACGATTTCAATCGTAAAATACGATGGATTAGCCGAGCGAAGGAGAAAGGCGCGATGAACATTCGTCAATTGCAGAGTTTCACCAGCGTCGTCGAGCGGGGCAGCTTCGCCGCAGCCGCAGAAGCTCTCGCCACCACGCAGTCGACGATTTCCGCGCGTATTCGGGAACTGGAGAGGCATCTGGGCGTTGCGCTGTTCGACCGCACACAGCATCGCGCCCGGCTCACCGCAAAGGGAGAAGAGATGCTGCCCTATGCTCGCCAGATGCTCGACCTGTCGGACCAGATCGAGCGCAACGTCAGCGACCCCGGGTCCGTCGAGGGGGTCATTCGGATCGGCGCGGTCGGTATCGTGGTCAGATCGCTTGTGCCTCGCCTTCTGCTCGAGGTTCGTCGGCGTTATCCCAACCTCCGCATCAAGCTGCAAGTCCGGCTGGCAAGGACGCTGCTGGACATGCTGGGCGATGCCGAGATCGATCTGGCACTGGTGAATGCACCGGCAACCATTGATGATGTCGAGACACTCCCCATCGGCAGCGATCGCTTCGTATGGATGGCCGCGCCGGGACTCGGTGTCCCCGGCGAAACCCTGACGCCGCGAGCGCTTCAGGAATGGCCGGTGCTCGGATTTCCCGAGGATTCCTATCACTTCCCGGTCATCAGCAGGTGGTTCGCCTCAGACAACGCCGTCTATGCACCGGCCGTTGCGTCCAGCGACATGGACGTGCTTGCCGCGCTTGCCTGCGATGGTGCCGGCGTGGCCCTTTTATCGGAGAGTTGTTACGCCGCTCACATCGCGCAGGGCCGTCTTCGCGTCATCGACGTACAGCCGCGAATTCCCGATGTCAGTTTCTCAGCGGTCTACAGGCGAAACACCCTCATTCACCCGCTCGTTCCAACGGTCGCGTCGCTGGCAGCGGCACTGGCGGAGCCGTCAGGCAGCAGATCCGCATCCTCTTGGCAAGCCGGGGAGTAAGCGTCACGCCACGAACCATCGGTTTGAGCAACTGGTGGCAGACAGATTTCGCCAAGGCACGCACCTGCGCGCTGATGGTCTGGCTTGTCATGTCGAGCCTGGCAGCGGCGGGTAAGGTGACGCAATCCAATCATTGGTCGGAGCGTGCTGTGTCTCGCACCATGGACACTACCAGTGCAATTACAGTTGAAGCATGACCTCGCCGGCAGACCGCTATCCCCCGGTCAGATGATCGGGTTGGCGTGCCCCGCCCAGTACTGATCACGCAAACCCCGTTTATAGAGCTTGCCGTTGGCCTCACGCGGCAGCGCGGCGCTAAAGTCGATGGACTTCGGACACTTGTGATGCGCAATGTGCTCGCGGCACCATTCAACCAGCTCAGCGGCGAACGCCGGGTTGGCGTCGGCCATGTCGAGCGGTTGCACTACCGCCTTGACCTGCTCGCCGAATTCCGGATCCGGCACGCCGAAGACTGCGGCATCCATGACCTTCGGATGCGTGACCAGCAGGCTTTCGGTCTCCTGCGGATAGATGTTGACGCCGCCGGAGATGATCATGAAGGCCTTGCGATCGGTAAGATACAGGTAGCCGTCTTCATCCAGGCGACCGATGTCGCCAAGCGTGGTCCAGCCTTTGGCGTTGCGTGAGCCGGCCGTTTTCTCGGCGTCATTGTGATAGACGAAGACCTTGCCATCGGCAAAGTACACGCTGCCTTCCTGCCCGACCGGCAGTTCTTCGCCGTTCTCATCGCAGATCTTCACAACCCCCGACACCGCCTTGCCGACCGAACCCGGTTTGCTCAACCAGGCATGTGAATCGAGCAAGGTCACGCCGTTGCCTTCGGTGCCGGCGTAGTACTCCCACAGAATCGGCCCCCACCAGTCAATCATCTGCTGCTTGATGCTGACCGGGCACGGCGCGGCGGCGTGAATCGCACAACGCAGGCTCGACACGTCATAGCGCGCCCGCACCTCAGGGGCAAGCTTGAGCATGCGCACAAACATCGTCGGCACCAATTGACTGTGGGTCACCTGGTATTGCTCGATCAGTTGCAGGTAACGCTCTTCGTCAAACCGCTCCATGACAATGCAGGTGCCCCCCAGGCGCATGACCGCGAGGTTGTAGCGCAGCGGCGCGGCATGATAGAGCGGCGCGGGCGACAGATAGATGGTTTCGGTGTCCATGCCAAAGGTGTTCTGGCACAGATCTGACAACACGGTCGGCGCGTCGATCTCGGGCGAGAGAGGCGGCGAGTAAACGCCCTTGGGCCGCCCCGTGGTGCCCGACGAATACAACATGTCGTTGGCTGCGCATTCATCGCTGATACGGTCGGCGGGCATGGCCTCGAGGGCAGCTTCGTACGATGACCAACCGTCGATGACACCGTCGATCATCAGCCATTGTTCAACGATTCGCTCCGGGTTATCGGCGGCGCGCAGACCGGCTGCGGTCTCGGCCAGTCTGGCCGATGAGATCACCATCCTGGCTTCGCAATTGCCGACGATGTAATTGGTTTCATCTACGCTCAGCCGGTAGTTGATAGCGGTATAGATGACGCCGGCGCGTTGAGCGCCCCATGCCAGTTCAAAGTAGCGGGGATGATTCTCAAGAAAGATGGCGATGTGATCGCCGGGCTTGATGCCGTTGGCACGCAGCAACTGCGCAAATTGATTGGAACGGGCGTCGAGTTCGGCGTAGCTGATGGTCTCACCGGTACTGGCCATGCGAATGGCCGCCTTGTCCGGCGTCTTCTGGGCGTGAATACTTGGATGCATTGATCAGGCTCTGCTTGGACGAAATACACGCGGGCGGGCTGGCCCGCAACTGGCGTTGAAAAACGGGGCTGCCTACTTGGCAAAGCCCAGGCTGCGCGCAATCACTTCCTTCATGATTTCATTGGTGCCGCCGTAAATTCTCGACACCCGCGCATCAGCGTACGACCGGGCAATACCGTATTCCCACATGAACCCATAACCGCCGTGCAACTGCAGACACTCGTCAATGACCTTGGCCTGAATTTCCGTTGTGGTCAGCTTGGCCATGGCGGCCGTCGCCCCGTCGAGTTCACCTTTGAGCAGCGTGGCAATGCAATGGTCGACAAAAATCCGCGCCATCTGCACCTGCGACTGCATTTCCGCAATCTTGAAACGCGTGTTCTGAAAGGTTGAGACTGGAGTGCCGAAGGCCTTGCGTTCACGCACATAAGCCATCGTCTCATCGATGGCTTGCTGCGCCGAGGCAACCGCGCCAATGGCAATCTGCATTCGCTCCCAGGGCAATTCCTGCATCAGATAGATGAAGCCCTGGCCTTCACCACCCAGCAGATTGCCGGCCGGAATGCGCACGTCGGAGAAAAAAAGTTCGGCGGTGTCCTGCGCTTTCAGGCCCAGCTTCTTGAGTCGCTTGCCTTTCTCGAAGCCGGGCATGCCGCGCTCGACCAGAATGAGGCTGGTGCCTTTGGCACCTTTGGTGGGGTCGGTCTTGGCCACTACGATGACCAGATCGGCATGCCAGCCATTGGTGATGAAGGTCTTCTGGCCCGACATCACATAGTCGCCGGAATCATCTTTTTTGGCTTGCGTCTTGATGGCCTGCAGGTCCGAGCCCGCCCCCGGCTCGCTCATCGCAATGGCGCCGATGATTTCGCCCCGTGCCATGCGCGGCAGATAGTGTTCTTTCTGCTCTTCCGAGCCGTAGCGCAACAGGTAGGGCGCAACGATTTCCGAATGGAGCCCAAAACCCAGACCGGTGGCGTGGGCGCGGACATTCTCTTCCATCAAGACCATGCTGAACAGACGGTCGGCACCGGCGCCGCCATACGCCTCGGGCATGCTCGGGCAAAGGAAGCCGGCCTTACCGGCTTTCAGCCAGACTTCGCGATCAACGTAACCGGTTTCTTCCCATTCGGCATGATAGGGAACGACTTCCTTGTCCAGGAACTTGCGATAGGAATCGCGAAAGGATTCATGCTCTTCAGAAAATATTGAGCGGGGCAACATGACAGTCTCCAACTTTGAATTGTTGGCGTCATATTACGCTGTCGACCACTCGGTCTCAAAACAGGCGCAGCCACTCGCGCATTGCGGTGTCCACCTGGCTTGCTGCGCGACAACCCGACATGGGCGTCCCGCGCCGCCGGCCAGACGCCGGCCGGCTTACAAGCCCGTCGCGTTGAGCCGCGGCAACACAACGGCTTCGGCGCGGCGCAAGCGTGCCAGTTGCTCGACGTAGCGCTGCGGCGCGATCGGCAACATGTCGCCAAAGCCGTAGATGGCCTTGAGCGAGGGTGCCATGGTGCGAAACGACATGGCAATTGCCGCCCGAATCCGTTCGATCGGTTGGCCCCTGGCGGCAATCAGAGGCAAACCCGGCGTGGGCACAGTGGCGGCAATCGGTCGCAGCTCGCGATCGGCGCCCTGGTAGCGCCGCGCCAGCCGCCAGGTGATTGCATCCATACAGACGGCGTCGGTAGTGCCGTTCATCACCGACTGCAAGGACTGCGCGTGACTGCCGGTAAAGCTGAAGGACACCCTGAAGTCGGCGCGACCGGCAAGCGGTTGCAAGGCCATCACCAGCGCGGCATAACCCGACTGCGAGCTGCGCTCGTTGACCGCGAAACGAGCCCCGACAAGATCAGGCAGACTTGTTGCGCGGTGCTCGAGGCGCACGAGGATCACACTCTGGTAGTAGCCGGGCGGGCATCCTTCGAGGCGATAGTCGGGCGTGCCGATCAGCTCAACCTGTTCGGTCAAACTCAGCGCATACGGCAGCCCGCAGGTCTGGCCCAGCACCAGTGCCGGGTCGGTCCACAGATCCATCCGGGCCCGACCGCTGCTCAGCCGGTCGGGTGCTTGCAGGCCATACGCCCGCAACGCCTTGCGCATGCCGATCCAGACCTGATGCTGCGCATCCTGCAGCTCGGGCAGACCATACATCGGCAACGCCGCTACCGGCGCGCGGGCAACGCCATCCTTCACTTGCAGCCGCAGACCGGCTCGTAAGACAACGGGCAGGCATCATCCACATGCCGGCCCAGCGGGTCCCAGTCGTGCAAAGTTTCCCAAACCTGCTCGCCCGCTTCCTGTGCGGCAGCGCGAAGCTTTTCGAGATCGGCCCCAAGCACCTGACCGTCCTTGACAACCACCTTGCCGTCTACCATCACCATCGAGACATCATCGCCAACCCCGCATTCGACCACGGTGCGCACCGGGTCATAGACCGGTCCCATTCTGAGCGTGCCGCGACCGTCCAGGCCGATGCTGATCAGATCGGCCTTGGCGCCGGGCGCCAGCCGGCCCAGATCATCACGGCCCAGCGAACGGGCACCGCCAACGGTGGCAGACTCGAAGACTTCTCCCGCCGTCGCCTCAAAATACGATCCGCTCATGATCTTGCCCAGATACGACGCCTGGCGCATGTTCATCAACATGTCTCTGGGGTAGGTGTCGCTGCCGATCGTTACGTTGACCCCGGCCTTCGTGTATTGCCCGAAGTCGTTCAGCGTACGGCCGCGACGCACGATATTGATGGGACAATGGGAGATCGATACGCCGGCCTCGCCCATCAACTGCAGATCGCGCTTCATCGCGTAGTTCAGATTGGGATTGTCGGAGATGAAGTTGCCGTGGCCGATGTTGAGCATCGGCCCGAGCAGCCCGATCGAGTCGAGCAGCTCGATCGGCGTCATCTGATGCTCACGCACGATGTCATGAAACTCCAGCACGCTGTAGGCGGCGTGGGTCGCAATGGGCAGCCGGCGTTCCTGGGCGGCATCGCGGGTCTTGGTCAGCAACTCCACGGTTGACGTTTCCACCTCACGCGGCACCAGAATGGCATTGATCAAGCCGCCAGCCTTGCCGTCGTATTCTTCCGCAAAGCTGAGCGCCTTGGCCAGCCCGGCCTCGCCGACCGCCGGATCAAAATCGCGTTCCAGTCGGCCATAGTCACCGCCGACCCATCGCCCGCAGTCGTAGCCTGGCCCCAGATAGCCACGGGCCCCGAGACGTTCGCACTGTACCGCCATCGCCTCCTGCATGGCCAGTTGGCTGCCAAACTCGACAAAGGTCGTGACACCGTTCCTGAGCAGTTCGGCCACCGTGAATTCGGCATTCAGCGCGAGCGCGGCATTGGCCATCTGGCTGCCATGCGCCTGATAGCGCGGATCGCCCACAACGGTCTTGCCCCGCTTGGGCACCGAGATCTCCAGAAAAGGTTGGCCAAAATAGAAGGGCCGGCCGGTGTCGGTGATCAGCCGATGCGACGCCCGGTGCCCGGAGTGCACATGGGTATCGATAAAGCCGGGCGCCACCAGACTGTTGCCGGCGTCAATGGTTTCGTCGGCATGACCATCGAAGGTGGCAACAACCTCCACGACCCGGTCATCTTCAATGACCAGCGTTGAATCCTTGAACAAACGATGTCGACCGTCGACATGGCCGAGTATCCAAGCCGCCTTGATAATCTTGCGCATTGCGCTCTCCTGAAAGGCTGATCAGCGACCGCTGCCTGCGGTTCGCCTGGTGGGGGGATGACGGTCCGGCTCAGGCCGGACCGCGGTTTTCAAGTTCAGGCTTCGGTCACCTGACGGGCCCTGCTCTCGGATTTCGTTGCCAGCCAATGGACGAACACGATCGCGCCCGCCAGTGCCAGGCCGAGCAGATCCGATGTCCAGGAGGGAAACACCAGCAACGGCGCCACCACCACGAATGACACTCGCGTCAGCAGCGACAGCGGCGCGAGCAAGTAGCCGGCAACCGCCGAGGCAATCAGCGCAACACCCAACAGACAAGAGACGATGGTGCGGATTGAATCGATTGGGTCGCCCTGCAAGATGAGCGCATCATTGAACGCGAAGGCAAACGGGATCAGAAAGCCAGGAATGGCCAGCAAAAACGACTGCACCCCGGTGCTCCACAGATTGGACTCGGCAATGCCGGCAGCAGCGTAGGCCGACAAGGCTACCGGCGGGGTCACCATCGACAGGATGCCGAAGTAGAGAATGAACAAATGCGAAGCCAGCGCCGGAACGCCCAATGACTGCAAGGCCGGCGCAACCAGAATGGCCGAGACCATATAGGCGGCTGCAGTCGGCATCCCCATGCCCAGAACAATCGTCAGCAACGCGGCCCCGGCCAATGCAATCAGGCTTGAATCGCCGGCAAAGGCCAGCATGGCGCGCTGCATATTGATTGCCATGCCCGAGTGAATCAGCGCGCCCACGATGATGCCGGCTACCGCTGAAGGAATAGCCACATCAGATGCGGCACGCACGCCGCGCATGAGCGCTTCGAGAATGTCGGCCGGTTTCATCCGCGTGGAAGCGCGTAACGAGGAAACCACCACGATAGCGAGGGTGGCAACAATGCCGACCATCATCAGCGAGTACCGCTCGATCAGCATCACCACCATCAGTACCAGTGGAATCAACAGATGCCAGCGCTGACCAAAGCCGCGCAATGGATCCAGAATGCTCGCCTTGGGATCGGCCTCCATGCCTTGTCGCAGCGCATAGAAATGGACGACGATATAGATCGATGCGTAATACAGCAGGGCCGGGACGATGGCCGCGATGACGACCGTGTCATAACTGACGCCAACAATGTCAGCCAGAATGAAAGCGGCGGCGCCCATGATGGGCGGTGCAAGCTGCCCGCCGGTTGATGCGGTGGCCTCAATGGAAGCCGCCATCTTGGGGGCAAAGCCGGCGCGCTTCATCAATGGAATCGTCATCAGGCCGGACAACAACACGTTGGAGACCGCGCTGCCGGAGATCATCCCGAACAAACCGGACGACACCACCGCCGCTTTGCCAGCACCGCCACGGGCGCGCGCCGTCAATGAATGAGCGATGTCTACAAACAAGCGCCCGGCCCCGGAGAGCTCAAGGAAGGCACCAACCAGCACAAAGTAGAAAACCATATGCGCGGAAGCGGAAATCGGTGTGCCGAAGATTCCCGAAAACGACAGAATCTGCAGATCGATCAGCCGCATCACCGACATGCCGCGATGAGCAATCATCGACGGCAAATACGGGCCGAGCAGCAGATACAGCAGAAATGCCGCGGCAACGCAGGTCAGCACCGCGCCGGCGGCGCGTCGACACGCCTCAAGCAACAGCACAATGAGCAGCGAGCCCACCACGACGTCCAGATTGCTGACGGCATCCACCCCCGCAATTCGCTCGGCGATGCGCTGCGCCTGCGAGAGCAGATAACCGTAGCAGGCAACATTGGCCACCAGCAACAGCAAATCGAAACGAGGCAAGCGTTCATCGCTTGCCCTCCTCTTGCCATCGGCTCGGGTCAGTAACAAACCGAGCGATACCGCAGCCCCCACGTGGGTGCCAAGAATGATCATCTCGTATTCAAACGGACCAAACAGGGCTGGCGCGAATTGCAGCGCACACCAGCCCACGCTGATCAGTATCGTCAGCCAACGGATCGCAAGAGGTGACATGCTTATCAGTCCTGAAGAATGCCGGCTTCACGGTAGGCGCGTTCAGCACCCGGGTGCAGCGGGCAGCCACCGAGCAAGGCCTTGTCGCCCGCCATTTTGGGATTGAAGTCTCCCAGAGCAGCGTGCACCTTGCGCAACTCGGCACTCTTGTCGACGATGGTCTTGACAAAGGTGTAGACGATCTCTTCATCAACATCTGCCGAGACCATGATGTTCGAGGCGGCCTTGACCGTGGGTACGGCAGCGTCCTGGCCTTTGAACAGGCCGGCAGGAATCTCCGCTTCAATCCAGCCGAACTTGGATGCCATACCACTGCGGACCTCGGGCGGCAACGGCAGGATCGTCATGTCGATGGTCGAGGTCATCTGCGTGGCAACCGGATGCCCCTTGCTGACGATATGCGCCCAGGCGTCCATTTGGCCGTCACCAATGGCCGCCTGAGTTGCTGTGCGCTTCAGCGCCTTGACGCTGCCACCGGCATCCGACACGCTGTCTTTGGTCGCGCCCAGCAGCGAGAGCACCTGGCGCACCCCTTGTTCGCCGGTGCCACCAATGTTGGCCGTTGCTAGTTTGACCTTACCGTCAACGATATCCTGCCAGCTGGAAATGCCGGCATCCTTGCGCACGAAGGTACTGAAATAGAACACATCAAGGCCGCCGACCATTCCTCTGATCTTGTCTTGCACCTTGTCGTAAGCGCCGGTGCCTTGACAGGCATCAGCAGCAGGCATCGGAAAGCTGATGCCCATTTCAGTCTCGCCAGCCTGCAACAGCTTGATGTTGCCTTCACCGCCGGCAATCGGCAGGACATCAATGGTTGACCCTTCGGGCAAGGCCGTCAGAACCAACTCGGCCATCCCGGCGCCATAGTTGTACCAGCCCGAACCGACCCCTGTTGTCGCCAGCCGAAGATTGACCGGCTCAGCGCTGACGGCCGAAACACTGCCGAACAATGCCGCTACGGACAAAGCCAGTTTGGAAATAGTTGCTTGAGAAAGTGACGCCATTGAAAAGACCTCCGAATGGGTTTCGAGCGTACAAGCCGGGCTCGCGATGAGCAGACCGCACTGACGCTAAAGGATGAGAATCCGCAATCCTCAGTACACTGATCGATTCAGCAAAATGCGGGCCAGCTCTCAAACCACCCTGACTAAGAAATCGCGCCTCAAGTTGAAGCAAACCCCGCACAAAACACGCGCACTCGCACCAGCCGCAAGCATTTCGCACCATCAGAATTCACGCTTCAATTTTTTCCTCAGTACACCACGCATTTATCGGAAATTCAGCGTATTCTTGCGTTCATCCACTCCTCGATAACGTCATACGCACTGTCCGCCACATCGGCATTGCGGCCGTCGGTAACGCAGCGCAGCTGCATGCAAGTCGGCATGTGGCTGCGCTGCCAGATGGTTCAGCGCAACCGTTCATGAGATGAAGCCGCACCGCATTCATCCGCGGAACACTGGCACACCTCATCGCATTCGCGACAGATCAGACAAAGGCGCGCCGTCGAGGAATTGGCGCAAATCATCCGGGCGCGGCATGCGCCCTGACCTACATTTTCACAGCACGGAGAAACACATGAGGGCAGTTGTATTACATGGACACGGTGACCTGGACAGCCTGACGCTGGACGAGAACTTTCCGGATCCGCAACTCGTCGATGGCCATGTAGTCATTGCAGTCGGGGCAACCTCGTTCAACTATCACGACGTGTTCACGGTGCGCGGCATGCCCGGTATCAAGGTTCCGTTTCCGATGATCATCGGACTGGATATCGCCGGCGAAATCATCGAAGTGGCCAGTGATGTCACCGACTGGAAAGTCGGGGATCGGGTTCTGGTCAACCCGTTGAACAAGAGTAAAGGCCTGATGGGCGAGATGATGCATGGCGGCGTCGCCGAGAAGTGTCTGGTTGCCGCAGATCAACTCATCAAGATGCCCGACGCGGTTACCTATGCACAGGCGGCGAGCCTGCCGGTTGCCTACGGCACGGCACACCGGATGATCATGACCCACAACACCATCAAGAGCGGCGACAAAGTGCTGGTTCTGGGTGCCAGCGGGGGCGTCGGCACCGGTTGTGTGTTGCTGGCCAAGAAGCTTGGCGCAGAAGTCATCGCCTGTGCGTCGAGCGAAGAGAAGATTGAGCGCCTGCGTCAGGTGGGCGCCGATCATGTGATCAACTACAAGGACACCAATTTTTCGAAATGGGCGATCGAGAAATTCGGCAAACCACAGCGCCGCTCGTATGAGGGCGGTGTCGACGTTGTCATCAACTTCACCGGTGGCGACACCTGGGCACCGACGCTGAAGTGCGTCAAACGCGGCGGCAAGATTCTCGTCTGTGGCGCCACGGCCGGCTACGACCCGAAGGAAGATCTGCGCTACGTCTGGAGTTTCGAATTGCAGATCATCGGCTCGAACAGCTTCTATGACGAAAACCTGAAAGCGCTGATGGACATGGTTGCCCCGGGCGACTTCAAACCCGTCATTGATGAAGTGCTGCCGCTTGAGCGCGCCGCCGAAGGTCTCAAACTCATCGAGAACCGTGAGGTGTTCGGCAAGGTAGTCATCTGCCCGCAACCCGGAGCAACAATGCAATGACGATTCCGGCCCCTGAACCGCGAGGCTACCCAGGCAATCTCGGACTGGCATTTGCAGATCATGCCGCTTCGACGCAGCCCGCCATTATCGATCTGAACAATCCGGCGCAACCGCGCGTGGTCAGCTATCGTGAACTGGACCAGACCTGCGACGCGGTAGCCAGGGGTCTCGTGCGCGCCGGCTTGCAGGCTGGTGATCGCATCGGCATCGTGGCCCGTAACAGGGTCGAGTTCATCTCGACCGTTTTCGGCGCGTTTCGGGCCGGCATCGTGCCGGTTCCGGTCAATGTCAAACTGGCCGGCGCCAGCATTGTGTCGATCCTGGACGATGCCGGTGCCAAGATGGTGTTCACCGAGGCGGCGTTGGCGCCACTCGTTGCCGCCAGTTATCAGACGGTCCTTTTCGATGCCGGGGACGGTGCCAATGCCTTTGATCAATTCATTGATCCGGGGCCCTTCGAAGCCTTCGTGCCCGATGCCGGCTCGGTGGCCATTCAGCCTTACACCTCGGGTTCAACAGGGCGTCCGAAAGGCGTGCAACTGACTCACTTCGGTCAGAACTGGAGCCGTCGCGTACTGGCCTACAGTCGTGGCACAACCAGTGCTGATGTCATTCTGGTGGCCGCACCGCTCTATCACAAGAACGCGCTCAATGCGTTCAAACAAGGGCTGACCGCCGGGGCGAATCTGGTCTTGCTGCCGCAATTTTCAGTGGAGCAATACATCAGCGCCATCGGCCAGTATCAGTGCACGGTGATCTCCGGCGTGCCAACCATGATGGCCATGGTGCTGGCTCGCAAGGACTTGCTCGCGCAGATTGGCACGCGGTCGGTACGCACCGTGATGATGGGCTCTGCGCCGTCCTCGCCGAAGCTGCTGGCCGATGTGCGTGCCGCCTTTCCGAACGCGCAGGCGCTGGTCGTCTACGGTACGACCGAGGGCGGGCCGGTGCCGCTTGGGCCGCACCCGGACGGACTGCCCCGGCCCGATGGCTCGATCGGCGTGCCCTATGCAGGCACCTTTGCACGCCTGGTTGACGGCGACTCGGAAGATCAAGGTGAACTGATCGTCAAGAATCCGGGCATCCTGGCCGGATACCACAACCTGCCCGAAGAAACCGCGCGTCGAATCAGGGACGGCTGGTACCACACCGGCGACATCTGCCGCCGGGACGCGCAAGGCTTCTACTACTTCGTCGGGCGCAATGACGACATGTTCGTCTGTGGTGGCGAGAACATTTTCCCGATTGAAGTGGAGCGGCAACTTGAGCAACACCCTGCCGTTCATCAGGCTTTCGTCATGCCTTTCGAGCATGAACTGAAAGGCCATGTGCCCTACGCCTTCGTCGTGTTGCGTGCCGGCACGAGCATCACTGACGATGAGTTGAAACAATTTGCCCTGCAAACCGGTCCGGCCTATCAACACCCGCGCGAAGTGTTCTTTCTTGAACAACTCCCGCTGGCCGGCACCAACAAGGTCGACAAACCAAAGCTGCGCGATATTGCCGCAGCAACGCTTTCCAACCAACAACCCAATGGAGTTTAACGAAATGTCTGAAACCGATATCAGTCTCGACATGCTGCAGGAACTGATCTCACGCGGCCCGTTCAATCACTGGCTGGGCTTCAAATTTGTCAGCGCGGACGAAACCGGTATCGAACTCACCGCCACCTGGCGCGAAGAGTGGGTGGTCAATCCGGAGCGCCGCTATACGCACGGCGGCATTCTTGCCGCTATCGTTGATGTCGCGGCCGACTATGCGCTGGCTGCCAAACTCGGCCGGCCGGTGCCGACCATTGACATGCGAGTGGACTACCACAAGGCCGCCATGCCGGGTGATCTGACCGCCAAGGCAAAAATTCTCCGCCTCGGTGGTCAGTTCTCTTCGGCAGAAGCGCTGGTCTATGACAAGGACGGCGCACTGGTGGCCAGCGGACGCGGCACCTACTTCACGCCCAAACCCAAGTAAAAGCGATTGGCTGCCGCGCAGCACAGCTTCTGCGCAGCAGCCCGCACTGGCATACCACCGCAGGTTTGACGACGACGACGAGCCGCGTTCAGTCTTTGATGGACAGCAGCTTCTTGGCAAGCGCAATGAACTGCTCACGCTCGGCAGGGCTTAACGGCTCCATGAAC
>CAXBNM010000092.1:0-14411 GCA_963976885.1 uncultured Burkholderiaceae bacterium
CGGCACGACCGAGTAAGTGCCGTCCTTCTGGATGTTGGCGTGTACCCGTTCGTTGATGAAGCGCGACTGATAGTCATCGGCATAGTCATCGGGCCATTCGCAGACCAGGTAGTAATTGAGAGCAGGGCGGCATTTGGCGCATCCGCACGAACTGCGCCATTCGAGGGCCTGCATCGCCTCCGGAATCGTGCGCAAGGCCCTGGCTCGAATGAGGCCGCGCACTTCGTCGTGGCCGAGCGTCGTGCAGGCGCATACCGGGGTGACAGCAAGTGACTTGTAGGCGTCGCCGAGGTGCACACGCATCACTTGCTCGACCAGGCCGGTACAGGTGCCGCAGGAGGAGGAGGCTTTGGTGTGCGCACGCACGTCATCCAGGCTGGTCAGGCCCAGACGCGTCATGGTCGCGATGATCCGCCCTTTGGAGATGCCGTTGCAGCCGCAGATCTGTGCATCATCGGGCAAGGCTGCAACGGCTGCCGTAGGGTCTGGCGGGGTTCCTCCCTGGTAACTCTGGCCAAAGATCAGGGTGTCACGCATTGCCGAGATATCCGTGCCCTTGCGCAGCAGATCGAAGAACCAGGGCCCGTCGCCGGTCTCGCCGTACAAGACGGTTCCGATGATCCGATTGCCCTGCAGTACCAGTCTTTTGTAAATGCCCGCCGCGGCATCGCGCAGCACGATCTCTTCGCGATCGGCCCCATCGGCGAAGTCGCCGGCTGAGTAGAGATCAATGCCGGTTACCTTGAGCTTGGTCGCGGTGACCGATCCTTCGTAACACGCCGATTCGTCGGCAAGGGTACGGGCCGCGACATCAGCCATTTCATACAGAGGGGCGACCAGTCCGTAACATTGGCCACGATGCTCGACGCATTCACCCAGTGCCAGAATGCGCGGGTCACCGGTGTGCATCGCGTCATCGACCACGATTCCCCGGTTGACCTCCAGGCCAGCCTCTCGAGCCAGGGTTGTGGACGGGCGGATGCCGACCGCCATCACCACCAGATCGGCGGGCAGTTCGGTGCCGTCCTCAAGCAGCACGGACTGCACCCGGCCGTTGCCCTGAATCGCCTTGGTGTTGGCGCCGGTTCTGAGTTTGATGCCGCGCCTGACCATTGCGTGGCCGAGCAGGTCGCCAGCGGGAACATCAAGTTGTCGTTCCATCAGCGTCTTCATCAGATGAACGACGGTTACTGCCAGCCCGCGCGCCTTGAGCCCGGCGGCGGCCTCCAGACCCAGCAATCCACCGCCGATCACCACGGCGTGCCCGCCGCGCTCGGCCGCCGCGACCATCTTGTCGACGTCGTCAAGATCCCGGTAGGCGAGTACGCCGGGCAGATCGTGGCCGGGTACCGGAATGATGACCGGTGATGAGCCGGTAGCAATCACCAGACGATCGTAGGGGCAGACGCGACCGGTCGCGTCCGTGACCGTGCAAGCGTCACGATCAATCGAGGTGATGCTGGCGCCACGATGCAGCGTCACCTGATGCAACGCATACCATGCGTCATCATGAGTGATGATGTCTGCATAAGTCTTTTCGCCAGACAGCACTGGCGACAACATGATGCGGTTGTAGTTGACGCGGGGCTCGGCGTTGAAAACGGTCACCTGATAGCGCTCAGGTGCCAGTTCGAACAGGGTTTCAAGCATGCGCCCCGGGGCCATGCCGTTGCCGATGATCACCAGTCTGGATTTCATGTGCGGGTTCTCCATTGATGTGGCTCAGGCGGTGGCGCGTATTGGGGCGTCACCAAGGCGTGCCGCTCGATGATGCTCACGCTTGGCCTGGATCTGTGCGAGGCGCTCCGGCGCCGGGTTGGCCCCGCCTTCGTAGGCTTCGAGGAAGTCGAGCAGTTCTTCGCGATAGGCGTAGTAGTCAGGATGGGAAAGCAAGGCCTGGCGCGATCGCGGTCGCGGCAAGTCAATCTGCATGATGTTGCCGACGCGGGCGGCCGGGCCGTTGCTCATCATGACGACCCGATCAGCCAGCAAGATCGCCTCGTCGACATCATGGGTGACGCAGATGGCGGTGACTTGCGTACGACGCCAGACGTCGAGCAGAACATCCTGCAACTCCCAGCGGGTCAGACTGTCGAGCATGCCGAAGGGCTCGTCGAGCAACAGCAACTTGGGTGACAGCGCGAAGGCCCGGGCGATGCCTACCCGCTGTTTCATGCCATTGGACAGTTCGGCCGCCAGACGATTCATCGAATCGCCCAGCCCGACCCGCTCCAGGTAATACTCAACCACTTCCTGCCGCTCGGCCACGGTGGCCGAAGGGAAAACCTTGTCCACACCAAGCGCGACGTTCTCGCGCGCAGTCAGCCATGGCATCAATGACGGCGCCTGAAAGACGACGGCCCGATCGGGGCCGGCATCGGCAACTTCCCGTCCGTCCAGAAAGATGCCTCCCGAGGTGACCTCGTTCAAGCCGGCAGCCATCGACAGAACGGTTGATTTGCCGCAACCTGAGTGCCCGATCAAGGTGACAAATTCGCCTTGATTCAGTTGCAGATTGAAGCGGTCGACGACGGTGAGCGGCCCCTTGGGGGTCGGATACACCTTGGTGATCTCACTGAATTCCAGATAGCGGCGTTCGTTCGGCGAGCGGCCGGCACGCTGCGTTGCCGCTGGCACCGGCTGCTCTCTTGTTATCGGCACTACCGTCGGTGCCGGGCGCACGGCGTCGGATTCAGGCCGTGACTGCGCGCCGACCTTGATCAGATAATCCGTCACTGCTGCACGCAAGCGGATGAATGCCGGGTCGGCATTCATCGCGGCGCGATCCCGTGGCCGAGGCAGATCGACGATGAAATCCGGACCCAGGGTGGCGCCCGGTCCTGGCGTCAGTGGCACGATGCGGTCGGCCAGCAGAATCGCTTCGTCGACGTCATTGGTGATCAGAACAATCGTCTTTTTCTCGATCTGCGAGATCTGGGCGAATTCATCCTGCAACTTGGCCCGTGTCAGCGCGTCAAGAGCCGACAACGGTTCATCCATCAGCAGTATTTCCGGCTGCGCCGCGAGTGCGCGCGCAACCGAGACCCGTTGACGCATGCCGCCCGACAACTCTGCGGGCATGCGCGAGCGCGCATGGCTCAGGCCCACCATGTCGATGTAGTGATCGACAATCTGAGCCCGTTCACGGCGCGGTTTATCAGCCAGTACCGCATCTACCGCCAGGGCAACATTGCCTTGTACGGTCAGCCACGGCATCAGTGAGTAGGATTGAAACACCAGGCCACGATCAGGCCCGGGCCCGTCAATTTCGCGGCCGCGAATAATGACTGCGCCTTCATCCGGATCAATCAATCCCGCAATGGCAGAAATGAGCGTGGTTTTCCCCGAGCCCGAGAAGCCGACGATGGCTACGAATTCGCCCTCGCGAACCTTCAGGTTGATGTTGTTCAACACCTCGGTAGCCTCTGGTCCCTCGCCGTAACGTTTGGACAAGCCACTGATCTCGATCAGATTCATGAGCGGTTACTCGTAAAGGTGAAAGCGGATTGCAGGGCATACATGATCCGGTCGAGCAGAAAACCGATCAGTCCGATGGTGATGACTGCGACCATGATTCGCGCCAGTGAAGATGACGAGCCGTTCTGGAATTCATCCCAGACGAATTTGCCGAGTCCGGGGTTTTGCGCAAGCATTTCGGCAGCAATCAGAACCATCCAGCCGACCCCGAGCGACAGACGCAAGCCGGTAAAAATCAGCGGCAGTGCCGACGGCAGCAACACCTTCTGTACTCGCGTCCAGACCGACAGTTGCAGTACCCGTCCTACGTTGATCAGGTCTTTGTCGACACTGGCCACGCCGAGCGCTGTGTTGATCAAGGTGGGCCACAGCGAGCACAGCGTCACCGTTGCCGCCGAGACCAGCAGTGACTTGGGTATGGCCTCGACCGGATTGACATAGAGTGCGGAGACAATCATCGTGACAATCGGCAGCCAGGCCAGTGGTGAGACCGGTTTGAAAATCTGGATCAGCGGATTGATCGCCCCGTTGAAGGTTTGCCAGAGACCCGAGGCAATCCCCACCGGCACGGCGATCATGGTGGCAATGGCAAACCCCAGTGCTACAGTGCCCAGTGATGTGACGATCTGATCGAAGTAGGTTGGTTTGCCGGTCCATGAGCGCCATTTCACGCGCTCGGCCTGGCCCTCGGAGACCAGCTTGTCGTTGCGCTTCTGCTGGCGTTCCATGAAGGCCGCGGCCTTGTCCCGTTCGCTCCAGTGCTCATCCCATAAAACAACCGCCTGCTCCCAGACCTGGACCGGACCGGGTATGGCGCCGAGCGAGGTCTGCACCTGCGGGGCGAAATATGCCCAGCCAGCCAGAAACACGCCGATCCCGATCAATGGGATGAGCAGCATGCGTTGCAACTCGACCATTTGCCGGGCTGGCTTGTCGCCGGCCAGCATACGTAGGACAGGCACCGCCCAGCCCATGCCGAGTGCAGCCAGCCAGCGCCCGGCCCGATCAATTGCAGCAAGGCGACGGTTGCGACGTTCGTCGTCCGCAGGGGCTGCCATTTTGTTGATTGCCATTTCGCTCATAGGAGTTCCTTGCAGATTGGTTTTGGGGCGGCGTCGACTGTCGCGATCACTGATCGGCGACTTTGGAATCGACGATTTGCTGGCGCCGTTTCAATCCGATGCTCAGCGAATCGATATAGGCATTGGGCTGGCGGCCGTCATAGGTCACGCCATCGATGAACTCGGCCGTCGGGGCGCGGTAGCCGTCGATATCCCACGGAAATTCAGTCTTTTCGGCGTTGCCGTCATCAATCACCATCTGCGCCGCTTGCAGATAAATGTCCGGCCGGTAGACCTGCTTGGCCGTTTCATGGAACCAGGCGTCGTCCTTGTAGTCAGGAATCTGGCCCCAGCGACGCATCTGCGTCAGATACCAGATGGCATCGGAGTAGTACGGGTAGGTTGCGAAATAGCGATAGAACACATTGAAGTCGGGCACCGAGCGGACGTCGCCTTTCTCGTATTCGAAAGTGCCGGTCATCGATGCCGCGATCACTTTCGCATCGGCGCCGACATACTCGCTGCGCGCCAGAATCTCGACCGCCTCCTGACGGTTGGCGTTGTTGTTTTCGTCAAGCCAGCGGGCGGCGCGGATCAACGCTTTGGTCAGCGCAAGCGTCGTATTGGGGTTGTCCTCGACGAACTGCCTGGTCAGGCCGAATACTTTCTCCGGGTTGTTCTTCCAGATCTGGTAATCGGTGATGACGGGAACGCCAATGCCTTTGAAGACTGCGGCCTGATTCCAGGGTTCACCCACGCAGTAACCGTGAATCGTGCCGGCCTCCAGTGTGGCGGGCATTTGCGGGGGCGGCGTGACGGAAAGCTGAGCCTGGGCGGCAATCTGCCCGGACACATCATTCGGTCCGTAGTAGCCGGGCTCGATGCCGCCTGCAGC
Source organism: uncultured Burkholderiaceae bacterium (assembly GCA_963976885.1). Classification (GTDB taxonomy): domain Bacteria; phylum Pseudomonadota; class Gammaproteobacteria; order Burkholderiales; family Burkholderiaceae_E; genus JAUIAI01. The sequence goes on from CAXBNM010000092.1 coordinate 5,434, forward strand.
CAGCCAGTATCGCAACTCGTAGTTGTGGGTCGAGACCGGGAAAACCATGCCCATCTTGAACGGCCGGCTCTCGCTGCGGAACTGGTCGATGACGGGGCGCAGCGCCGCTGCGCTGATCGGGTGGACAGGCTTGCCGTCGGCCACCGGAATGTGCGGCTTCATCAGTGCCCAGACTTCGTTGGAGACGGTAATGCCGTTGCCGTTCAGATCCATCGAGAAGGGTGTGACCAGATCGGCCTTGGTGCCGTAGCCGATGGTTGCTGCCAGGGGCTGGCCGGCCAGCATGTGCGCACCGTCCAGCTCGCCGGTGATCACGCGGTCGAGCAAGACCTTCCAGTTGGCCTGCGGTTCCAGCGTGACGAACAGTCCTTCTTCTTCAAAGAAACCCAGTTCACGTGCAATGGCCAGCGGAGCCATATCGGTCAGCTTGATGAAACCGAACTTCAGTTCATCTTTCTCCGGAATCAAGGTGGTGCCGAATGCCGGCTGGCCGATGCTGAGAAGCGCCGCAGCGACGACGCCGAGGCACTTTCGGCGCAGAGGGGAAGCAGGGGAAATGAAACGCGTCATCACAAGTCCTTAGGGTTTGGGGGTCGAAGAACGACAAAAGCCGCCATGCAGACGAACCCTCGGGCAGGAAGGTTCGTTCGTCATGGCGGCTTTGCCAGGGACCCGTCGTTGGGACCCGAATACGAGAAATCAGGAAACTCGATGAGGTTGAAGCAGGAGTCGTGCCAGGGCGGCACGCAACGCGCAGAGCCTTAATTCATGGGCGATAGGTCTGCGGCAACGATTCGCTCGTGTTTGTTGGCAGGGCGTTGCTGCGCCGAGTCGGGGAGTGCTGCGCCGGCCTGGTGCGTGAACCTGCCCGGCGATGGTGCGTCAATCCAGGCTGGCGAGATATCCGTCAAGTTGCGCCGGGTCAAAGATTCGACCATCAAAGAAACCGTCGGGTCCAAGTTCCAGCGTCCCCTGCGAAGCGCCGACCACGGTCTGATCGACGAGTGCGCCTTCCACTTTGGAGTTGGCCCCGGGCACGGGCCAGCCGGCTGGCTCCAGTGAGCGGCGATAGATATCAGGCCGAAAGCTGGCGGCGACAACGGCGGCATTCTGATCATCATGATTGACGTCGCCCCAGCGCACCATCTGACTGTAGATCCACATGGCATGACTGATCCACGGAAATGTTGCCGCCCGTGCGAACGGCAGAAAGAAGTCCGGCTGTTCGATGATTGCGTCGCCGCCTGCGGGTAACTGGCCCGCCAGAGCGGGCAACAGGCAATGCGCGGGCAGATCAAGACAGGTCGGTGCCGCCAGCAGATCGGCGAGTACCTGCTGACGCCCTTCGGCGATGATCTGGTCACACCATTGCGCGGCGCGGTACAGCGCGCGAATCAGGGCGGCCAGGGTTTCCGGGTGCTCGCGGGCCCAGTCGGTCGACACACCAAGAACTTTTTCAGGGCTGGATCGCCAGATGGCCGACTTGACGGTCAGGATGCGACCAACGTCTTGCTGTACGGCGATCGTGTTGTAGGGTTCGCCCACGCAAAAGCCGTCGATTTGATTGGATTGCAAGGCATCAACCATCAGTGGCGGGGCCACAATCCGGATATCCAGATCAGTGCGCGGATCAATGCCGCACGACGCCAGCCAGTAGCGCAATTCATAGTTGTGGACCGAATGCTGGTGAACCACGCCCAGGCGAAGGGCCGGGTCACCCTGGCGGGCTCGTTGCCGGATAACTGCCGACAAGGCCGCTGCACCGCTTGTCGGATCAATCACGGTGCGGATGGTTGGCATCTGCATCTCTGCCCAGAGGCTGCGTGACAGCGTTACCGCATTGCCGCCAAGGCCCAACGCCATGGGTGCGATGAGATTGCCGCCCAGCGGCGTCAGACCCAGATTGCATGCCAGCGGCATCGGCGCAAGGAGATGGGCGGCCTGGATCTGCCCGACGGCAAGTCGATCTCGTATGTTTGCCCAGGAGGTCTCCCGATGCAGAACCAGCTGCACGCCTTCGCGAGCGGCAAACCCCTGTTCGCGCGCCACCAGCAGCAAAAGACTGTCCAGCAAGGGCATGAACGCACAATGGAGCGGTTGATCGTCAGTCATCGGGTTGGTCCGTCTCGGTATCAAGCAGACTGGCCGCTGTGACCAGGCTGCGGGCAATCTCGCTGAGGCGCAGATTCTTGTTCATGGCGGTACGGCGCAGCAGCGCGTAGGCATCCGCCTCATTCAGGCCGCGGGTTTTCATCAGGATGCCCTTGGCGCGATCAATGAACTTTCGATCCTGTAATTCGGTACGCGCCTCGTCCAGTTCACGTGCCATGCGGGAGAAGGCATTGAAGCGAGAGACTGCCAGATCGAGAATGGGCTTGACCCGCTCCTTGCGCAAGTCATTGACGATGTAGGCCGACACACCGGCATCAATCGCTGCCTCGATCTGGCCGCGGTCGCTCTGATCGACAAACATCACGATGGGACGACTGACCGAGCGCGACAAGGCAAACATGTTTTCAAGCATGTCGCGATTGGGGTTTTCAAGGTCGATGAAGATCACGTCCGGTTCCATTTCGACGATGCGACTGGCAATGCCCGAAACGTCGTGTATGACCAGGACGCGATGATGCCCCGCCTCGTGCAGGCCGGATTCGATCACGGCGGCACGCAGGCGGTTCTCGTCAATGACAAGAATCGATAAATCGGAAGAGGGCATAGCGCGCACTATCGTGTATTAACGGCGTGCGCGCAACGCGGCTTTCAAGGTGCCCGATCAGGTGTCCCGGCTTGCACCAAGGTTGCGCATCGCTGCTGTCGATGAGCCATCATTGTGCGCAATCGGAGCCGCTACGCAGTGTGAAGAGTTCGGTGCGGCAAGGTAGTGATTCTCACGCCATAGGGCAGGCGCGCGGCGAGATCATCCTGTGAGTGCGACAATGAACACAACGATGAGTGCCAGTTTCAGCGTCAGCGCAGTGCCCAGGAAGATTACGTGACTTATATCGTTTTGCATCGACAGGACCTTGAGGAAAGTTGGCGCGGCATCCGGCCAGTGCTTTGGTTATCGGACTTCAAATCGATTTCTTGAATGCATCGTATAGGTTGTGTACATGAAAAGCAAGCGTTGATCCGATGGTTGGGCGCCTTGGAGCCCTTGTAATTCGCAAAATATTGTCAATGTCAATAAAATCTAGACGTGACGTATAGGTTGTGTATACTTTTTTGGAAGTTTGCTTGTCAGGAAATGCTGCTGTGGCTGCCCCCTCCGTTGCCGATGAAAGTTCATCCGATGCTTCCCGATATCCGATTCGTACGGTTTCGGCGCTGACTGGCGTCAGTGTGCTGACCTTACGAGCCTGGGAGCGTCGTTACGGCCTGGTGACGCCGATGCGAACCGATGGCGGGCACAGGGTCTATACGCGGGCCGACATCGATACGATCTTTCGCGTGCTGGCCCTGGTCGACAGCGGGGTGGCCATCGGGCAGGTCAAGCAGGTCATGGATAAATCCTCGGCGGCGCAGAGTCCCCAGCACGGCGAGGGGCCATGGGCGGCTTACCGGGCACGTATGGTGGCGGCCATTGCCCAGTTCGACGAGTACCTGCTTGACGACGTCTACAACGAGATGCTGTCGTTGTATCCCAATGAGCGGGTCACGAACCTGGCGCTGTTGCCGTTGCTGGTTGAATTGGGCGAGCGCTGGGATGCCGCTGAGGGGGGAATTGCGCAAGAGCATTTTCTGGCGGTATTTCTACGCAACAAGTTCGGCGCGCAGTTTCATCATCGCCGTCGCGCCACAAGCGGGCCGAAGCTTGTCGTCGCTTGTCTGCCCGGTGAGCATCACGAGATCGGCGCCCTGCTGTTTTCGCTGGCCGCGCATGAGCGCGGCTGCCGTCTGGTGTTGTTAGGTGCCAATATACCGGCACCCGAGGTCGCCTACGCGGCCAATACTTCCCAGACCGACGTGGTCGTGCTTTCGGGGTCGGTAGAATTGCCGCCCGAATGGTTTGCCAACGACCTGGCGGCGCTGGTGCGTGCCGCATCGGTGCCCGTTTTTGTTGGTGGGACGGTGTCGCTCAATCATCACGAAGAGATCGTCGCGGCCGGGGCAATACCACTCGGTTGCCATATCGAATCGGGTCTGAATCGGCTGTTCAGCGAGTTGCAGCCTGCCAACTGACATCGGACCGGTCAGGCCTCGGCGGGCAGTCGAACCACGATGCGTGCGCCGATGAGACCGTTCTCATGGAAGTTCGTGATGTGCCGACGTACCGAAGCGGTGGTCGATTGTCCCGAGGCCACCAGCAGGCGTCCGTCCACTGTGTGTAAATCGGCGGCAAGCTTCATGTCGTCGTTCAGCGCGTGCAATGAAACTTCACGAGTCTCCCAGGCCGGAACTGCCCGAATCAATTCGGTCAGAGCCGCCAGAATCTGTGGATCATAGCGTTGCGGATTTTCACTCAGGTGGGTCATGGCGACCTCACTGGCGACACCAGCGGTTTCGTAGGCGTCCAGGTCGAGAATGGGGCGCAGTAACCGGGCACCGAGCGGAATCGCTTCACCCTTGACGGCATTGCGCGGCATGCCCGAGCCGTCAAAGTACTTTTCCTGATATCGAATGGTGTCGGCAATGACTTCCATGCGCGGAATGCTGGCCAGCAAGTCACCACCGGCGGCGGCGTGGGCGGCGAAACGCTGCGCATCGAATGAATCCAGTTCAAAGCCCATTGCCTTGCGCTTGACCAGATCGGCTGACAGGGAAACGCATCCGACCTGCGACAGCAAGGCCGCACTTTCCCATTGCCACAAGTCGTCCAGCTTGAGCAACTCGGCAAGTTGGCGCATGCGCGATTTGAGTCGCATGCTGCGTCCGAACAGTTCCGGATTGGACAGCGCCAGAATTTCGGCCAGTGCCTGGACACTGCCGCGCACCGTGTCTTGCAGCAACCGTTGCTCGGCGGTAATGAGCCGGTGCTGGGCAAGCCCTGCGTTGAGGGCGAGGGTTATCGTCTCGGTGGTGGTGGGCTTGTTCAGAAACCGCAGAATGTCGCCCTTGTTGATGGCATCGATCGCCGTTTGCTGATCGGCATTGCCCGTGAGCATCATGCGTACGGTGTTCGGGGCGCTCAGTTTCGCGCGAGCCAGCAGTTCGGCGCCGTTCATTTCCGGCATCTGCATGTCGGAGACGATTACCGCATAAGGGCCCTTGTTCGCCAGGGCATCAAGCGCCTCCTGACCACTTTGGGCGGTGTCGATGCTGAACTTGTTTCTCAGGTTGCGCCTGATTGAGCTCAGAATATTGGGTTCGTCGTCGACGAAAAGAATTGTCTCGGTGGTTTCTGTTGTCATCAGGCTGTTACCGTGTCCTCGCATATTTCGCGCCAGCGGGAAATCTCCCGCGCTATCTGCAGGCGCTCAATGTATGTCATGTCAAGTCCGACGGCATCCTTGTGCGATGGCTGCGAACTCAGGTGGCAGGCAATGTGAACCGCTGTCAGCGGCTCGAACGCCGTTGATACGGACTTGTGCGGGGCATGGTGAAAAGCCACTGCTTCGACGATCGGGTTTGGCAAGCCCCATAACGCGATAAGATAGGCCCCCACCTCAGCGTGGCTGAAGCCCAGTATGTCTTGTTCAATTTGCCAGTCGGGCAGTCCTTGTTCGTTACCCATGTTGCGGATGGCCGTCATGTCGTCAGGCCGGGCAACAGCAAGCACCAGAGTGCCGACATCGCAAATCATGCCGGCCATCATGGCGTCATCGGCGGTTTTCTTGTCCTGTGTGAAATCCAGGGCAATTGCGCGGGCCAGAGGGCCAATCCGATTACAGTTTGCCCAGACATCATTCAGTCCCATCGCCTGGACCGCGTCATCATCAAACTGGGAGAAGATGCCGGTTGAAAGGACGATATGCCGGATGACATCCGTACCAAGAAACATCGCAGCCTCGGCGGCCGAGGTCACCTGGCGCGGTAAGCCGAAGTATGCTGAATTGACGAGTTGCAGCACCCGCGCGGTCATGGCGACATCCGACTCGACAATGGCGGCTACCGCCTGTGGTGAGGCATGAGGGGACTGCAGCTCCTGCATGATGCGCGAGTAGGCCTCGGGCAAACTGGGTAGCGAAGTGATGCTTGCAATGAGTTGTTTGAGCGGCTCCAGGGTGATGATGTTTTGCAGACTGAGCGCGCGCGCAATCGTCGAGCGCAGCTGATCGGCGTCGCACGGCTTGGCCAGGTACTGGTGCGAGTGCGAAATGCAGCGGTAAATGGCGCTCGGATCTGTCTGACCGGATAATGCTATGCGGATCGATGCAGGGCTGATCTCCTTGACCTTGGACAACAACTCGGCGCCGTCCATGCCTGGCATACGCATATCGGAAACAACAGCATCACAGGGTTTGCTGGCGAGTGCCTCGAGTGCCTGCGGACCACTGATGTAAAACTCCATCTCCCATTCGTGACGATGAGGGCGAAGCATGCGTCGTAAGCCACCAAGCAGGTTAGCGTCGTCGTCCACGAAAATGATTCGCTTCATACGAGCTCCGCCGCGTCCTGAGGGGCCGATTCGGTCATCGGTAAGCGAATAATGAACATCGCTCCTTTGCCGGGTTTGGATCGCAATTGCAGGCTGCCGTGGTGTTTGTCAACGATGCTCGAATACGCCATGGCTAGTCCCTGACCCGTGCCCTTGCCGACATCCTTGGTGGTAAAGAATGGATCGAAGATGCGCTCTTGGATATTGATGGGGATGCCGACACCGTTGTCTTCAAGGCGAATTTCAAAGCTGCCGCGATTAACGGCAGTCGATATACGGATCACGCCTTTCTCGATGGCGTTCTCACCGTTCTTCTCGGCAATCGCATGGGCGGCGTTGACAATCAGGTTCAGCACCACTTGACTGATTTCCTGTGGGTCACAAGAAACAGGCGGAAGGTCTTCGGCAAAGTTGGTGACGATTTCGGCAACGTATTTCCATTCGTTGGAGGCAACGACCAGCGTGTTGACGATGGTTTTGTTCAGGTCGACCAGTTCCTTGTCTTTGCGACCAGGGTGCGAGAACTCCTTCATGGCAAGAACAATCTTCGAAACTCTTTCGATGCCTTCAAGAGATTGTTCAATGGCCGCTGGAATTTCATCGGCCAGGTAATCGGCATCTGCTTGCCGGGAGGTTCTGTCGATGGCGTCGAACAAGTCATCGGCAACCGGTCCTTCGCGCGCAGATTTTTCCATGGCGCGGTAGGCCTCAAGCAGTTGCTGCAGGTCACCGAACGAGTCGCGCAGAAAGCGGATGTTGTCACCGACGAACTGGGCGGGCGTGTTGATCTCGTGAGCGATACCAGCTGCAAGTTGACCGATTGATTCGAGCTTGCGAGCCTGCATCATTTGTTTCTCAAGCTGCTTTTTTTCAGTCACATCGGCGACGATGGCGATGTAGACCGGTTTTTCACTGGCGCGCGAGAGCTGGATATGCACGTTGATCGGGTAGGTTGTGCCGTCAGCGCGTTGCAACTCGTTTTCAAAGACAAGCAGATCTTTCTCGCCGGTAACCAATGGCTGCATGCTCTTGAGCATGTCTGCAGGCGACAGGTTTGGAATCAGAGCGCAAGGCGACATTGTCGCCAGTTGCTCCAGTGAGTATCCCGTGTTATCCGAGGCACGCTTGTTGCATTTGACGAATACTGAGGTTTCGCAATCGAAGACGTAGATCTCGTTGGACGAATCGTCGAGCATCTCGCTCAGTTGAACTGCCTCCTGCTCGGCTTGCTCGCCGAGTTGCTTCTGGGCCGCAAGTTTGTAGTCGAGGGAAATGGTCAGGTGTGTCGTACCCAGGATGATCAGCGCGACAACGCTCGTAAACAACGCCATGTAAGTGTGTTCAAGCGAGTTGCTGTAGGCGTGACCGATCGCGGGGTCGGGGATGTAGATCATCGCCTGCATTGCGGTGTGGTGCATGCCGCAAATTGAAGCGCCCATGGCGCCGGCCGAGGTGAGCTTGGTCAGGAAAAAATCCTGCTCATGCGAATTGGCCATTCTGGAAGCAATCCAGATAGCAATAGTGGCGCCTACGATCGCAACAATCAGCGATGCCGCAACAAGGAGTGGATCGAAAGAGGTGGTGGCCGCCATCTCCATGGCCGCCATGCCAATGAATTGCATGGCGGTTGTTGCGGTGCCCAGCAAGCAGCCGCCCAGAACGATCTTGCGTACGCCGAGTTTGCCGCGCGAGGCAACTCTGATCATGTAGGCAGAGGCGCCGATTCCGACCAGTACCGAAACGGCCGTGACCGGTATGTTGTATCGGAAGGCTATGTGCGTGCTGTAGGCCAGCATGCCGACGAAGTGCGCGGTCCAGATGCCCAGGCCCATTGCGGTGGCGCCGGCGGCAACCCAGACACTGGATTGAATCCCCGTGGTGTGCGCAACGCGCCGCGTCAACTCAAGCGTCGTCAACGCCGCGGCGGCGGCAATGATGAATGACAGCGTGACTAATACCGGATCAAACGTGCCCTGCATTGGACTTCGTTCCTGTTTCGAGTGGCGGGAGGATGAAGCCTGTGAGCAGATCGTGAAAGGCACCTGCTTATCTGAGCTAACGGCAACCCGTTGTCGTTCTGGAGTCCATTGACTACCTAATTAAGGTCATTTGTCGGCCGCATAAGGTCTATAAATAACTTAAAAGGGGGATATTTGGCTAAGCAGCAAGGTGAAGCTGAGCAGGCAGCGACTGATCAGGCGGTTGGGGCGTGCGCGGTTGCTGGAGAGTGTGTTTGAAGCCCTTCAGTCGATAGTTTGTATAGGTAACGTATAGATAGGTTGGCTCATCGTCGATATTTAATGGTCTTTTTCGCCACTAATATCGCTTTTACTCCGTTTGTACAGATTAATCTGCATCTTTTGTGTAGGTTATGTACACTTAGTCGACTGTTCCTGGATTCACGCACTGTTTGTGCCGGGCGAAATCGCAACATTCGCCGGGG
>CAXBNM010000093.1:0-14376 GCA_963976885.1 uncultured Burkholderiaceae bacterium
CAAACCTGAATCGGACGCAAACACCGGCATGCACCTGAAACGACGCACCTGCTTGAGCAACCTGGCCGGCCTTGGCCTGGTCGTCGCCATGCCAGGGCTGGCTGGCGCGCAGACGCTGCATCTGGCCCGTGCAACCCGCCCCACGATCGGTTCTGGGTGCAGCGGCACGGGTGAGCGGACCGAAGGCTGCTGGTCTTGCGCGGGCAGAAGCTTGCGGGCTTGTCTCGCCGCCTGAACGACTGGCCCTAGAATAGAAGCTCCTTGACTCCGGAAGCTTCAACGCGTGAAAGTAACGGCCAGAGATGTCGCCATACTGGCGGACACATCAGTGTCTGCTGTTTCGCGTGCATTCGCACCCGATTCGCCGTTGTCCAAAGACAAGCGTGCACGCATCCTGGCGGCAGCACGGACCCTCAACTACGTACCGCCGTCGGCGCAGATTGCCGCGCGTCAGAGCGCCGGCACGATTGCGCTGGTGGTTGGCGACATGGCCAATCCGTTCTATCCGGCGTTGCTCGAAATTCTCAGTCAGGAGTTGTTCGCCCGGCAGCGCCGGTTGCTGCTGCACGTGGCGCCAAGCGGCCGCGATGTCGACGCGGTGATGCAGCAAGTGCTCGAATACAAGGCCGATGCCGCCATCATCGCTGCGGCAACGTTTTCGTCAACGATTGCCAAGGCCTGTGCACAACAGAACCTGCCGGTGGTGTTGTTCAACCGGATTCAACCCGGCGCCAATGTCAGCGCGGTGGGCTGCGACAACTATGCGGGCGGCCGGATCATCGGCCAGCGCATTGTGAACAGCGGTCGCCGGCCGGTGGCCTTTGTGGGCGGACTTGCCAATACCTCCACCCACATCGAGCGCTTGCGCGGGTTCTCGGAAGTGCTTGAGCAGGCCGGCGTCGAATTGCGTCATTCGGTCAGCGGCGGCTATTCCTACGACAAGGCTTTCGCGGTGATTGCCGAGCTGTTGCGGGCGAAAGACCGTCCCGAGTCGATTTTCTGTGCCAATGATGTGATGGCACTGGCCGCGATTGATGCAGCCAAGGCTTATGGCTTGCAGGTGCCCGACGATGTTGCGGTGATCGGCTTCGACGATATCCCGATGGCGGCCTGGCAGTCCTATCAACTCACTACCGTGCGCCAACCTGTTGACCAGATGGTGAGGACGGCGCTCGATCTGATCGACCAGATCATTGATGATCCGGCCGTCAGTGGCGCGGTCAGGTTGGAGGCTGGCAAGCTGATTGAGCGTGTTAGCGGATAAATATTAGGTTTTCTGTCTTAATAAGTCATAGTGAGCATAGAAATAATTTCAAATATTAGTGAAATTATTTCAGTCCTGGGCTAAGATCCGCTTGCTCACCTGCCAGGTCGAGCGTTCAGGCGTGCCCGTCCCTCTCGGCGCGCATCGATCTTAAAGAGACATCCAAGGGAAACCTAAATGAAGCTGACCTCGCTTGCGCTGACCGCTGTTGTGGCCGCGACCTCATTCCTTACGACTCCTGCCACCGCTCAGACTCGGCTGGCTTTTGGGGCCAGCAATGCGCAGAGCGCGCATTACGCCTACTTTGCTGCGCTGTCGAAAATCGTCAATTCGACCTATGCCGACAGATACCAGGCGTCAGTGGTTGAGACCGGTGCCACGGTCGACAATCTCAAACGCATGGCCCGCAATCAACTTGATATCGGCCTAATCACCACCTCGACGCTTTACCATGCCTACAACGGCAAGAAGGCCTTCGAAGGCCGGCCGATCAAATCCAGGATTCTCTGGGCGTACTCGCTCGCCCCGCAGGACACGATCGTCCGGCGTGACTCCAACATCGAAACGCTGGCCGCGCTTGACGGGCAGCGCATGGGTCCGGGAATGCGTGGCTCGTCCACCGAAGCGACATCACTCGACGTGTTTGAAGTGCTTGGTATCAAGCCGGAATGGATTCGTGGCACCAATGCCGAACTGGCAACAGCCATCAAGGACAATCGCTCCAATGGTTTCGTGAAGAGCGCGGTTGGCAATTCCTTTGATGCGTTGACCATGGATGTCGCCACCTTCACCCCGTTGCGGGTGCTGGGGCTGAGCGACGAGCAGACCGCGTTGATTCAGGAGAAGTTGCCTGAGCTGTCGTTGGTCGATATGCCGGGCAGTGAAATGGAAGGGACGGGTCCGTTCAAGACCTGGGGCTTCATGATTGGTGTGTCGGCCCGGCCTGAACTCGATGAGCAGACCGCCTACGACATTACCAAGGCCGTTGCTGAAAACATGGATCAGCAAGTTGCGGCGTTTCCTGCCCTGAAGGGTTCCAATCTGCCCGAGCTGACGTTGAAGTACGCGACCAGCCCTTTGCACCCTGGCGCCATTCGCTACTACGAAGAAATCGGCATGACCGTGCCCGACCGTTTGAAGTAATGGTCTGAACAACAGCACTGCCTGGCTTCGGTCAGGCAGTGCTGTGATCCCTCTGCTTCTCTTACCCCTGCGAAACGCAATGACAAAACCCGATTTCCTGCAGCGCAGCCTGCGCGAGAAGGCCATTGCCGTCCTTGCCATCGTGCTTGGCGGCTTTGTTTTCTATACCTCGTTTGCAGGCCCGTTCGAGTCGTTGATTCAGCGCGCCGGTTTTGTGGCCATGATCAGCACGCTGGCGGTGTTGATGTACCCGCTCTTTGCCGGCACGCGTTGGCGCCCGCTTGGTATCGCCATAGACATTCTGATCGTCGCCGTCTGTCTGACGGCGTCAGGCTACATCATCACCAATTTTGATCAGATCATGACGGATCTGCCGCTGGCCGGTCCGCTCGACATCGCGCTGGCAGCCGGTGCCTTGCTGGCGGTGCTCGAACTGGCCCGGCGCACGTCGAACGCGGTGTTCCCGACGCTCGTGTTGCTGTCGGTGGCTTATGCGTATTTTGGTTACCTGATTCCCGGTCAGTTCGGGCATCGCGGTTTCGATGTCGGCTATCTGAGTGAAATCGTTTTCCTTTCTGACCGTGGTCTGTGGGGCATGCTGGTCAATGTCGCCTCGACGACGCTGGCCGCCTTTGTCTTGTTTGGCGCCATGTTGCTGCACTCGGGTGCGGGTCAGACCTTCTTTGATCTCTCGGCTCGCATTGGTGGGTCCCGGCCCGGCGGTGCAGCCAAGATCGCCACGCTTGCCTCCGGCTTTTTTGGTGCGATCAACGGCTCTACCGTGGCCAATGTCGCCACCACCGGCAACTTCACGATTCCGCTGATGAAGCGCCTGAATTATCCGGCCGCCTACGCAGGCGCGGTGGAAGCTGTGGCCTCCACTGGTGGCCAGCTCGCCCCGCCCATCATGGGCACGGCGGCGTTCGTGATGGCTGAGATCATCGGTATCAATTACTGGTCGATTGCGTTGGCGGGTGTTGTGCCGGCGTTTCTGTTCTATGTCGGTGTTTATGTGACGGTGCATGTGATTGCCCGGCGAGGGCATTTCAAAGCCGTCGACGCCAAGGACTTGCCTGACTGGCGCGACGCGCTGACGCTTGAGCGTATTGCGCCGATCATCGCTGCCTTTGGCGGGCTGGTCTTCGGCATCGTCAATGGCAATTCGGTTGAACTGACCGCCTGTTACGCCATGATCGCGATGGTGGTGGCGGTCGCGCTGACGCGAACATTGTCGGGACAATCACCGGCGCGGGTACTCAACATCATCGTGCACGCGCTGGAAGAGGGCGGTCGTGGTGTGGTGATTGTCGGCGTGTTGCTGGTTGGCGCTCAGGTCTTTGTGGCGATGATCAACCTCACCGGTCTGGGCGTAGCGGTGACCGGTGCAGTGCTGTCGCTGGCCCAGGGACAGATCTGGCTTATCGCGTTGTTGATGGCGCTCGTGTGTCTGATTGCCGGCATGGGGTTGCCGACTTCTGCGGCCTATGTGCTGGTAGCCGCTGTCTTTGCGCCGGCGCTGATACAGCAAGGCCTTGACCCTCTGACCGTGCATATGTTCGTCCTGTATTACGCCGCGTTGTCAGTGATCACGCCGCCGGTCTGCCTTGGTGTGTTCGTGGCCGCCACCATTGCGCAGGCGCCGTGGCTTCAGGTTGCGATGCAGACGATGCGTCTGGGGGCCACCGCCTACGTGTTGCCGATGCTGTTTCTGGTCTACCCCGGCATGCTGGGTACAGGCGGACCGGTAGCCATTGTCCATGCACTTGTATCCGGCGGCGTCTTTACGTTGAGCGCCGCACACATGCTTGGTGGGGCCGCCATGAAAGGTGGGCTGCTCGGAAAATTCGTGTGGCTCGTGCCGCTGGTGCTGGCGTTACTGCCGGGCTGGATGCCCACTATTGCCGCGGCGTTTGTGTTTGCCGGGCTGTTCCTTGTTTCCCAGGCACAAGCCAAGGCGTACGACCGGCAAACGCTGGTCGCCGCCGGCTCGCCCGCCTGAGCCCGGTACAACTTCTCATATCAAACAAGCAAACCCTGGAAGATCAAGATGACGATTGAATATCTGAAGCGTGGAAAATCTGGTGCTGAACGATCCGAAGACGACGCCGGCGTGCGTAGCGTCGTGGAAAACACTCTCAAAGATATCGAGGCGCGTGGTGATGCGGCGGTGCGCGAGCTGTCGGAGAAGTTCGACAAGTACACGCCAGAGTCGTTTCGACTCAGCGACGCCGAGATTCAGGCACTGATTGCGCAGGTTTCCGAACAGGACATGGCGGATATCCGCTTTGCGCAAGAGCAGGTGCGCAACTTTGCGCAGGCGCAGCGCGATTCGATGCAAGACATTGAAATCGAAACCCGCCCGGGCGTCATCCTCGGGCATCGCAATATTCCGGTGCAATCGGTAGGCTGTTATGTGCCGGGTGGCAAGTTCCCGATGGTGGCTTCGGCCCACATGTCGGTGGCAACTGCCTCGGTAGCCGGCGTGCCGCGCATCATCGCTGCCACACCACCGTTCAAGGGGGCGCCCAATCCGGCCGTGATCGCCGCAATGCATCTGGGCGGTGCTCATGAGATCTATGTATTGGGCGGCATTCAGGCCATCGGTGCAATGGCCATCGGTACGGAATCCATCGAGCCGGTGCATATGCTGGTGGGTCCGGGTAACGCGTTCGTTGCTGAAGCCAAACGTCAGCTTTTCGGCCGCGTAGGGATCGACTTGTTCGCCGGCCCGACCGAAACCATGGTGATTGCCGATGAAACCGTCGACGCCGAGATCTGCGCCACCGACTTGCTGGGACAAGCCGAGCACGGCTATAACTCGCCGGCTGTCATGCTGACCAATTCCCGTCAACTGGCCGAGCAGACAATGGCTGAAGTCGATCGTCTGCTGAAAATTCTGCCCACCGCTGACACGGCCGGGGTGTCGTGGCGCGACTACGGTGAAGTCATTGTCTGCGATACCTATGAAGAATTGCTGGACGTCGCCAACGACTACGCTTCCGAACACGTGCAGGTAATGACGGATCGGGACGACTGGTTTCTGGAAAACATGCACTCCTACGGCGCGCTCTTTCTGGGGGCACGTACCAATGTGTCCAACGGCGATAAAGTCATCGGCACCAACCACACGCTGCCCACCAAGAAGGCTGGGCGTTATACCGGCGGCCTGTGGGTGGGCAAATACCTGAAGACCCACAGTTACCAGAAGATCACTACCGATGAGGCGGCAGCCGAAATCGGCGAGTACTGCTCGCGTCTATGTCTGCTGGAAGGCTTTGTCGGCCATGCCGAACAGGCTAACGTGCGGGTACGCCGATATGGCAAGCGCGATATTGCCTATGGTGCGCCGGCCCTGCCCGAAGCTGATTAGAAGGTCTTGTCGTGATCAATCTGCCCGTAACTCCATCGTTCAGCCTGGAAGGGAAAAGAGCCCTGGTGACTGGTGCCTCCCGAGGTATCGGGTTGGCCGCGGCTGCTGCGCTCGCCCAGGCGGGCGCATCGGTAACCTGCAATGCGCGCAGCCAGGCCGACATCGACCTGGTGGTGGCCGCCATCATCGCAGCGGGGGGCCGTGCAAAAGCGGCAATCTTTGACGTCAGTGATGTGCAGGCTGTCAGCGCTGCGCTGACAGCAGACGGTCCGTACGATGTTGTCGTCAATGCGGCGGGCATCGCCCGCCAGGGTCCGGCGCTCGCCACCGAGTTGGACGACTATCAAGCCGTCATGGACGTCAATCTGCGCGGTGCGTATTTCGTCTCGAAGTTGGCCGCCCAGGGCATGATTGACACCGGCCGACCCGGTTCGATCATTCACATATCAAGCCAGATGGGTCATGTGGGCGGCATTGATCGCGCCGTTTACAGTGCCTCCAAGCATGGTCTTGAAGGGATGTGCAAGAGCATGGCTATTGAATGGGGTCAGCACAATATCCGCATCAATACCATTTGCCCCACCTTCATTCGCACACCGCTGACCGAAGCCACCTTCAACGACCCTGAACGTCTTGCGTGGATTCAATCCAAAATAAAGTTGCCGCGCGTGGGCGAAGTTGAAGACGTGATGGGTGCGGTCGTGTTTCTGGCCAGCAATGCCAGCGCAATGGTTACCGGAACCGCCTTGTTGGTTGACGGGGGATGGACGGCGGACTAGGTGCAATCGAGCCCCACACTTTGTCGTGCGAGGCTCAGGACAGAGGCAGCTATCGCTTATGTTTAAGTCAACGTACCTACAATCCTGTTCTTGCCACCCTCAATCACCTGGTGCAGGAAGCTGCGGTTGATCTGATCGCCGTGCTCATTGAAGTCGCAACTTGCGCCGGCACCGATAAAGTCGATTGATTTGCCCGCACGCACCATCTGCAAGGCGGTGGTGATGTCATCGACCTGCTCGCCTGGCGGATTGGCGATCTCTGGAATTGCCTTGGACCAGACGGCTGCGTCGTCCGAACCGGCTTTTTCCATGGCCAGCGCGATGGAGCAGAGTTGATCATGGGCGTTACCGGCGAACAAGAAAACGCTGCCGGGTTTGCCGCCCATTTTCTTGACGAACTTCGCATACGAAGGGGAGTCGAGCGGCGGGGCCGGTTGCAGGTGGTGAATGCCTTCGGCAACTTTGGCATCGACGTTTGCGAGGAATTTGCCTTCGGCATCTGCGCCGATGGAAAGCGCGACAATCTTCGATTCGAAGCCATTGCGATAGACCTCTTTGGCAATCGAGGTGAAGTCAGTCAGCAAAGACAGACAGAACACCGCATCGGGTTCACTGCCAAAGGCCTTTTCTACTTCGGCTCGGTAGGAGGGTTGATCGGGGTTGTACAACACCACCTGATCAATCTCACCACCGTCCGCCTTGATCTGCTCTTTGAACGGTTCGATCATGGCCATGACGAACGGGTTCTGCAAGGCCAGAAGTGACACGCGTTTGGCGCCAAGACCTTTCATGATTTTGGCGCCGGCCGGGCCCCATTGCGTGCTCTTGGCCTGATACCGCCAGACGAGGCCGCGCTTGTCTCCCTCGGTAATGGAGTTGGCGGCTGCCGACACCATTTGCACACGGCCGGCATCAAGAATGATCGGTTGGGCTGCCAACGCAATCGGACTGCCCCAGAACCCGGCAATGGCCCGTACGTCATTCACTTCGATGAGTTTCTTGGTTGCCGCCACACCGGTTGTCGGATTGGTTTCGGAGTCTTCAATGAACAACTCCAGTTCGCGACCAAGCACACCGCCGGCGCCATTGATGTTGTTGATGACCATCTCGGCCGCAGTTTTCATGTCGGGGCCGTAGGCGCCCGTGGCGCCGGAAAACGGCAACACCATACCGAGCGGGATTTTGGAGCCCCCGGTGTTGGCGCGTCCGAGCATGGGCATCGCAAATCCGACTGCGGCGGCGCCGATTCCTTTTGTCAGTGTCCGGCGCGACGGCATGATGAGTGACGTAGCCCGCTGATTCCCCTTTCGCATTCTTCTACTCCTTGGTCAGATTGGATTTGATAATGAGTTGTGGCTCGCGGATAAGACCTTGCGGGCGGCAAATGAGCAGCGCGATGATGCCGACACCGATCATGGCGAGCCTGAAGGCTGCAAGTTGTGTGCCATCAAAAATCGATATGAAGTCCTTCAGGAATCGCGACCCTTCCAGCAACAACATGATTGAGCCGGCGCCGATCAGCAATCCGGTATTGGAGCCGCGTCCGCCGGCGATGACCGCCATGAACGCATAAGCCGTCACGATTGGCGTGAACTGACTCGGGTCGATGTAGGTGAGGTAGTAGGCATGCAAGGTGCCGGCAACGCCAATCATGGCGCCGCCAATGGCAAAGGCCTTGACCCGTTGCAACAAGACATTCTTGCCCAGCGCAGCGGCAACGGTATCGTCGTCGCGCACTGCGCGCAGCAAGCGCCCGAAGGGTGACCGGGTCAGCAGTTCGGCAACGATGAAAACCACGGCCAGTGCTGCCAGGCACAGAAGCGCATAAACCTTGTTGTATTCGAAACCGGCGGTGAGTGACTCCAGCGGTTGTGGAATAGCCGAGATGCCCAGTGCACCACCGGTCAGCCATGACTCATTGAGCAACACGAGTCGCACCAGTTCACCAAAGCCGAGCGTGACGATGGCCAGATAGTCGTCTGACAGCCTGATTGCCAACAAGGCCAGTAATGCGGAGAACCCTGCCGACACCAGCATTGCGCCTATCAGGCCCAGCGCTGTGCTGTCGGTGTAAAGCGATATCAGCGCCGCGCTGTAGGCGGACAACGAGAAGAAGCCGACGACGCCGAAATTCACCAGTCCGCATAGTCCCCATTGAATATTCAGACCAAGGCCGATCAGGGCCGAGATTGAGACCAGAACGGCAATCGTTACCAGATAGGCTGTCATTTGCGCACCGCCGCTTTGCCAAAGAGCCCATGGGGGCGGAACAACAGGATCAGTGCAATGAAAATGAAGCCGACCGCTTGCCGATAGTTGGTGGGAATTACCAGGGTGGCCAATTCCTCCGATACGCCAATGATCAGTGCGCCCACGACCGCGCCGGGCAAACTGCCCATACCGCCGACGATTGCCGCCGCGAAAACGCTGATTTGATAGTTCCAGCCAATCATCGGGTCAATGGCTCTGTCCATGCCAATCAGAACGCCAGCCAGTGCGGTAGTCGCGCCAACCATCAACCAGGTAATGCGGACGATCGATTCGCGTTCGATGCCCCGCGAGGCCGCCAGCGGTGGGTTGTCGGCGACCGCGCGCATGGCCCGACCAAGGCGTGAGAAACGCAACACCAGAAACAAGACCACCAGAAACAGCAAGACAACTGCAGCAATGGTGATTTGCTCATGGTTGATACGCAGCCCGAGCCATCGAATGGGGCGTGATATTTCCACATCAAAGCTGCGCGCGGCATTGCCATAGAAGAATCGACACAGGTTCTCAAGCACGAATGAAACCCCGACCGACGCCACCAGCAAGGTGATGTTGTCGCGATCGCGAAGTCGTGCAAACACGATCTGATCGACGAGCATCAATCCGATGGCCGAGACGGCAAGGCTGATCATTGCAGCAGGTAATAGCGGCAAGCCGATCTGCGTGTTGAGTGCCCAGGCCGTATAGGCACCAATAGTCACCATCGAGCCGATGGCGAAATTCGGGAACTTCAAAATGGCAAAAATGAGGGTGAGTGCCAGAGCCGGCAAGGCCACAATCAGCCCCGATACGACGCCGTTGAGAATGTACTGACCTATCATGCCGCTTGCCCCGCATTCATGAAGAGGGACTCGATGGCGGGCAGGGAAAGATCTTTGGCCCGGCATTGGTGCGCAACTTGTCCCTGCACAAGAATCAGTGCGTCGTCGGCAACCGCCAGGCCGGCAGCGACGTTTTGCTCGACCAGAACTACTGTGACGCCCGTGGCCCGTACTTGCAAGACGGCCTCCATGATTTGATCGACAAACTTCGGAGAAAGCCCCGCAGACGGTTCATCCAGCAACAACACTCTCGGGTTGGATAGCAATGCGCATGCCATGGCGAGCATCTGGCGTTGTCCGCCGGACAAATAGCCAGCCAGCAGGCGACGCCGTTGCGCAATGTCTGGAAACAATGACAGCACGAAGGCTTCGCGTTCCTTGCCCACGCCTGCGCGGCCGCGCATGAACTCGGTGGCCAGCAGCAGGTTTTCGTGAACACTCATACTGGCGAAGATGTTCTTGTCCTGTGGGACGTAGGCCAGACCGGCCTCGGTGCGACGCGCCGGCGAGAGTTTTTCAACCTGACGACCCATGATGGCAATCGTGCCGGCGCGGGTGGTGACCAGGCCGGCGATGGTTTTGATGAACGTCGACTTGCCGCTACCGTTGGGGCCAAAGACGCCAAGAATGGTGTCGGGCTTCTGAGCCAGGTCGACACCGCGGACAATGTCGTCGCCGCGCCCGTAGCCGGATCTCAGGCCGCTCGTTTGCCAGGCAAGTTCGGATTGAGCAATGGCCTTATTCATGGGTGGTGCCCAGGTAGGCGCTCAGCACGCGTTCATCTGACGAGACTTCGGCAAACGTGCCGCTGATCAACGGCGCCCCTTCGGCCAGCACATGGACCTGATCACACAGTTCCTCGATGAGTCGCATGTCGTGCTCGATGATGGCAAAGGTGATGCCACTGTCGGACAATTCCTGCACAAACCTGATCATGGCGCGCACCAGCGTTGGCGCAACCCCCGCCGCTGGTTCGTCGAGCAAGATCAGGCTTGGCGAAAGCATCAGGGCGCGTGCCAGTTCAAGCAATTTCTTTTGACCGCCCGACAGGTCGCTTGCAGGGGAGTTGGCCATGTGCCAGATGCCGGCCCGGTTGAGCAACTCGCTGGCTTTCTCGATTTGCTCGGCTTGCCGGCGGCGCAGTTGGCCACGCCGGAGCAGGGCAGATAAGGCCGATTCGTCGTTTGATCCGGCGGCGGCCAGCAAGACGTTTTCCAGCACCGTCAACCGACCAAGTTCCCGGGCAATCTGAAAGGTGCGCGCCAGTCCAAGCCGGGCGCGCTCATCAGGTCGCAGATGGCTGATGTCATGGCCATCGAACAATACGGTGCCTGAGTCCTGAATGACCGAGCCCGCAATGACGCTCAGCAGCGTTGTCTTGCCAGCGCCGTTGGGGCCGATCAGCGCAGTCCGGCTACCTCGCCGTACGGTCAAGGAGCAGGCATTCAGGGCGGCGACGCCGCCGTAGTGCTTGCTCAGCCCCGTAACGCTCAATATGTTGTCGTTGCTCACCCGATGTATCCCTGCAAACCGTTGTCCCGCAACCAGAGCCGCACCAGCAGTCGCTTTTTCTCTGGGTCCGGATAGTCAACAAACTCGGTCCGGCTGTGGCCGACTTCGCAGTTCTTGGCAAATTGAATATCACCGGGCTGCATGTCGAACTCGAACTGCAACTCGGGTTTGGCAAAGACGGTTTCCAGCGCATCGATTGCGTCACGCGCCGATGCATCCATTGGTTCGGTCATTTCGTAGCCGTTGCGAACCTGATGCAGGCCGAGCCGAGCCTTGAGCGTGCCGTGCGCATTGACGAACATGGGGGCTTCGAAAATCGGTGACTCGCCGGCGGCAAACTCGCGTTGCCGGTCAAACGGAAAGCTGTCGTACAGGCGCTCCATCGCGTCGGGGGCAACATCGAGCAATGCATTGTGGACAGTCGCAAAGCTCATCACGCGGCTGGTGCCGCCACTTTGCGAGGCGCGAATGCACAACAGGCCGACGACATCGGGCATGTTGTTGTTGTAGGCATTGTCGTTGTGAAAGGCCAGATCGATGTTGGTCTTGTCGGGACGCACGCCGCTGCTCGGCAGTGCTTTGGCACCGGTATCGGTGACGTCGTAGACCATCGTGCCATCAAGCTTTTGCGCCACTGGCCGGCCGACCATGCTCGACAGCAGCCAGTAGATGGCGCGTGCCTCGTCGTCGGACATGCGTGCAATCGGCAGCCCGCGGATCAGGCAAAAGCGCACACCGTCGTTGAGGATGTTGCGAACCCGGTTCATTGCGGCTTTGCAAGCGGGCAGCGGAAAACTGGACGGCCGCAGGGCGAGCAGCGGTACCGGCTGGGTGCGCAGCGCTTCGAGGGCTGCGTCAATCTCGGCCACTGCCTGGTCATCGAGTTGCACGAGCCAGTCCGATTCGATCAGATCAGCGCGGCGCCACGCGTGCTTTCCCGAAATCTCATGCCGAATGACATTGACTTCCGGATCGTTCGTTTTGCTCATCCTGGTGCCTCATATGTGGGAGGACTGGACGTTAGCAGCAGCCTAAGTGATGGTCCAATTTATAATGATTCCTTTCAGGCAAAGAATTATTTATGATGAGGGGATGAATTCAATCCCCATGATGGACTTGGTCCTGCTCAGATCGTTCATGTTGCTGGCCAGCAAGCGCAGTGTCACTGACGTCGCCAATACACTGAGCCGCACTCAGCCAGCCATCAGCCTGCAGATGAAGCGCCTCGAAACAGCGGCAGGCTGTCGCCTGTTCGAAGGCGATCTGCGCAATCCGACCCTGACCGCGCAGGGTGAGATCTTGCTCGGGTATGCGCAGGAGATGCTCTACCTGCATGATCGCGCCCGAACCCAGCTCAAGGCGCCTGAAACGGTGGGCAAAGTCATTCTCGGTTGCCCCGATCTTTACGCGTTTCATTTGTTGCCGAACATTCTGGCGAGTTTTCGGCGGGTTTCCCCTGGCGTTGAGGTTGAAGTCAAATGCGCGCTGTCGCTGCAGTTGGCCAGCGACATTTCTTACTCGAAGATCGATCTGGCCATTGCAACCAGCATGCCGGGCGTGCGACCCACTGTCGGTGGCGTGACGGTGCTGGGCGAGGAGCGGCTGGCCTGGTTCGGCGCGCAGCGCGGCGCGGCCTGGCGGCAGCAACCGTTGCCGTTGGCGATGTTGCCCGGTGGCAATCTCTATCGCGATCTGGCGCTGGCCGCACTCGAGAAAGATCTGCGTTCGTATCGGATATCGGGCACTTCGGAAAGTATTGCGGGTCTGCACGCGATGACTGTGTCGGATTCATGTATCACGGTGCTCTCTTCCCGGCTCAATCTGCCGGGAGTGGTGGAACTCGGGCCGCGCGAAGGCTTGCCGCCGTTGCCGGCGGTCAACTTGTTGCTCTGGAACAGTCAGAACCGTCCCTCCAAGGCAGCGCAATCACTGGCCGAGCACATCAAGGCGCACTGGCAGGATGCATGAGGCATATCTTCATCACGCTTTGACTACTCAGGAAGGTGCGCCTGCAAAGCTTCTTGCAGCGGCAAAACTTGGGCACGTAAGGATGACGAACTCATCAACTTGCCCATTTGTTTTGCGCGAGGAACCGTGACATTTTGGCGAGTCCTAGATAGTAAGCGTTGGATACTAAATCGGCTGGTCTGACTCTCTTTTGTAATTCAGCGATTTCAAACGTTAACTACTGTCTGCTGCCGAGCAAGTGCAATGCTTCTCGGTGAAACGATAAACGGCAGGTTTTCGGGTTGGTCAAGCCAAAAAAACCTACGTTTGTCGGGGGAGATCCACCGCCAGGCAATCCTCCTGTCCGCGCATCCGCGTGCGGTTCACATCGCCGCTGCGCCTGCTCAGAATTCGTATCTAACCTCAATTGGTCATATTGACACCCCCCAAAAAGTTTCATTCGGCGGGGCGATTCTGTTGAGGTGCTCATTCTCGGATGGGCTGTTTCCGAATTCAATTCCCTCGCGCACAGGACTTCGCAATGGCCGTGAAAGCAATTCAAATTCAAGTGTTCTCCGCAAACGGTGAAGTCAGATACATCGATCACCAACCCGGCGAGCCGGTATCCGTCCAGAGTGGCGGGCGTTACCTGATCAGTGTTGACGGGCAGCCTCTGCCGCAAGACGCAGAGTTGGTTCGTGAGGGTTCGAATCTTGAAATCTGGATTGATGACGAGGCCGTTGTCGAATTGGATGGCTGGTGTGAGCTTTCCGAGTCAAGCGTGGTTCTGCTATCGGCTGATGCTCATGCTGCAGCCCTTGGCGCCGATCAATTGCCGGATGTCGTTGAGCTGGCGGTTGAGTCAGGTGATTGCGCGATCGTCGCGCAAGGGACAAGCGTTGCCAGTCTTGCGGCCGTTGCCGGAGGCGGGCTTTCCGTCTGGCAGATTGCCGGTGCAGTGGGTGCGATCGGCCTGGCCGGAGCCGCAATCGGAGGCAGTAGTGGCGGCGGTGACGATGAGCGAGCGCTTGCATTGACGGCTGAGGAAGGCGGTCTCGATTCAACGGCAACTGCCGGGCAATTGTTTCCGACCAAATCACCAACGATCAGTGGCAAGACGGAAGCAGGCGCCAGCGTTACCGTGGAACTGTCGACCGGTGAAACAATCTCGACCATCGCAGACGAAAGCGGCAACTGGTCGGTGCAACCGATTGATTTGCCTGCCGATGGTGTCTATGAGTTCACCGCCATTGCCCAGGATCAGAACGGGAA
>CAXBNM010000094.1:0-14360 GCA_963976885.1 uncultured Burkholderiaceae bacterium
GGTTGGCCGTTGCTGGCGGCAATCTTCGTCGGTACGGCGCTGGCATTCATCGCCGGTGCGGTCGTGCTGCGCTTGATGCTGGGGCGGTTCCGCGATCGGTTCGGTGAAACGGTCGAGCACGAACTGCGCGCCGCTTTCGTTTTCACCGATGTCTCGCATCTGTTCTGGCTCAATCTGATCATCGTGGTGGCCGCCGTCGGGCTGACCTTCTGGCTGACGGGGTTAGCCGCTCCGGCCGTGGTGGTGGCCCTGGTGTTGTCGGTTGTGCCGCGCTTGTTGCTGCGAAGCATGCGCCGCCGGCGGGTGCAGGCCTTTCGCCAGCAGATGCCTGAAATCATGAGTCTGTTGAGTGTCAGCCTGAAAGCAGGTTCGGCGCTCAACTCGGCCCTCATCGGTCTGGCCGAGCAGATGCCGGCGCCGGCCCGGCATGAGTTCTCGATGGTTTTGCGCGAGCAGCGGATGGGGCGCTCACTCGATGCGGCGCTCGAATCACTGGAAACGCGGATGCCGGTCGAAGAAACCATGTTGCTGGTCAGTGCGTTGCGGCTGAGTCTGCGCGCGGGGGGCTCACTGGCGCAGACCTTGCACACCTTATCGGAGGCAATGCGCAGACGCCTGATGCTCGAAGGCAAGATTCGTGCGCTTACTGCGCAGGGCCGAATGCAGGCCTGGGTCATGGGTTTGTTGCCTTTTGCGGTGATGGGCGCGTTGCTGGTCATGCAACCGGAAATGGCCCATCTTTATTTCGACACGACCGAAGGTCTGGCGGTGTTGGCCCTGGTCGGTCTCATGCAGTTGGCTGGCGGTTGGATGATCGCCCGCATGGTTGCGATTGAGGTCTGAACGGATGTCCACGCTTCTTGCTACCGGGTCGCCATGGTTGTTCTTGCTCAGTCTGGGGGCGCCCGCTGGATTACTCGCCCTGGCCCTGGGGCTGAGCATGAGCACACGGCGCACTGCGCCTGTGCAAGTGACCGATCTCGAACCCGATCCGGCGCCGGTGTTGTGGCGCAGCCTGTGGTGGTTGGTGCAGTGGTTGGCGCCGGCATGTCGGCGGCTGATGCCCATTGCCTGGCAGGTCAGACTTGGCACGCAACTACGTGAGGCTGGTCTCGAACTGGCTCTGACACCGGCGCAGTATGTGGCCGGGCGTCTGCTCTTTGCCTTGCTGGCGGCGTTGCTCGCGGCCGTAAGCAGCCCGGCGGGCTGGCACACCACGTCGGCCACGATGTGTGGTTTGGTGGTGTGGTTGTTGCCCGCGGCCCGCCTGAAAGGGCAAATCGATCTGCGGCGGGCGCGCATGACGCGGGAGTTGCCGGTCATGCTCGATCTGATCGGCTTGTCGGTGCAGGCCGGCTCAACGATGTCGGCGGCATTGGCCATGGCCGTAGAACGTGGGCCGGCCGGTCCGATGCGCGACGAGCTGGCCCGCGTGATGCGTGAGATTCGCGCCGGACGAGCCCGGCACGAAGCGCTGCGAGCCATGGGTGATCGCTTTGAGTTTGCCGGTTTGCGCCATGCGGTGGCGGCCATGATCACCGCTGAGAAGCAGGGGGCCGATTTGAGTCCGGTGTTGCGCGCGCAGGCCATTCAACGCCGCGAAGAGCGCTTCATCGATGCCGAGCGGCGTGCCATGCAAGCACCGGTCAAATTGTTGTTGCCTCTGGTGGTTTTCATCTTCCCGGGCACGTTTCTGATTCTGCTCTTTCCTGTCGCCATGCAAGTGCTGGCCGATGGGCTCTTGCAATGATTGCTTGGTTCAATCTGATTAGTTGGAGGAAGTCTTATGGTCATCAGTTCATCGCTTACGCATGTCTCAACGCTTGTCGTTCGCTCGCTACCCCGTATCTTTCGTCGTGCGTCCAGGCAGTCGTGCGCTGTGGGGCGCTGGTTGCTGGTCGCCGGATTGCTCGGCGTCACTATCGCCCCCGCGCATGCGCTCGAGCCTGACGATGAGCAACAGCTGCAGGTGGGTCAGTCTTTGCTGGCCGAGTATTCTGAGCAGGCAACCTTGCAAAAGGCCGAAGCCAATTACAGGGCCCGGCGCCTTGATGCCGCAATGGAGCAATTCGGCATGATTGCGGCAATGGACAACCATCCGTTTGCCTGGTTGCGAATTGGCAATATCTGTCACCGGCGCGGTGATGTCAGCGGCGCGTTCGACGCCTACCAACGCGCGCGTGCCTCGGCTTCCGGCGCTGAACGTTTCGCCGAGTTGCAGGCCCGTGCCGTCATGAACCTGGCTTTGCTCGGACTGGACCAGGCGCAAGTGGCCCTCGAAGATCTCGGCTTGCCGGACCGACAACGAGCCTCCGGTCGCTGGGTCGATGAGGTACGTCTGCGCCTGGACGAACTGGCGGGCACGCTGACCGAGCCGCAAGCCGGTGGCGGTGGCAATATCGCTGCGCCCATGCTGCTTTCGCCGACCGCCAGCAATCAGTCGGCTCTGGCCTTGTCACCGGCGCCCATGTCCGTGCCCGCTGTTGCTCGCTGAAGCCCTGACGAACGCGCGCGAAAATGCCTAAATCAATCAGAGGTAGTGCCTTGCTCGAATGGCTGGTGGCCGTTCCGGTGGTGTTGCTGCTCGGGCTTGGCGTGTTGCAATGGGCGTTGATCTGGCAGGCGCGTCACGCGCTTGAGTTTGCCGCTTTGCGCGCCGCTCAGGTGGCCGCTACCGCGCATGGTGAGGCCGGTGCTGTACGAAGCGGCCTCGCCGACGGCCTCGGACCGCTTTGGGGCGAGGCGAGCGCTCAGCTCAGTCTGTTGACCATCGACGAGGGCGAGCAGGCCGGCTGGCTGGCCTGGCAGCGTATTGGCCCGTCGCCAGAGGTGTTTGCCGACTTTGCTGAGCCGGCGCGCGATGCCTTCGGGCAACTGATACCGAATCTGCAAGAAATTCCCAACGACAATCTGCGTTTTCGGGATGGCGAGGCCGGCAGCGCTTCGGGGCTGACCTTGCAGCAGGCCAATCAGCTGACGCTGCAGGTGCGCTATGGCGTACCACTGATGGTGCCGCTGGTCTCGTCCCTGATCGTGCGCGTGATGGAAGTGATTGATGGCTGCGCGCCAAGCGAGCGCTTGCAAGTGGTGGTCACCGATATGGACCAACCCGAGGCCGACGCGAATGCTCGCGCATGGGCCTGTGGGTTCTATCGGGCACCGGGGCAAGTCGGCGGCGAGCCGGTCTGGCGGCTGCCGTTGCAAGTTGCTGCGTCGGCCCGCATGCAAAGCGCGTTACGCGCCGCAGGCGACAGTAGCGAAGCCAGCAGCGAGGCGCCGCTGCCACCCGAGCGACGTATTGGTGCCAATCAGCCGTGGACGGGGCCAGAGCGACGCGAATCGGAGAGTGATGACAACCAGGAAGACTTTGCTGACTGGGTTGATGGGGTCAACCCGGATGGTCCGCGCGGGCCGAGCAATCCGGACCAGCCCATCAATTGGCCTACGCATCCCGGCGAGCCGGGCGAGGGGGCGTGTGACGAAACCTGATGCCCCAGCGAGGGCGGCCATTGAGAGGCGGTCGCAAACGATGTTGTCGCGCGCGTCGCTCTTGATGCAAGTATTGGCCCGACGAATGGGCTGCCAGCGGGCTGGCGCGCCGCGAAAGGCCAGGCTGGAGCACAGGGAGCGGCGCTGATGACGTGTCCGGCAAGGGGGCTTATCAGCCGGGGCGGTCGAACGCCGCGATAAGTTCGGTTATTCGGTCGGTTGGCGACGCAACTCGCGGGACGCCAGCACAGGGGCTTTGTTTGCTGCCTCGGCAAGTACTTCGTGCGCGCAGTCGTGACACTTGCCGCAACAGGTTCCCAGGCCAAGATCGCTCTTGAGCTCTTCCAGCGTGGAGCCGCCCAACTTTACCCAGTCACGGATTTCGTGGTCGGAGATGGCATTACAGACACAGACGATCATGCGCAGACTCTTGCGGAATTTCCGTTAAAGGGCGAAGGCGGGGCCGGTTCGCGCCGGTTGTGGGTTCGTGCATCGGGCTGTGCGATCAACCATGCAACAGCGTATAGACATATTAATAGGAATCATTCCTATTCGCAAACAACCCTCTGATTTGTCCGCTTTCCGTGGCGCACAAGCAAGCGGGAGCTGGATCGGGCGGGTCGATGGTGCAGCCGGCGATGGCCGTGCGATCACGCGTAAACTCGCGCCACTGTGTTTCAGCCTTTTGCGAGTGCCACGATGGCAAAGCTTTTGAAGATAATGAATGGCCAGGCTTATGCCGGGCAATACCGATTGCAACGACGAGGGGCGCGCTTGTCCATGGGGGCTTTGCCGGCAATCCAGATGGCGCCTTCACAGATCGCGCCTTCATCTGCCCAGGCAGCAGTCAATGCCGCGGCGCTGGTTCAGTCCACGAGTGCCCCGCAATGACTCAGCGCCGAGGTCCCAAACGCGCCACCAAGGAAAAGGCCGTCAAAACGCCGAGTCGGCCGGTGCGTGATGTGTTGATTCGCCATGAACCGGTCGAGCTGGCCAGCCTGTTGAAGTTTGGCGATGTGGTGTCCAGCGGCGGCGAGGCCAAAATCCTCATCCAGCAAGGCATGGTGCAGGTGAACGGGGAAGTGGAAACGCGGCGTCGGCGCAAGATCATGGCCGATGATGTCGTGCAGATCGGGGCCGATCGGCTGCGCGCGCAGCTCGATCTGATGGCGTCCTCAGACGAGCCGGATGAGCCGCAATGAGCAGAACTGGCGGTAACTTGCCGGCGTAGTGACACCGGTCTCAATCAGATCCGGCAAGCAAGGTCAGGGGCAACAAGCCGGCTCAGCTGCGCGGATTCCGCCTAACTACAACCAACTGGGTTGGTCGCATTGCGCCAGACTACTCCCCAAGCCTCCACAAAATGTGCGATGCCAGCGCCGCAATGCCTGGGCCCGAATATTGCGGCGCCTGCCTGAATCAGGTCAGGCCGAAGTGGATGTTGGCAACGAGGAAGCCGCGCTTGGAGCCGCAATCGAAGCGTTTGCCGCTGAATTGAAAGCCGTACAAGCCTGGGGAATCAATCTGTTCGGCGAGCGCATCGGTGAGCTGAATTTCGCCACCCGCGCCAGCCTTGGTGTTTTCAAGGGTTTCCAGAATGCTGGCGTGCAGGATGTAGCGACCGACAACGGCGCTGGTGGACGGCGCATCTTCGGGGGCCGGCTTTTCGACGATGCCGCGCAGCTTCATCAGCCGGCCTTCCTGGCTGGCCGGGTCGACGATGCCGTATTTGGAGACTTCATCGGGCAGCACTTGCTCGACCGCAACCACTGAGGCGCCGTTTTCCAGCGCTACCGGCAGCATTTGCTTGAGCACACCGCTCGGATAGCCGTCGATCAGGTCGTCGGGCAGCATGACGGCAAAGTGCTCGTCTTTGCCGATCATCGGCGCCGCGCACAGTACCGCATGGCCCAGCCCCAGAGGCTGTGGCTGGCGCACGAACAGCACTTTGACATGGGGCGGAATGATGTTGCGCACCGCGGCCAGGGCCTCGGTTTTGCCTTTGGCCTCGAGTTCGGCCTCAAGTTCCGGCGCCCGGTCGAAGTAGTCTTCGACGGCACGTTTGGACCGACCGGTGACAAAGATCAGCGTGTCACAGCCCGCTTCGATGGCTTCGTCGACCGCGTACTGAATGATCGGCCGGTCAACAATCGGAAGCATTTCCTTCGGAATGGATTTAGTCGCCGGCAGAAACCGGGTGCCCAGGCCCGCCACGGGGAAAACCGCTTTTTTTAGTTGCATCAGATCTCACAGGGATAATGATTCAGCAATATGGGGATGTTACGTTATCGGGGCGTCATGAAGCGCTCGTAATTCCGGGTATTGGCACATTTCCAGGTGCCATGTATCGGTCCGTATCAGTCGTGTATCCATTGGTTGCATTCGCAAGACAACTTGTGCGTTTAAATTTCTCATCTGATCTAATACCGAGGGCGCGCCTTAATACGCTCCAGCCTCCTTTGGCCTGGTCAGGCCTCCTCCGCGCGCTTAAGGCCCGACAAGTATTGCGACATCACTAATGACCAGCCAAGCTCGATTTAACTCAAGGCACTGATGACCATGATTCCCGTAATTCTCTCCGGCGGCTCCGGCACCCGTTTGTGGCCCGTTTCCCGTGAAGCCTATCCGAAACCGTTCATTCGCCTGGCCGGTGGCCCGAGCCTGCTACAACGGGTGTTAGGACGGTGTGCGCCGTTATGTGATAAAACCGTCTATATCGTCACCAATGAGACCTACGGATTCAAGACCCGCGAGGAAGCAAAGGGTGTGCCCGCGCTGGGCGGACGCACGCTGCATCAGATTCTCGAGCCGACTGGCCGCAACACCGCGCCAGCCATCGCGCTGGCGGCGCTTAATGCCGCCGAGCATGGCGATGACCCGATCTTGCTGGTCTTGCCCGCCGATCACCTGATTCCCGATGAGGCGGCTTTCCAGGCGGCCGCCAACAAGGCCGCCAAAATTGCCGAGTCGGGCAAGCTGGTGTTGTTTGGCATTCAGCCGAGCGCGCCCGAAACGGGTTTTGGTTACATCGAACTGGGCGACGCCGACACTTTGGGCGCGCACAAGGTCAATCGCTTTGTCGAGAAACCCGATGTTGCCAAGGCCACCGAATTCCTTGCCGCCGGCAACTTCGTCTGGAACAGCGGGATGTTCTGCTTCAAGGCGTCGGCAATTCTTGCCGCGCTCGACCTGCATGCGCCCGAGCTGATGGCGGCGGCGCGCCAGGTCTGGACGGCCGGCCGTAAGGCTTCGGCCACCGGCGATGACGAAGTGCGCTTCGATGCGGCGGCCTTTGCAACCATGCCCGATATTTCCATCGATTACGCGGTGATGGAAAAGGCCTCCAATATTGCGCTGGTGCGGGCCGATTTTCATTGGAGCGATATCGGCTCCTGGAAGGCGGTGGCCGAGCAGTTGCCGGCCGACGCCGATGGCAACACCTCGGTTGGCGAGCACATGATGGTGCAGTCACGGAACACGCACGTACAAAGCGACGATCGCCTGATTGCCGCGGTCGGCGTGGATAACCTGCTGATCATCGACACGCCCGACGCGGTGCTGGTTGCCAACAAGGATGCCAGCCAGCAGGTCAAGGAAGTGGTCGCCAAGCTGCGCCACAAGGGTCACTCCGCGGCCACCTTGCACCGTACCGTGGCACGTCCCTGGGGCACCTATACGGTGCTGCATGAAGGCCCGCGCTTCAAGATGAAGGAAATTGTCGTCAAGCCCGAGCAGACCTTGTCGCTGCAGATGCATCACCACCGCAGCGAGCACTGGATTGTGGTGGCCGGCACGGCCAAGGTTACCTGCGACGAGGACACCCGGATGGTGTTTGCCAATCAGTCCACCTACATACCCATCGGCGCCAAGCACCGGTTGGAAAACCCTGGCAAGGTCGATCTGATGCTGATCGAGGTGCAGTGTGGCGATTACGTCGGCGAAGACGATATCGTGCGCTTCGACGACCGCTACGGACGCGTCGAGTCCAAATAAGTTTGCCCGCATTGTGATCAGCATCGCCGCCGCTTCAGGCGGCGATGTGCCATTAATTCAGACCAACAGGACCCAGCAGTATGAAAATTTCCGTCATTGGTACCGGCTATGTCGGTCTTGTCTCCGGTGCCTGCCTGGCAGATGCCGGGCACGACGTGATGTGTATTGATATCGACGCGAAAAAAATCGCGCGACTCAACAGCGGCGAAATTCCCATTTACGAGCCGGGTCTGGAGGCGATGGTCAAGGCCAATGTCCAGGCAGATCGGTTGAGGTTTTCGGCTGACCCGATTGAAGGCGCCAAGTTTGGTCTGGTGCAGATGATTGCCGTGGGCACGCCGCCGGATGAGGACGGGTCGGCTGATCTGCAATATGTACTGGCGGCCGCCCGAACCGTTGCCGAGCATATGGATGGTTACCGGGTCATCGTTGACAAGAGCACGGTGCCGGTCGGCACCGCCGACAAGGTCAAGGCGGTGATTGCCGACACACTGGCTGCGCGGCAGTCGGATCTGCCGTTTGCGGTGGTGTCCAACCCGGAGTTTCTGAAAGAGGGCGCGGCGGTCAACGACTTTCAACGCCCCGACCGCATCGTGCTGGGCGTCGAAGATTCGCAGGCCGAGGAGATCATGCGCGAGGTCTATCTGCCGTTTCTGCGCAACTTCGATCGCACGATCGTCATGTCGCTACGGTCGGCTGAGCTAACGAAATATGCGGCCAATTCAATGCTTGCAACGCGTATTTCGTTCATGAATGACTTGGCCAATCTGGCTGAGCGGCTCGGCGCCGATATTGAAGACGTTCGCCAGGGCATCGGCACCACTTCCTGTATCCGGGCACCGGCTACGGCGGTTCGTGTTTTCCGAAAGATGTCAGCGCCTTGCTGAAAACCTCGATTGACGTTGAGCAGCCGCTGACCTTGCTCAATGCCGTTCAGGAGGTCAATGACCGCCAGAAGAGCGTGTTGCTGGTGAAGCTGAAAGCACGCTATGGCGATCTGAAAGGGATGCGTTTTGGGCTATGGGGCCTGGCCTTCAAGCCCAACACCGATGACATGCGCGATGCGCCGTCGCGGATCCTGATCGAGGCTTTGCTGGCTGCCGGGGCGACCGTGCAAGCCCACGACCCGGTGGCGATGGAAGAATGCCGGCGTCTGTATGGCGAGCGCGATGGGTTGATCCTTACCTTCAGCCCGATGGACGCAATCGACGGCGTCGATGCGTTGCTGATTGCTACGGAATGGAAGGCTTTTCGGGCGCCAGACTTCGAGAAGATGCACCGGCGAATGAAGTCACCGGTCATTTTTGATGGGCGCAACCTGTATGAGCCGGCCACGATGGCCAAGCGGGGCTTTGACTATTCGAGCATTGGTAGGCCCCGTATCGAGCCCGACCCGAACGCGAAAGGATCGGATCTGCCCGCAGCGATTGCTCGCTGAGGGCGGATCCGGGCAGGCCTACGACGTGGTCGAGGTCTGCTTTTCGCGCAAGCCGAAACGGTTGAGCAGGTCGTACATGGTGGGACGACTGATGCCCAGCAGCTCGGAGGCGCGGGCGATATTGCCGCCCGATTGCGCCATGGCCCGCAGCACAGCCTTGCGTTCGGCGTCATCCCGAACGTGACGCAGATTCAGCGCCGGGTGATCGGCATTCTGGCTGATGCCGAGATCTTCTGCGCCAATGCTGTTTGACTCGGCCATGATCACTGCGCGCTTGATGCAGTTTTCGAGTTCGCGCACATTGCCAGGCCAGTCGTAGTCGGCAATGGCCTGAATGGCGTCATCACGCAAGAACAACTTTTCACGCTTTTGCTGGCGGGTGAACCGCTTGACGAAGTCGCGTGCCAGCAAGGGGGCGTCGCCGGCCCGGTTGCGTAGCGGCGGGATCTCGACAACCATTTCGGTGAGCCGGTAGTACAGGTCTTCACGGAAGCCGTTGCTGTCGATCAGTTCACGCAAATTGCGATGAGTGGCGCAGATTATACGCAAATCTACGGCAATCTCGGTGCGTCCTCCGATGCGCTCAATGACCCGATCCTGCAGGAAGCGCAGCAGCTTGGCCTGCAGCGACATCGGCAGATCGCCGATTTCGTCCAGGAACAGCGTGCCACCGGCGGCGAGTTCGATCTTGCCGGCCGTTTGCTTGACGGCGCCGGTGAAGGCGCCTTTCTCGTGGCCGAACAGTTCGGACTCGAGCAGCGCTTCAGGAATGGCCGCACAGTTGATGGCCACGAAGCGTTTGTCGCGGCGCGGACTCTGCGCGTGCAGCGCCCGGGCCAGCACTTCCTTGCCGGTGCCGCTCTCGCCGAACAGCAACACCGAGGCATCGGTGGGGGCGAGCTTTTCAATCTGGCGACACATCTTGATCATGGCCGGATCGCGCGTGATCAGGCCTTCGAGGGGCATGGTGTCGGTGAAGGTGGAGCGCAGACGGTTTTCGCGTTCCAGTTCGGCCACATTGAAGGCCCGATCGACGACCAGGCCGAGGGTCTCGGCGTCGAAAGGTTTGGAGAAGAAGTCATAGGCGCCGGTGGCAATGGCGCGCAACGCATTGTCGCGGTCATTCTGGCCAGTGACGGCAATGACTTTGGTGCTCGGCGCCAGGCTCAGAATTTCTTCGAGCACGGCGAACCCTTCCACCGGGGTGTCGGTGTCAGGCGGCAGGCCGAGGTCGAGCGTCACCACGGTGGGCTCAAAACGGCGCAATTGATTGATTGCCGATTCTCGGTCTTCGGCAAACACCACGTTGTAGCGATCAAAGGACCAGCGCATCTGCTTTTGCAGACCGAGATCGTCTTCGATTACCAATAGTACCGGGCGCGTATCGGCCATTTACTGCTGCTCCATCTCATGAGTCGTCCCCACGGCATCAGATGCCAGAGGCAGGGCAATCCGGAAGGAAGTTCCCTTTCCGGGTTGGCTCTGGACGTCCAGGCGCCCTCCAATCTCACGAATGTATTCTCGGCTTTCAAATGTGCCAATACCCATTCCATGTGGTTTGGAGCTACTGAAGGGGCGGAATAAACGATTGCGAATGAACTGCTCGCTCATGCCTTTACCGTTGTCAGTGACTTCAACTGCCACCATACCCGCTTCAGCCTGTACCTGTACGACCACTTCCCCGCGAACCGAACAGGCTTCGACGGCGTTTTGTACCAAATGCCCAATGACTCGCTCCAATCGCTCGACATGGGCTCTTACACTGACCCCTCGGGCTTCCGGACCCACCTGAAGGATGGGGGTGGGCCGCAGCATGCGCTTGGCATGCAGGGCTTTTTCCACGACCTCCAGAATGGAAATCGGGACCGGACTCTCGATTGGCTTTGTGCCTGCCCTCAATTGAAGCAGCAGACCCCGCATGCGATCCAGGACGTTTTGCACGGTCAGCACCATATCGGCTTGAAATTGCGGGTTGTGGCGGTGCTTATCTGCGTTTTCTGTGAGTAATGTCAACTGAGCGACCAGGTTCTTCAGGTCATGGACCACGAAGGCCGACAGCCGATTGAAGGAATCGAACTGCTGGGCCTGTACCAATTGCTCGGTGGCTTGCTGCACACCGAGGTAGCTGGCAATCTGACGGCCTGCGGTTTTGAGCAGGTCGCGCACTTCCCAGTTCACCGGGGCCGGAGACATGGCCTTCTTGAGCACGACAAAGCCCACCAGGTCATCGCGCAGCAACAGCGGCACGACCAGCCAGATTTCGCTGCGGGTCATGTCGGCCGGCAGATTCAGACCGGAATAATGCTCGGGTTCGGTCTGGAATTCGTTGACATCGATCACCCATTGCCGGTCGCGCAGGTAATCGATCATGGAATGATTGCTGGCTACCTCACCGGTCGGGCCGTCGTAGTCGACGCCGCCTTGCCAGGCGTAGATGCCCGATTCGTTCATCCAGAGCGCCGCGCCGGTGCTGTCGACCAGATTGGCCAGGCCCCTTAGCGAGCGTTCGACCAGGCCGCTGTTGCCGGCGTTCTCGCCGGGCTGGTCGTCGGGACGGGACAGCAACTGGGTCAGCTTCAGCCATTCCTCGCGATAGTCGTAGCGGTAGTCAAAGAAGTGTTTGGAGATCAGAACCCGCAGCCGGGCGCGCAGCCGTGATGACAAGGCCAGCGCCAGCAGCAGGGTGATGGCCGAGAAGACGATCAGCGCCTGCGCGACCGCACCCCATTCGCCGCCCACCTGGCGCACGTAATAGCCGCCCAGCGCGACCACGGTGATGTACACGCACGAGGCCACCAGCGCCGTGGAATGAAACATCACGCGTCTCGATACC
This sequence comes from uncultured Burkholderiaceae bacterium, assembly GCA_963976885.1. Taxonomy (GTDB): domain Bacteria; phylum Pseudomonadota; class Gammaproteobacteria; order Burkholderiales; family Burkholderiaceae_E; genus JAUIAI01. The sequence goes on from CAXBNM010000094.1 coordinate 11,754, forward strand.
GAGATATCGAGCTTCCATTCGCGGTTGCGCATTGCTGCGATGGCCAGCAGTGGCGCCAGCAAGGCGTTGGCGAAGCCGCGGGTTGTCCACCAGTGCAGATTGAGCTTGGAGTACAGCAGCGCGTCGCTGTAGAGCAGCAGATCGAAGCCCAGCATGGCCAGCAGCGAGACCGCGAGAAAACGGATCGACCAGCGTTTACCCGGCGTGGCGTTGCGATAAACCTGCTCCAGCACGACCAGACCGAACAATGCGGCGATAATGCGAGCGGTGAAAACCAGCCGCAAATCGACGCCGGCCAGATCCATGATCCAGCCCAGCAACGCCAGGCCGAGCGCAATCAGAATGGCCGCGCCGCGCAGCCGACGCATCTCGAACAATTCGACCCGACTGCCTTCACCCTGGAAGGGCAGAGAGAGCAGAAAAGCGGTCCAGACGAATGTTCGCAACGCCTCGGCGCTGCTGCCGATGGCGGCCGGAATTTGAATGACGGTCAGGCCGAGTGCCATGGTGGCGGCCCAGACGGCTTGCACGACGATGGCCAGCAAAAACATGCGGCCGCCGAGTTCGGAGGTGCCGCGTATAGCAAGCAAAAGGCTCAGGGCTCCGAACGCTACCGCGGCGAACGAAAAACTGACAAACCCGAGAAGTTGTGAATCCATACGCAGAAGGGGCACCAGAACGAACAGGTGTTAATGTACTTTAGAAAGAGCATGCAAAGGCTTGGGTTTCAAGGGCCTATATCCTCGCGCATCTTTCTATAATTAGGGATGGAGCCCGACCGTTGAACCCTGGCATCTCACTGCAGCACCCAGACGCAGAGTCGCTTGCGATGTCTGCGCGTGCGCGCGCCTTCGTCATGCAGCGCCTGAAGTGCCAGCCGGCGGGCGATGTGGGCCCATCGGCCGAGCCGGAAAACGGTGCCTCCGACAGCCCGGGGGCTGATGCCGAAGTCGCGCTCGCGCACGCCGAAGGCTGCGCCCGGGTCCTGATTGAAATTCATGCCGACCCGGCGGCGGTCGCCGCTGCCTGGATGTTCGGGCTGCCGCAATTGCTCGATCTGCCGCTGATCGAGCGCGAATTTGGCGCCGACATTGCTCGTATCGTCGAGAGCATGCGCAAGTTGCGGCGGCTGCGCGAAATCAGCCTGAGCACGGCCGATCCTGCCGCCGGCGCCGCGCGAGCCGATCGCAGCGCACAACAACAACTTGAAACATTGCGCCGGATGCTGCTGGCCATGTCGGTCGATGTGCGCGTGGTGTTGCTGCGCCTGGCCTCGCGTCTGCAAACCCTGCGTCGGCACACCGAAGAAAAAACCACGCCGCCTACTGCGGTTTGTCAGGAAACGCTGGAGGTGCTGGCGCCGCTGGCCAACCGCCTGGGCGTGGGCGCGCTGAAGTGGCAACTCGAAGATCTGGCCTTTCGCTTTCTTGAGCCGCAGTTCTATGCCGAGCTGGCGCGGGGCGTGCATCAAAAGCGCACGGTGCGCGAGGCCCAGATCGAAAAAGCCCGGCTCGAACTGACCGCAGCGCTGGCCGCCGAGCATATCGGGGCGCAGATTCATGGTCGGTCCAAGCATCTGTACAGCCTGGCTCGCAAAATGCGCCGCAAGGGTCTGCGTCTCGATCAGGTCCACGACTTGCAGGCGTTGCGCGTGGTGGTGACCGATGTGCCGGCGTGTTATCGGGCGCTCGATGTCGTGCATACCCTCTGGTCGCCGCGCATCGATCAGTTTGCCGATTACATTTCAGCCCCTAAAAGCAATGGCTATCAGTCCTTGCACACCGTGGTGAACGATCCATCGGGCACCGAAATCGAGGTGCAGATCCGCACCGCAAAGATGGACGAAGCTGCCGAGTACGGAGGCGCCGCGCACTGGCAGTACAAGGAAGGCGTGCCTTTTCGCGGTGATGGCGGCGCTGCGGGCGGCAATGACGGCTTTGAGCAACGCGTGTCATGGCTGCGCCAGTTGCTCGACTGGCAACGCGAAATCGGTCATGCGCTCGGCGCAGCGACGGCCAGTGGTCAGCCCGATTCGACGGTTTATGCGCTCACGCCGCAAGGGCGGGTCATTGCGTTGCCGAGTGGGGCCACGCCCATCGATTTTGCCTACCACCTGCATACCGACCTGGGCCACAGCTGCCGGGGGGCTCGCGTCAACGGCGCAATGGTGCCTCTGACCCGCCCCTTGCAAAGCGGCGACACCGTGGAAATCATTTCAGCCAAGGGGCAGGCCGCCGGCGCGGCAGGGCCCTCGCGTGACTGGTTGAACACCAGCCAGGGCTATCTGGCCAGTCACCGGGCGCGCAACAAGGTGCGCCAGTGGTTTGCCGCTCGCGAGGGCGCGCGAGAGCAGCAAGCGGGGCGGGCCATTGTCGAAAAAGCGATTCAGCACGTCGGCGCCGGCACGGTCAGTCTGGAGCGGCTGGCCGATCATTTGCGCGCCGATTCTCCGAGCCATCTGTTCACGATGGTATTCAAGGCCGAGATCGGGCCGCGTGCCATCGAGCAGGCGCTGCGTGAACTCAAGGACGGGCCGCTCGACGCGCCGGCCGCCTCGGAACCGGCCCCCGCGCCGCGCACCAGCCGGCCTGCTGCGCCGGGGCGTGG
>CAXBNM010000095.1:0-14283 GCA_963976885.1 uncultured Burkholderiaceae bacterium
CGGCCTGTCGTCGGCGGTCGTCATCGTGTCCGAGGGGCTGCCCATTTCGGTGCTGGCGCAGCGCAGCCTGAACGCCCTCGACAGTTCACCGCTGCTGGCCGTGCCCTTGTTCATTCTGGCGGCAAGTCTGCTCAATGCGACCGGCGTAACCACGCATCTGTTCGACCTGATTCGCATGATCTTCGGGCGCATCCGTGGGGCCGTCGCGCAAGTCAGCATTTTTGTGTCGCTGATCTTCTCGGGTATTTCGGGCGCCGCTCTGGCGGACATCGGCGCGCTCGGGGTCATTCAGATCAACCAGATGAAGGCGCAGGGCTACAAGGAAGAGTTTGCCGCCGGCCTGACGGTGGCAGCAGCAACGATTGGACCGATTTTCCCGCCTTCAATCCCGATCATCATTTACGCATCGGTCGCCAACGTGTCGGCCGTCAAGTTGTTGCTCGCCGGCATCATTCCGGCGCTGCTCATTACCGCGCTGCTGATGGCGCAGGTGGCCATTGTCGCGCGGGTCAAGGGCTTGCCGCGTGATGATGTTCGCGTCGACCCGAAAGAGCTTGCCCGTAAAGCGCTCATTTCCCTGCCCGCACTGCTGGCCCCGGTGTTGCTCATTGGCGGCTTGTTGAGCGGCTACTTCGGGCCGACCGAGGTTGCCGGTGTCACGGTGGTTTACGCGATTCTCATCGGTTTGTTCATCTATCGATCACTTTCCCCGGGCGCCATCATCAAGGCTCTGCGGGAAACGGTAGAGTCGACCGCCAACATCTTGTTCGTCGTATCAACGGCTGCCTTGTTCGCCTGGGTGCTCACGCTTGATCAGGTGCCGATGAAGGTGTCGGCGTTGTTGCTCGGCCTGACCGATAACCCGTTGGTGCTCTTGTTTCTGGTCAATGTCTTGTTGTTGCTGGTTGGCATGGTGCTTGAAAGCATTGCCGCCATTCTGATCATCGCGCCCATCATTGCACCGGCCCTGACCGCCGCCGGCGTCGATCCGCTGCAGCTGGGCATTGTATTTGTGCTCAACCTGATGATCGGTCTGCTCACGCCGCCGGTGGGCATGAGTCTGTACATGATCACCATTATTACGAAGATGCCGATTGGCCGCGTCATTGCAGGGGTGATGCCGTTCTTCATTCCACTTTTGCTGTCATTGCTTGTGGTGTCCGCCGTGCCGGCGATCTCCACCTGGCTACCCCAAACCTTGATGAAGTGAGGTTCACCATGAGTAATTTTCTGGGCCCGATCCGCCAACTCGGCTATGTTGTCGACGATATCGAAGCCGGCATGAAACACTGGTCAGACGTCATGGGCGTCGGACCGTGGTATTACAATCCGCGCGTACCGATTGAAGACTATATCTACGACGGTAAAAGTTACGAGCCGCACAACTCGGTGGCACTTGCCAACTCGGGCGAGATGCAGGTCGAGCTGATTCAAATCAGGAATGACGTTCCGTCGCTGTACCGGGACTTCATGAACAAAGGTTTGCGCGGCCTGCAACACGTGGCTTTCTGGACTACGCAATACGATGCCGATCTGGCAATGATGCTGGCCAAAGACTTCACGGTGAAAATGAGCGGCTGCGTGGGTGAGAATGGTCGGTTTGCCTACTTTGCGCAGGAGCAGCACCCGGGCACCTGCATCGAGTTGTCCGAAGTGCTCGGCCCGAAGGGCAAGATGTTCGACCTGATACGCACGGCCTCATTCGACTGGGATGGCGCCGACCCGGTGCGCCCGTTTCCGGATTTCTCAACGCTTTAATGAGCCGGCATGCGCCGGCACGGGCTGACTCTCGAGTCAGGCCGTTGCCGCAAACTGATCAAAGATAGTCACACCACCAACCTGGCCGCCTTTCAGCATGACTGTCATGTTTTCCAGCGCCGGGTTTGCAGAATGGCCACTGCAGAGCGCCACGCCGGGAGCCATGCGCTGCAGCAGATCAAGGCTGTCAAAGCCAAGGCGACGAATGATGATGCTCGATGTGTCGCCGCCGGCAATCGCCAGCTTGCCGATGGCTGCCGCCGCAAAAATGGCCTGAGTCAGTTCGGCAAGACGATTGGCCAGCTCAATGCCTTGCAAGCCATAGTCTTCAGCGGGCACGAGATGGGCAATCAGATTGCCGCGGTCCTGCATCATGCTGGCGCAACGCGTGGCCAGGGCGCCGATGGCCTCGGTTGAGGCCAGGTCCGCAATACCGATCGCCATTGTCTGAAACTGGCTTGCCGCGGCAATCTGCGCCACCGTCGATGCCGACCGGCTGCCGGCAATGACGAGACATGGCTTGGTGGTGTCGCGCGCGGGCGGCGTACTGATTTGCCGGCCAGCGTCGGCATCGCCAAAGATGGCTTCCGGCACGCTGCTGGCGCCAATGATCAGGATGGGGGCACCCTCGGTTGGCAGCGCGCGCAAGGCCCGCCCGATGGTGTGAATGTGTTGTTGATTCAATGCGTCGAGCAAGACGGGTTTTTGCTGCGCCGCCAGTTGCGCGAGTTGCCCGGCAAGTTGTTGTTCATCTTCCAGGGCCGGCCAGGCCAGCAATTGCGTGTCGCGGAATCCTTGCTTGTCCAGATGCCGTCTGAGGTCGCTTTCCGCCATTGGCGTGGAGGGATGCACGCTCATGACCGGATGACGGTCGATGCGGGAAACCTCGCCCGTCAAATCGGCGGCAAACAGATTGCCGAAGGCGCAGTAACGTTTCAGGCTCGGCTGGCCGCCAATGATTGCCGTCAGATAAGGCTTCTGGCTGGCCATGAGCGCAGTGGCGGCCGCGCCAATGTTGCCAGTGCCTGGGCTTGAATCGAACGTTGAACAGACCTTGTAGTGGATGAAGCGCGGCGCGGTAGCCGTCATGAAACCGGCCAGCGATTCAAGTCGAGCGCAGATGGCTGGCGGTGCCAGAGACCGCAGGTCGGTGGCGATACCGATCGCGTCATATGAGCCCGCTGTGATTGCTTCGGGGCTTGGGGTGTCCAGAAACAGCCGTACCTTCTTGCCGGTTTCAGCAATGGCGGCCAGTGTGTCGGAAGAGCCGGTAAAGTCATCGCCGACAAACAGGTAGGAAATTGCCATCGCGGTCGTTACCCGTAAAAGTCGTAGGCGGTTTGCAAGGCGCTGCCAGGGGTGGCAACTTCAAGCGGGTCTTTGCCTTGCTGCACGGCTTCGAATGCCTGGTGCAGGCTTTCCACGCCGGCTTTCGGGCCTTGCGGGTGCGCCAGAATGCCGCCGCCGGCCAGAAACATGAAATCCGAGCTGGCGGCCGACTGCATTGAGCGGCCGACCGTGCCGGCCCATTGCCGCGACGAGAACACCGGCATCACGAGGTCTTCAGGCGCAGGCCCGTCCTTGGCCACCGGCTCCTGACAACGCCGGGCAACCTTGTCGACCTCTTCATCGGGCACGGCAAACTTGCTGCCCGTGCCATGAACATGCATGTGATCAATGCCGGCCAGGCGATACAGAAGCTGGTAGGCCAGCCCGCTCATGCCGTGCGTGGCATTGCGGGCAAACGCACCCGAGCCATTCTGATGGGCGTGCAAGGCGAGATCGCTGTGCCGGCGCAACGTCTGCAGCGCAGACAGCCCGCACCAGTTCATGCTGGCCATCATGCAGTCGCCGCCTTCGCGGGCGATAAGATCCGCGTGGCGACACATGGCAGTGGTCTCGTCGGTGATGTTGAAGGCCATCATCACGTTGCGACCGGTGCGGTCCCGGTAGGCGCGGATTCTTTTCATGACCGCCGGGATGCGTTCAGCCAATGGGGCGTGCTCTGAATCGGCGCAGATTTCATCGTCCTTGATGAAGTCGACACCGGCCTCGCAGAGGGTCTGCACGATATCGGCGGTTTCCTCTGCCGTCATCCCGACGTTGGGTTTGATGATGGTGCCAAAGAGTGGTCGCTGCGGCAGGCCAACCGAGCGGCGCGTGCCTGCAATGCCTTGGCGCGGCGAGTCGAATCGGGCCCGGAAGCTTTGCGGCATATCGACATTTTCGAGGCGCAGGCCGGTGATTTCGCCCAGATCAAACAAGTTGCCGGCCAGCGTGGCGGTCAGCGTCGGCAAGTTGGCGCCAATATTGGCAGCGGGAAAACCCAGTTGCACGCGGGCACGTCTGGGGGCGGTGTCCAGCCCCTTGCGGGTCAGGTAGGCACTGCTCAGCGTAGGGTGCTCCGGCGGTTCGAGCTCTTCGATGGACAGGATGCTTGCGCCGGCCCGCGCCCGCAACGCATCGGTCTCGCCGGCGACCCGCACGAAGGTGCCACAGCTTTGTTCCCCGGCCATGATCTCGGCAACTTCCCGTGGGTCCAGTGGAGTTTCGACCAGGTAGGTCGCGGCGACAAGGTCAGATGACATGGAAGATTCCTGGGTGGGGGTGAAAGCCTGGTCGGAGACCGACAGGGCAGGGGACGGCAATTGGTTGGTTGGCGTCAGTTGCGATCAAGTCGATCTTTCCAGCTGACGAGCGAGCCCTGTACTGCCTGGGACAGGTCGGAAGCAGGGCTTGCGCTGACGTCCCAGTTGGCCAACTCCTCAAGCATGCGCTCATGCAAGGTATAGGTAATGGCCGGTCCATCAACTTCATGGCTTTCGCGAATCCAGGGGCGACATTGTTCAAGGACCAATGCGCCGAGCGCTGCAATCAGCGGGTTGCCGCAAAGGCCGAAGATGGTTTTGTGAAACTCAATGTCGGCGGTGGTGGCGGCGTCAAAATCGGGCTTGCTCTGCTCGGCAATCTTGCGAAACTTTTCATTGGCTTTCTTGATCTTGGCCAGGTCCGCAGGCGACTTTCTTCGGGCAACCATCTCGGCGGCCGTGTTCTCAACCATCATCCGGGTTTCGAAAAGTTGCTTGGTCGTGGCCGAGCGGGTCACCGCCTGAAACATCAACAGATGGTTCAAGGCGCTGGCGGCCTGGGGCTTGACGAAGGTACCGATGCCGCGACGAATCTCGATAACGCCGACCGCGTCGAGAATCTTCATCGCTTCTCTGACTGGCGTGCGGCTGACGCCAACCGTACTGGCGACATCTGTTTCGGTCGGCAGCTTACCGTCGGCGAACTGGCCGGTCTGAATGCCGTGCTCGACAAAGTTCATCACCGCCTTGACAGCGGTGCGGTCTCCAGACGTAGTCGTCATTTTCTGCATGGTCGATCCTTGTGAAGCCTATTGACATTATATGACGTCATATGTCATCTTCCAACTACAGACATATGATGTCATATGCCTGTGCAGCGAATTGACTGCATAATTATTTGGTCTCGGCCCGATCGAGATACGGAGGAGATATGAACAAACTAATCCTGAGCGCCAGCCTGGCGGGACTGTTCCTGGCAGCGTCGCCCGCGTCCGCAGACGAGATAGCCATTGCTCTGCACGTCGAACCCAGCAATACGATGTACAAGGTTGCCGAGAAGATGAAGGCCACCATTGAGGCCAAGTCTGGCGGGAATTACACCGTTGCGCTGCTGGGCCTGGAAGTCGGCGGCGAGCGCGACCAGGTCGAAGCGACAAGCACCGGCGAGTACCAGATCGTGTTGGGTGGCTCGGTGCCCATGTCCGTATACGCGCCCGAATACGCGGCCGCCGATCTGCCCTTTGTCTGGAGTTCCAGCGCCGAAGCTGCCGCTGTGTATGAAGGGTCGCGCGGTGAAGAGATTCAGGCCAAGCTTGCCAGCAACGGCAATCTGCGTCTGGTCGGCTTGTCAGTGCGCAATCCGCGTAACCTTACGTCCAAGAAACCGGTAACCAGTCCGGCCGATCTGGCTGGCGCGCGTATTCGTGTGCCGCAGATTCCGTCCTGGATTCAGATCTGGTCGGCCGTTGGTGCGTTGCCCAGCCCGATTGCCTGGCCCGAGGTGTATACCTCATTGCAGACTGGCGTCATCGAAATGCAGGAGAACCCGGTCGATAACATCGCCTCGGGCAAGCTGTACGAAGTTCAGACGCATGTGAACCGGACCCAGCACGTGTATTCGTTCTATCACTGGCTGGCCAACAACGAGTGGTTCAACGGCCTTTCGGAAGCCGATCGGGCAATGGTGCAGAGTGCTGCAGACGAGGCCTTTGCCTGGGGTGATGAGCAGACCGCAAACGGCGAAGCAGCCGTGTCGGCGGATCTCGAAGCCAAGGGCATGACGTTTGTTGATGTCGATTCGGCGGCCTTCCGAGCCAAGGCCGAGCCCGCGATTCGTGAAATTGCCAAGTCCTACGCGCCGGGCGTGCGGGACTATGTGCTGTCCAAATTGAAGTAAGAGGGTAGGCCGCCCGTGTGGCGGCTTGCTGATCAACAGCTTGGAGACACGGCAATGACCGATGACAGGCGGCAAGCCCGGAATCGATTCTGGACTTCGATAGAAACCATCACCGGCATTTTGTTTTTGCTGACCTTGTTGGTGATGTTCATTCAGGTAACGGCGCGTTATGCACTGAGCGTGGCGGTGCCCTGGACGGATGAAGCCTCCCGGTTCTCGTTCATTGCCATGGTTTTTCTGGGGGCGGCCTTGTGTCAGCGTTCGGGCGAGCAGGTCAGAATCACCATTCTTCTGGACGTGCTGCCCAACACGCTGCGCCGGGCGCTGGAAGGCCTCAGTGATGTGTTGACCGCGCTGATCGGTTGCGCGCTGGTTGTTGGCGCCATCAAGAATGCAATAAGCACCACCTCGGTTCAGGCAGCAACCTTGCCAATGTCGTTTGCCTGGCTTTATGTGATGCAGGCGCTGGGCATCGCGATGTTGGTACTCATCGCTGTTCGTAATGTGATCAGCAGATTCACGGCACCGTCGGTCGGGGTAACGCAGTGACGATTCTCCTTGCTCTTTTCGGCACCCTCCTGATTCTGATGTTTATTGGTGTGCCCGTCGGGTTTGCCATGATCGGCGCATCGCTGGCGGTGCTGGCCTATTCAAGAGGCCTCGACAGCATTCCGTTCGAAATGCTTGCGCAGCGCACGCTTTACGGTGTCAACAGCTTTACCTTGCTCGCCATACCGGCGTTTCTACTGATTGGCCGGCTCATGAACGAGGCCGGCATCTCAGACCGGGTCTTCAATATTGCCCGGGCGCTGGTCGGTCATTTGCGCGGCGGCCTGGGGCACGTCAATGTGTTGTCGAGCATGTTGTTTGCCGGAATGTCCGGCTCGGCGGTGGCCGATGCCGGTGGTCTTGGCCCCATTCAGATCAAGGCAATGGAGAAAGACGGTTACGACCGGGGCTTCAGTGCTGCAGTAACCGCCAGTTCGGCAACCATTGGGCCGATCATCCCGCCAAGTATTCCAGCGGTGATCTACGGCGCGCTGGCCAATGTTTCGATTGCCGCGGTGTTTGTCGGCTCGATTCTGCCTGGAGTACTGATGGGCTTGAGTCTGATGTTTCTGGTGGGCATCATTTCCAAGCGTCGCAATTATCCGGTTGGCGAGCGCGCCAGATTCAAAACCATCGTACGGGCCATCGGGGCAGGGGCATTGCCCATATTGACGCCGGTCATCATTGTGGTCGGCATCCTGTCAGGCCTGTTCACGCCGACCGAAGCCTCGGCCGTGGCGTTGGTTTATTGTCTGCTGATCGCATTCGCGGTTTATCGAACCATCACTTTTGCGCGCTTCTGGGTGCTTTGCGTGGAAACCGCCAAAGACACCGCGTCATTGCTGCTGATCATCGCGGGGTCGGCGCTCTATGCCTGGGTGTTGGCGCGTTATCAGGTTACCGCGCAGATCATTCAGTTTCTGTCGGCCAATATTGACAGCGCGGTCGTGTTGCTGCTGCTGCTCAATGTGTTCATTCTGGTTATCGGTTGCTTCATCGACTCGGTGCCGGCGCTGTTTCTGCTCACGCCCTTGCTGGTGCCATTGGTGGTCAGTTACGGAATTGATCCGGTGCATTTCGGCGTCATGATGATCTTCAATCTGATGATCGGCCTGATTACACCCCCGGTCGGGACCGTGCTGTTTACCGTGCAAAGAGTGGCCGATATTTCGTTCGGCGCTCTGGTGCGGGAAATCGCACCTTTCTACATCCCGCTGTTTGTCATGCTTTTGCTGATTGCCTTTGTGCCAGGAATCGTGTTGTTCCTGCCCAGCTTGTTTTTCTGATTCGCAAGGAGTTGCACGTTATGTCTGTTCTCGTCTTTGGGGGGCTTGGTCATGTCGGGTCATGGATTGTTCATGATCTGGTCAAGCGCGGCGAAAAAGTCATTGTTCTGGATGCCAACGCTGGCGCCTTCGATCGGCTTGGATACAACTATCTCGCCGATCTGCGCGATCAGTTCACGCTTGAACAAGTCGATATTCTTGATACCCATTCGCTCTTTGAGAAGATGCGGGCATACGACGGACAGATCGATACCGTCATTTTTGGCGTCGCGGTCATTGCCGGACCGACATTTGCGAAACGCCCCTTCCGCAATATCGAAATCAATACCGTCGGTATGCTCAATGTCATTGAGGCCTGTCGCATCTTCGAAGTCCCCAGGTTCATCAACCTGAGTTCCGGGGCGGTGTATGGCAATGCACCGGGTGGGCAGACCGAAAGCGGCACGCCGTACATGGCAACCGATCTGTACTGCGCAACAAAAATTGCAAACGAGGTCCTGGCACTGCAATACGGCCAGACCTACGGCATGCAGGTTCGCAACGCCCGCATGATGGCCATTTACGGACCGGGCAAACTACCGTCCCACATGCACGAGCTCTATCAGGTTCTGTTTGGTCCGCTTGAGGGCTTGCGCAATCAGACGGTAGACGCCGGCGGCGATCAGGGGATGGACTGGACGCATGTCCGTGATTCCGCGCGCGGGGTGATTGCCATCATGGACGCCGAGGGGATCGATGGTGAGTCCTTCAACATCTCGGCGGGCAAAGTGTTCTCGCATCGGGATATCCTAGGCCATGTAGAGGATATCGTTGGACAGCCCACAGGCATGAGCATGGGGCCTGGCAAGTTTCTCAATCGCGGCTCGCCGCTCGATACAAGCAAAGCGCGCGAAGTCCTGCAATTCGAGCCAGTCTTTGCCGACATCAAGGACGGACTCGTTGACTATCACGAGTGGTTGCAGCAGGCTTGTTGAACCTATCGTCGCCCGGACCGCCCGACCAGAAACTGCACCACCAGTTTTCGCTCCGTCGCATCACGTAGTGGCGGTGGTGACATCCACACCCCCGGAAACATCGCGGCCGGGTCGGCAAGGAATTGCTCCAGCTTCGCGGCATCCCAGACCAGGCCGCGTTGATTGGCGCTGCGCAAGGCCTCTGAATAGTCATACGCCGGATCGCCGCCCACCGTGCGGCCGATGATGCCGTGCAGGGAAGGGCCGGCCGCGGCCGGCCCGCCTGCTTCCAGGGTGTGACAACTCAGGCAGGGTTCAAACGCAGCTTCGCCGGTAACCGTTTGCGCCAACGCAAGCGGTCCCGACAGTAAAGCGGCCATCAACACCAGCCGCGGTGCAATCGGCTTCATGCAGTGGTGGTAAAACGAATACGCACGATTCGGTTGGTGCCCGATTCGCCACCCCAGACCTCGCCCGGACGGCCATTGAGCTGGCGTACGTTGGCGCCGCTCTGATCGCTGGGGTAGCTCACGAACCGTTCGGTGTTCGGGTCAAACATGACGATGGCATTCGCCCCGAAATCGGTCAGCCATGGCCGGTCCAGTTCGTCGACATATACCGCGTAGGCGCGTGGGCGAGTGCCGGGAAGTTTCCATTGTCGCCAGGAGCCGTCAGCCGGATCGTGGACGCTGACCTGACCGCTGTTCCATTCACTGACCCACAAGCGACCTTTGGAATCTGACCAGACTCTGCGGGCACCCTGGTTCGGGGTGGGGGGCTGGACTTGCGTGACCTCGCCACTGGTGCGATCGATGCGGGCGAGATGGCTGCCGGCCAACGAGGCATACCAGAGGTCGCCTGCTGGGGTGATGGTGATGCCGTACGGGCCGCGGCCCCCCGGACTGGCCCAGGCTTCTACTTTACCCTTGGCGGGGTCGACGCGCCCGTAGACGCCATTCTGTCCGGTAAACCAGTAGATGCCGTCATGATCGAACACGCCGGTATTGAGATTGGCGCGGGCGAATTTCTCGGGCAGCGGCATCAACTCAACGCTGTTGTCTTGCGGGTCCACGCGGGCAATGGCGTTCTGTCCGCCCTCGGTTACCCAGAGTGCGTTGTCCGGGCCGAGCGTCACGCCATGCGGTGCGGCGCCCGAGCCGAGATCAACCGGCATCAAGGCGCCGTCATCAGGGTCAAGTCGGGTCAGGGTGCCGTCGCTCTGGCCGCACCATCCGGGCTGAATGCAACATCTCGCGAGCGTGAGCCCGGCCGGGCTGCATAGGTTGTGACATCGGCGATGTTGCCGAGGCTGGCTTTTTCCGTATCGCTGGCCAGCACCGATGTCGGTCCAGCGGCGCAGCCAGCAGAGGTGGCCGCGCAGGCAATGAGCACCTGGCGCCGGATAGGGTTGATAGCGTTCGAAGTCATCGATATTGCTCCATGGGTAACGACCGAGAGGCACAAGACTGCAGCTTGGGAAAGATCACCGAATGCCGATTGACCAGCGCTAGTTTCGCACCGTTTGTCGGTGCGGCGCAGAGAGGCCGTATGTCTGATGGGTATTGCCGAACAAGTGGCTTTGCCTGTCCCGGAGCGCTCCGGGGCACGCCTGACTGTTTTTAGGCACCAGTCGTCTGATTCTCCGGATTGAGCCTGCGTACTGCTCTATCTTCTGTTATCTCACTCCTCTCCTTCTGTCTGCCGTCCCGCCCGTCGGGTAGCCCGGTACGATTTCGTCAGGTAATAACGCCCCGCAACATGTATCGCATTGCTGACTGCATTACGGTTGACCATGACATCCCGCTTCTGTTGCTGGCAGTGGTGATTTGCGTGGCCGGCTTCGTGGCCTCGACCCTGGTTGCCGGGCGCGTGCGTGGCGAGGGGCATGCGGCCAGATGGACGGTTTTACTTGGGGTTTGTGCCGGTGCCACGGCCTGGTCAACGCACTTCGTGTCGATGCTGGCCTATCGCACGAGTCTGGTCGTTGCCTACGATCCGATCCTGACGGTGGCGTCGTTAATCGTGGGCATTGGGGTGATGGGGTTCGGTTGCCACATGGCCATCACACGGCGATCCAGTCCTGTTTTTCGGTTGCTTGGTGGTGCGATCGTCGGTTCGGGCGTCGTGGCATTGCATTATCTCGGCATGGCAGGTCTGCAGCTTCCCGGCGAACTGCATTACGACCTCGGCTATGTCAGCGCCTCGGTGTTGATGAGTCTCGGTTTCGGGGCGGCGGCGCTCGACACGTTACTTGCTCGCCGCCATGCGTTCAGTTCGCCGTTGGCCGTCGGTTTGCTCATTGCCATGACGGTCAGTCTGCATTTCACCGGCATGGCGGCACTGGAACTGCAACTTCATTCGGTTGAAGAGCAAACGGCTGCCGGTGCCTCGCGCCTGGCGATCGTGGTGGCGGTCAGTCTGGCCTCGCTGGCAACCCTGGCCATTGGCACGGTCGCCGCCATCGCCGACCGGCATCTGTCGAATCGGCTGGCGGCCGAAGCCGAACGTTTCAGAACACTCTCTGACGGCGCTTTCGAAGGCCTGATCGTGCATCGCAACGGTGCCATCGTCGATGTCAACATCGCCGCCAGAAAGCTTCTGAGCCTCGACGACTCGACACCGACCTATCCGCTCAATCGCTGGATTGACGGCATTGAAACGCCGCTTCGTCCTGATGAAGAACTGATTGACGAAGTGGATGTGCGCTGTTTGGAGGGGGAAACCTTTCCGGCCGAGATCTGCCGCCGGCGCATTCGTCTCGCCGATGGTGCGTGGGGCGAACTCATCGCCATTCGCGATCTGACTGCCCGCAAGAAATCTGACGCCACCATCGCCCATCTGGCGCTACACGATCCGCTCACCGATTTACCGAACCGGCGTCTCTTTGCCGAACTGGCCGCCAGTGCGCTTGAACGTGCAGCCCGGACCGATTGTCCGTTTGCCATGCTTGCCGTCGACCTTGATAACTTCAAGATCGTTAACGACATCTACGGACATGATGCCGGTGATCAACTGATACGGGTGGTCGCCGAGCGCATCACCGGCATTCTGGGTGACGGTGATGTTGTCGCGCGCCTCGGCGGTGATGAGTTTGCCTTGCTCGCAACCTCTGAGGTGCAACCCGACGGGGCTGGCGCGATGGCTCAGCGAATTCTCAATGCGCTGGCCGAGCCGGTTCTGGTCGACAGCGGCGGACGCGTAGCGAGCCTGAGCATCAATGCGTCGATAGGTATTGCCGTGTATCCGTTCGACGGCCGCTCAATCGACGAGATGCTGCGCAATGCCGATACCGCAATGTATCGGGCGAAAGCAGGCGGCAAGGGGAGCAGCCGCTTTTTTGAAGCGGGAATGAACGAAGCTTTGGAGAGCCGCCACAGGATCGAACTCGGTTTGCGTCGGGCCATCGAGGCAGGCACATTGAAGCTCGCCTATCAACCGCTGGTCAGCAGCAATGCGCGTGAACCGATTTGCTTTGAAGCACTGCTGCGCTGGACTGACGAGGAACTCGGTGAAGTCGAGCCCGCCGTGTTCATCCCGGTGGCCGAGGCCTGTGGTCTCATCATGCCGATCGGCGAGCTCGTATTGCGCCAGGCGTGCCGTGACGCGTGCCAGTGGCCGGCACCAATGCGCGTCGCCGTGAATCTGTCGGCGGCTCAGTTCAAGGGGGACGACCTGATCGACATCGTGCAGAACGCCCTTGCCGAGAGTGGCTTGCCCGGTGAGCGGCTTGAACTGGAAGTTACCGAGTCGCTTCTGATTGAAAATCGCGACAAAGCGCTGGAGCAACTCAATGCTCTCAAGGCGCTTGGTATTCGTATTGCGATGGATGACTTCGGGACGGGTTATTCGTCGTTGAGTTATCTGCGCAGCTTTCGGTTCGACAAACTCAAGATCGACCGCTATTTCGTTGCCAACCTGGAAGGCAATGCGCAGAACGCCAGCATCGTGCAGGCCGTTGTCTCGATGGGGCAAAGTCTGTCGATGCAAGTGGTTGCCGAAGGCGTGGAAACAGCCGAGCAGGCTGCGGCGCTATCGGAGATGTCGTGCGATCAGTTGCAGGGGTTTCTGATTGCCAAGCCGATGGCGGCCCATGAGGTGCAACGCTTTCTGGCGTCGCCGTCAAGTCGCTTGACTGGGCTGCCGCGCGCTGCCGGTGAGCCGGAGGTCGGTGCTGATTCGGGCGCCACCAGGACCCACGCACCGCACTAGTCAGGCGCGGCCGGACCACTGGCTCGCAAGCCGCAAATCGCTGACCCATTGATCGAAAAGCCGTGAGCCGGGCGTGGTTTGCTCGGATCGCAACAGATACGCCGGGTGCCAGGTTGCCAGTATCGGCGTGCCCGTGTGCTGCACAATTTGACCGCGCAGACTCGTGATTCGGGCCTTTGCGCCCAACTGCGACCGCACTGCTGTTTCCCCCAGGGCAATGATCAGGCCGGGTGCCACGGATGCAATCTCGCGAGCCAGCCACGGGCTGCAGGCGTCGATATGAATTTGCTTGGGTTTGGCATGCAGGCGATGCTTGCCTCTGATGACGAATCGGAAGTGTTTGACCGCATTGGTCACATAAAGTTCGCTGCGCACGAGGCCGGCTGCGATCAGGGCCTGGTCGAGCAGTTTGCCGGCTGGCCCCACGAAGGGCCGGCCAGCCAGGTCTTCTTCGGCGCCGGGTTGTTCGCCAATGACGAGGATGCGCGCATTCTCAGGGCCTTCGCCGAACACGGTCTGGGTAGCGCAGGCGCCTAGTTCGCAGTTCTGGCAGGTGGCTGCACGAAGGGCTTCGGTGCGGAGCGATCCGATCGGTGCGGCCGATAACCGTTGCAGATGCTGCGCTTGCGGTGAAAGAGGAAGAGGGCCGCAATGCAGGGTTTCGCCGCGAGGTGTTTGCTCGCGCATGGTAAAGACGCGCTGGTTGGCGTGCTTGATGAGGGCTGGGATCAGTTCGGCCTCGGGCAGATTCTTCCAGTATTTTTGCGGCATCTCCGATTGCATGGCCTGAATTTTCAGGCGCGCCGGGTTGAAAATGCTGCGGTAATAGGTGCGCCACAGATCTTCAAAGGCGTCGTGGTCGGGGAGGCTGCTGCGGTCGACACCGGGCGACAGCCACACCCCGCCCGATGCCGGACCATCCCAATGGGCGCATCGGTCGGGGGTCATGATCGACCAGCGCATGCTGGCAAAGCGACGCTGAAAGAACCCGGCAACATAGGCAAGCGTGAACTGCTCGGGTTCAACCCAGGCGATGTAGCGAC
>CAXBNM010000096.1:0-14211 GCA_963976885.1 uncultured Burkholderiaceae bacterium
GAGCCGGGCGCCCTGCACGCCGCCCGCCTGCCTGCGCTACGCAGCATCATCAAGGTGGGCGCTGCCGAACCAGGCATGTTCGGCTTTGACGATCTGATGCATGCCGGCACCGGCAAGCCGACCGCGCTGCTCGACGCGATCACCGCCGGGCTCGATGCGCTCGAGGCCATCAACATTCAGTTCACCAGCGGCACGACGGGCCTGCCCAAGGGCGCCACGCTCAACCATCGCAACATCCTGAACAACGCCTGGTTCACCACCGGCGCCATGGACTTCACCGACCAGGACCGGCTCTGCATTCCGGTGCCGTTCTATCACTGCTTCGGGATGGTGATGGGTACGCTGGGCTGCGTGACCCGCGGCGCCACCATGATCATTCCGGGCGAAGGTTTTGATGCCGAACCCACCTTGCAAGCCATTGCCAACGAGCGCTGCACGGCGGTTTATGGTGTGCCCACCATGTTTGTTGCGATGCTCGCTCATCCGCGCCTGACCTCGTTTGATCTGAGCCATCTGCGCACCGGCATCATGGCTGGCGCGCCCTGCCCGGTCGAGGTCATGAAAAAAGTACAGGCCACGATGAACATGCGCGAAGTCACGATTGCCTACGGCATGACCGAAACCAGTCCGGTGTCGTTTCAGAGTGCCACCGATGATCCGCTCGACAAACGCGTGTCGTCGGTAGGCCGGGTCCATCCTCACGTAGAGGTGCGCATCATCGACGAACATGGCGACGTGGTGCCGGTTGGCCAGCAGGGCGAACTCTGCACCCGTGGCTACTCGGTGATGCTCGGCTACTGGGATGACACCGAGCAAACGGCGGCCAGCATCGATGCCGAGGGCTGGATGCACACCGGCGACCTGGCCACCATTGACGCCGAGGGTTATTGCAACATTACCGGCCGGGTCAAAGACATGATCGTGCGCGGCGGCGAAAACGTTTACCCCCGCGAGGTTGAGGAATACCTGTACCGCCTCTCCGCCATCGCCCAGGTGCAGGTGTTCGGCATTCCCGATCCGAAGTTCGGCGAGGCGGTCTGTGCCTGGATTGTCACCCACCCCGGCGCCCAACTGACCGAAGACGAAGTGCGCAGTTTTTGCGCCAGTCAGATCGCCCACTACAAAGTCCCGGCTATCATTCAGTTCGTGGACGAGATTCCAATGACGGTCACCGGCAAGCCGCAGAAGTTCCTGATGCGTCAAGCCGTCGTCGAAACGCTCGGCCTGTCCGAAATCAAAACCGCCTGAGCATGCCCATGAATCGGCCCGAAGCCATTATTTTTGATCTTGGCGGCGTCATCATCGACGTCGACTTTGCACGCGTGTTCAACGCCTGGGCCCAGATGAGCGGCGCCCCTGCCGCCAGCCTGCAAACGCAGTTTGACGCTGACCAGTCCTACCAGCGCCATGAACGCGGCGAGATCAGCGCGACCGAGTTCTTCGCCGTCCAGCGCCAGCGCTTTGCACTGACGCTTACCGACGAACAATTTCTGAACGGCTGGAATGCCATTTTCGGCCCTGAGATCGACGGCGTCGCCGCACTGATCAAACGCGCCCGCACGCTGGCTCCCTGCTATGTGTTCAGCAACACCAATGCTGCCCACCAGGCGTTCTGGGAGCCGGCCCTGGCCGACACGCTGGCACTGTTCGATGGCGTCTTCGTGTCCAACACGCTGGGCCTGCGCAAACCCGAGCCCGACGCCTTTCGCGCCGTCTGCGAGCGCATTGGCGCCAGCCCCGACACGGTCTTGTTCTTCGACGATACCCAGGAGAATCTGGACGGTGCCGCCGCGCTCGGCATTACCGCCATCCGCGTGCAGAGCCCGGCCGATATCGAAGCCGCGCTCGTGGCCTGTGGTGCCTGAACCCAGGCCCGCTCGGCTGGCCCGGCGCTGGCGGCGTGCACTGCTGGCACTGGTGCCGCTGGTCGTGCTCGGCGCACAGACAACCGCGTCGGCCTGTCAGGTGCCGGCCGAGCATCGGATATTCAACGAACCGGTCTGGTTCGGGCTGTACTGGAATCAGGCCAAGGTCGGCTACTACCACGGCTATGGTGCTCGCACCGACCCGCAACGCTACGAGATGAGCTACGAAATCTCGGTCACGCTCGATGGCAAACAATCGCTGACCCGCGAAACCCGGTACTACGACAGCCAGGCCCCGCACGCATTGCTGGGCGGCTCGCTGACGCGGGGCGACGAACGCATTGCCTTTCGCCAGATCGCCGAAGGCCTGCAAGTCGATGCCGGCGAGCAATCGCTACGCTGGGAGCGCCCCGCCTGGACCTTGTGCGATGAAGAGGTCCTCGTCACCGAACAGAAGCTCAACGGGCCGGCCCAACCGGGCGACACCTTCGAGACCCAGTTTCTGGACATTCGCAGCCTGCAAACCGTGACCTTGCAGCATCAGGTCACCGCCATCGAGCGGCAACAGGTGCTTGGCGTCGAGCATGTCTTTCAGACGCTGCTCAGTCAGATCGATCAGGACGCGATGAATACCCGGGTGATGCAACGGTTTCGCGACGGCTACGCCATTACCCTGAACCTGGGCCAGCTGCAGGCGCGCCTGGAGTCGCGCGAGCAAGCGCTGAGCCCGCCACAGGATGTCGGCCAGATCGACTTGCTGACGATACCGGTCGCCGACACGCTTGAACCTGCGCGCCTGACCGCCATCGACGCCATGCAGTTCCGGGTCTCGATCGACGACCCGTTGATTACCATTCGGGATGCCGTCCAAGACGGCTTGCTGCAGCAGGTGCAATACCTGGACGACCGCACGGCGCTGGTCACCGTGGCTGACTTTCCCGACCATGCCCAACCGCAGGGCGATGTGAGCCGCTATCTGGCGGCCAACTTCACCTACCCGGCCGATCATCCGCGTATTCGTGCCATCGCCAGAACCATCCGGGCCGGGCTGGCCGACGCCGACGATCAACGCGCGCTCGCCGAGGCCATCCTGCACCACACCGCCGGCGCCATCACCTATGAACTGATCGGCACGGCGTCGGTGCTGGAAGTGCTCGACACCCAGCGCGGCGACTGCACCGAGTATGCGCAGATGTTTGTGTCGCTGGCGCGGGCGGCCGGACTGCCCGCCCGCGAAGTCACCGGCTTCATCTATACCGGCGATGCGCGCACGGGCAGCTTCGGCGGCCACGCCTGGGTGGAAGTGCTGGTCGATGGTCGCTGGACCAGCATGGACCCGACCGGCAATCAGGTAGTGGTCGATAAAGCGCACCTTCAGTTCCGCAATTTCATGGCCGCCAATCTGCAGCTTAAAATCGAATCGGTGCAATTCCGCCCAGCCGGCTGACGCCACCGATCGGGCGCTTGACGCCAACGGGCTGCCCGCCCCCGCGGCCCGCAAATATTGCGCGCCAGACAACACCTGATAACGCCGACCGGGATTATGCTTGCAGCAGTTTTTGCGTGCTCTCATGACTTCGTCGATTCTCCCCGCCAACGCCGTTCAACTGCGCATCATGCTGCTCGACACCATGCCTAATGTCTGGCGCCGGGTGGTCGTGCCCGACGACATCGAACTGCCTGATCTGCATACGGTGCTGGTGCTGGCCATGGGCTGGCAAGGCTGGCAGCCGCATGAGTTCGAGTTTGATGCGGTGCGTTTTGGTGAACCCGTCGAAGACTGGATTGACGACCAGATTCGCAACGAGCACCGGGTCAGTCTGCGCAAGGCGCTGGGCCCCACCTTGCGCCATTTTGAGTACCGCTACGATTACGCTGCGCGCTGGCGACACTGGGTCATTGTCGAGAACATCCGGCCCGGCGGGCCACGCCGCCCTCGCGCCCGTTGCACCGGTGGTCGTCATGCCTGCCCGCCTGAACATGTCGGCGGTGCGGCTCGCTATCGGGAATTTCTGCGCATCATTGCCGACCCCGAACACGCGGACCATGAGTACGCACGAAGCCTGACCGACGGCCTCTTCGACCCGCAAGCCTTCAGTCGCGAGACAGTCAACGCGATGCTGCGCGAGGTTGAAGTCGCCTGATCGGCGGGCGCACGCGGTCGCAAGTGGCGTCCCGCTTGCTGTTGCCGGTGGCCTTTGGGGTGAATTGGTTTTGCACCGGGTGCAAAGGCATTTTTCAGGAACAGGGCTTACCCCGGCGCGTCGGCGAGGCTATATTGGGGGCACTGGATGACAGCACCTCCTCTCCCCCTCCAGATAAAAACAGGACGCCACCATGAACTCAAACCTCAACAGCACCGTACAGTTCAGCAACGACACCGATTTGCTCGCCTATCGTGGCATGGCCGCCGAGTTGCGCAGCAAGGCCATTCGCCATCTGTTCAGCCAGATCGCCAGCCGCCTGCACCTGACCAGCGCCAAGTCCTGAGTTCGCCGCAATACCTGTTATTGCGGTACCCGCAAAGTAAACAACAAAGCCGACGCCGCCCTCCTGCGTCGGCTTTGTCGTTCAGCGGCCCAGTGCCTGCTTACGCACCGAGTTGCTCGGCCAGCTCGAAAAAGGTGTCCGCCACATAGTCGTGCGCCGGGTTAGGCGTCGGATCAGGTGGCCCGGCCGGCCCCCACTCCAGCGGCCGCCGTACGAACGCCGTTTTAAAACCAACGGCCTTGGCCGCATCCAGATCGAAGTTGTGGCAGGCCACCATGCAAATCTGGGCTGGCTCCAGTTGCAGCAGTTGCGCCGCCCGCTGATACGCCTCGGGCAACACCTTGTACTTGCCAAACGTCTCGCACGACAAGACCGCATCCCAGTGCAGATTGTTGCGCCGGGCGGTGTCCATGATGAGCCGCACGCTCAGCAACGTGAAGGACACGCACATGTACCGCTGCCGATAGCGCAGCAAGGCCGGCGGAAAATCGGGCCAGCACTTGAGCGAGTGCGCGGTATCCCACCACACGGCTCGCCGCTGCTCAGGGCTCAGTGTGCTCAGGCCGTGCTTGTCGAGAATTTCATCGAGCGCGGCCTGATGGGCGCCGTCAAAGTTGTAGGCCGGTGGCTCGTGCTCGCCCAGATTGATCATTCTGCGCAGGCTGGCGCGACGAAAGTCGTTGGTCACCGCCGTCCAGTCGGCGTCCAGCCCCTGCGCCTTGCCAAGCGTTTCCAGCACGGTTGAAAACCCGGTGTGCCAGTCCAGAATGGTGCCGCCGGTATCAAATGCCAGCGCCTTGATGTCGTTCATGATGTTTCTCCCTGTATGGTGCCGGCCCACGCACGGCATCCCGATGAGTCAGTCGTTGCGGCAACGGTATCATGACGCGTGCGCCGGCTGGCGCCAGACCTCCAACCGGCTCCGTTCGCCATGCTCGTCGATGACTCCGCCCGCAACCGCCTGATCGGCATTGGCATCAGCTCTGTCGCGGTGTTGTTCTTCTCCACCCTCGACGGACTGGGCAAATACCTGATTCAGTTCCAGCCCCTGGTGCAGGTGGTCTGGCTGCGCTTTGCCATTCATGTGGCGCTGACCGCAATCTTTGTCGGGCCCCTCTACGGTCCCCGGTTGTACCGGACCCGCCAGTTGAAACTGCAGTTGTTCCGGGCCACGCTGATGGGCACGATGACCGGGCTGAACTTTGCCGCCCTGCAAACCCTGCAACTGGCCGAGACCGGCTCGATCATGTTTCTTGCGCCACTGCTCATCGCCGGGCTGGGCTGGTTTGTGTTCGGCGAGCAACTCGATCTGGGCCGCTGGCTGGCAATCCTGACCGGCTTCATTGGCGTTCTTGTCATCCTGCAACCAGGCACCGGTCAGTTCAAGCTGGCCATGCTGTTGCCGCTCGCGGCGGCCTTCGGCATTGCCGCATTCAACCTGGTGTCGCGCCGACTGGCCGCCACCGATGCGCCGGTGACCACCCAGTTTCTGTCCGGGCTGGGGACCGCCGTGGTGCTGGCACCATTCGCGCTGTGGAACTGGCAGGCGCCCGAGAGCCTCTCGCAATGGCTGCTGCTGATTGCACTGGGCTCCAGCGGTGCGGTTGGCCACTACCTGCTGGCACTGTCATTTCGCTACGCGCCGGCATCGACGCTGGCGCCGTTTCAGTACTTCCAGATTTTCTGGATGATCGCGATCGGCTACTTCGTGTTCGGCGACCTGCCGACCTGGACAGTCGTGCTGGGCAGCGGCATCGTCGTGGCCAGTGGCTTGTATCTGCTTTATCGTGAAAGCCAGGTCAAGGCCGTGGCCAAGCCGAGCGCAAGCCACCCCGGACCGGGCTCGGGCGCGCCCAGCCAGCCGGATTGACGGCGGCGCCGCCGGCGCGATCCACGATGCCCGCGCCCTGCGCTCTTGCGACCGATGAAAACAGGCAATCATCCGCATTGACATCTCTACATATCTAGATTTATAGTTTCTACATGAAAGAAATCACCCAAACTGCGCGTGCCCTGTCAGCCCTCGGCCATGAGGCCCGGCTGGCCATCTTCCGGTTGCTGGTCAAGGCCGGCGACGCAGGCCTCAATGTCGGCGAGATGGGCGCGCATCTGGGTATCCCGGCAACAACGCTCAGCCACCACCTGTCCACGTTGGTGGCGGCGGGTCTCGTTCAGCAGGAGCGACGGGGCCGGGAAGTCATCAATCGGGTCGATTATCCGGTCATGCGTGAGCTGGTCGGGTTTCTGACCTCGGAATGCTGTGCGGGTGTGACCATCAAAGAGGTAAAGCAAGCCGCCTGAAACGCGGTCAGCATGTGAATCGAGCAAGGCTCTGAAACAGGGCCCGACAGCGCCGGTTGCTACCGGCATTTTTCGGACTCTTTATAACTATATTTCTAGGTATTTAGTCATGAATAATTCCGGTATCCGGCAACACCCCGTCGCACCATGGTTCACCGACTGGCTGACACCGCTCTGGCAGAAAGAACGGGTCTGGTTTGTCAGTGCGGCCATCCTGGCGCTGTTGTTTGCTCTGGCACCAGCCCAGGGCGCGGCCAGCGCGCAGTTCACGCTGAACAATCTGATCACGACCGCCCCCTATCTTGTCTTGTCGATCGGCCTGGCCGCCTACGCGGGCGCATCGGGCGCCGACAACTTGATTGCACGGGCCTTCAGTGGCTCGCCGGTGCGCATGATTTTCCTGGCCGCGCTGGCCGGTGGCTTGTCGCCGTTCTGCTCGTGCGGGGTCATCCCGCTCATTGCGGCCTTGCTGACCATGGGCGTGCCCTTGTCGGCCGTGATGGCGTTCTGGCTGGCCTCACCGATCATGGATCCATCGATGTTCATGCTGACCGCCGGCGTGCTCGGCAGCGAATTCGCCATTGCCAAGACTTTGGCCGCGGTCGGCATCGGCATGCTCGGCGGCGCCGTGACGCATCTCATCGTGCGCGGCGGCGGCCTGCCCTTGCCGCTGCGTGAAGGGGTTGGCAACGGCGGTTGCGGCGGTGGCAAGGTACGGGTGGCCAAACCCGTGGTGTGGCGTTTCTGGGTTGAGCCGGAGCGCTTGAGCAAATTCTGGCGCGAAGCCGTCAAGACCACCTTGTTCCTGGCCAAGTGGCTGACCCTGGCCTTTCTGCTCGAAAGCCTGATGCTCGCCTATGTGCCGGCCGAATGGATCAGCAGTGCGGTCGGTGGCGCAGGCATCGGCTCCATCGCGCTGGCCAGTCTGGTTGGTGTGCCCGCCTACCTGAACGGCTACGCCGCTTTGCCGCTGGTGTCAGGCCTGATGACGCAAGGCATGGCGGGCGGGGCCGGCATGGCCTTTCTGGTGGCCGGCGGCGTCACCTCGTTGCCAGCCGCCATCGCCGTATTTGCCCTGGTGCGCCGTCCGGTGTTTGCGCTTTACATCGCGTTGTCACTGAGCGGCGCGTTTCTGACCGGCTTGCTGTTTCAACTGTGGCTGGCGGTGTAAACGAGCAACCGGCAGCCGGCCACCGCGACCGCCCGACCGCCCGACCGCATGAACCCTGCTGCCCCGCATCATCAGGGCAGTCGGCGCAGGAAAAGGTCGGTGCGGTCAGCCTTGCACGGTGGCCGCCAACACGCTCAGTGCGGGCTGGTCAGTTTCATCAGCAACAACCCGGCCACGATCAGGCCGGCGGCAACCAGCCGACCGGCCGACAGTTGCTCACCAAGCACGATCACGCCAACCGCAAAGGCACCAATGGCGCCAATACCGGTCCAGACCATGTAGGCAGTGCCAAGCGGGAGCGACTTCATGGCCACGGCCAGCAACACGACGCTGGCAACCATGGCGGTGAGAGTAATGACGGAAGGCACCAGCAGAGTAAAGCCATCCGAGCGCTTCATGTAGTACGCCCAGACAACTTCCAAACCACCGGCAACAAGCAAGATGATCCACGGCACAACGGCCACCTCAGGGAAATGATCGGGCCGTCCCGAAATATTCAAACCCAGTGTGCTGGGGGAGGTCGTGGCCTCACCGCAGAATTATTTCACAAGCGCTGCCAGCAAGGCCAGCAAGCCCCTGCCGGCCAGCATCAACCGCCGAACATGCCCAGATTCAAGCGCACGGAATCACCGACCCAGATCGCGCGATCACGATGATCGACCAGATCGTTGCCGGTATTGGGGTGCACGAAAACGGTCAAGCCTTGATGGTGCAGGCTCAACCAGGTCAGCACCGTACCAAGGTCGGCGGGCGCAAAAGACAACTGGCAACTCCAGAGCGGATGCGGGCCGACCGGCTTGCGGTGCATGCGCCCTTGTTCGATCGGCAACGCGGCCACCGCCTGCTGGCAAACCTGCTCGGCCAGATCGACACTGCTGGCGTCATAGTAGACATGAGCGTGCCAGTGCGTGATGGTCACTGGCGCGGCGGTGTCACTCATGCCGATTCTCCGGCAATCGTGGCGACGCTTTCGCGGTTCGCATCATGCTCGTTCAGTTCGGCAATTGCCTTGTCCAGTTCGGTGCCGTCGGCATCGGCGAGCGCCGCATCAATCAGGTAATCGAGAATGGCGCCACCATCGGGCCGCCCCGCCAGGCGATTGGCCAGGCCTTCGAGGCGCTGATACAGATTGATGCCGCGCGCATGCGTGTCGCCATAGCCTTTGATCAACCGGGCCGAGCGCACAACGGCGCGGCCCAGCGCAATACTGCCCTGCCCGAGCCGGACCGCAGCAGCAATCCACTGATCGATGGCCTGCATCTCGCGCAGATGGCGCGGTGACTGCCGGCGCCAGCCATGCCGGCGCGACAAAAACCAGACGGAAACAAAGCCACGAACGGTGCTGGTACGGAACAACAAGCCCTTGTCGAACCAGCGCATCAGGAGGTTCTTGATCAGCTTGCTGGACTGGAGCTTCTCGCTCCATTTGACCGGCACCGTGTCGATGATTTCTTCCCAGCGGGGATGCATGAACTCGGTGTGATGGATGATCTGCCGGTCGGCCGCTTTCACTTCCTGACGAATATCGGCAAAGCGACTGGCCCGCACCTTCAGATCGGCCACCCGGACCGGGTCTTCATAGCACATGCGCAGCGCCAGCCAGCGGGCCAACTCGGTGATCAGTTCGGCGTCGGGCAGTTGGGCGGCGACTTGTTCGAGTCGCTCGAGGTATTCGCGGGCGTAATCGAGATCAAGATAATCGACGCAGCGGCGCGTGCCTTCGAGCGCAAAGGCCTGGGCGGGCTCTGGCAAGGCGGCAATGCGCGTGCCAAGTTCGCCGACCGGCAATTCGAGGCTCGGTCTGACCGACGCGTCGTCGAGACTTTCGGTGGTATGGGTCGAGAGCGACTCGGTAAGCGCCGCCGCGCCTTCGGTTGCAGCGACGCTTGCCGCCGCCTCGGACTGCAAGCCTTCGCGCTGCGCTTGTGCGGCCGTGTAAGCGGCCTGCAAACCACGCAGACTGCTGTCCACGCCAACGCCGCCGGCGCGGATGGCCGATTCATAAGCGGCCAACTCGAATGGCAACGCGCCGGAGCCGGCGACCGCGCCAAACAAGGCGGCCGACACCACGGTACCGTTGTCGGTGGCAATCTGCGCCATATCGAAGGCAATCAGTGAGCGCGCCGCCAGATCGGCCGCTTGCTGCACCGCCGTCGAGTCGGCCATGCCGTTGCCGGGCACCATTTTCTCAACCGTGGCGTAGGCCCGGTGGGTGGAGGCCACCAGAGTGGTTCTGTCCGGCGTGACGAGCCCGCGCATGATGGCCCGACCCGCTTCCATCCATTCCGCAGCAATGACCAGATCAACATCGCCCGACCCTGGCATCAGCGCCAGCACCGGTGCCGCCGTTTCACCCGGCGTCGGCTCGAACAGTTCGACGTAGTAAATGGTGGCCCCGGTACGCTGCGCGACCCCCGGCACCGAGGTGGTTTGCACGATCCACCCCTGGCCTTCGGCCAGCGCCACGAACCAGTCGGCCAGCACACCACCGCCCTGCCCGCCCATCGCCACGATGGCAATGGCAAAGCGCCGCGACCGTGGCGCCGCCGGTGTTGCTGCGATGGGGGTGGCAGCAGGCGCAGCGGACGGGTCTGCCGCGTCGGTCGATGCATTGACCGATGGATTGACGGTTACGTCGGCCGGCGATTCCGTCGTGGCGCCGGCAGGCTGGTCAGTACCTGCCTCGATGGCCCGCTCGGCCGTTGAATCGCTGGCCGGGTCCTTATCCGAGGGGTTATCGGTTCGATCATTCATGCGGCAAAACCTGCTTGTTTGAGACGCTTGTTCAGCGCCCGCTGACTGCGCCCTTGCAGCAAGCCAATAACGAGCCGGCCCAGTCGCGACGTCAGACGCTCGACAATGCCGGGGTTGTGAACCAGTTCGACCTTGACGAAGGACGGGCACAACACGGCAGCATGCGCATTCTCGCCGCACAGCCCGCAACCGACGCAGCTGTCATCGACATGCGAGACCGGATCGACCCGCAGCGGATCAGGGTTGTCGCGGATGGTCAGCGACGGGCAGCCCGACATGCGAATACAGGCGTGGTCGCCGGTACAGGTATCGGCGTCGATGTAAAAACGCTCGCGCACCATGCGTTTGCCGTCCGCCACGGCCTTCTTGAACAAGGGCTTTTCGCGGCGCTGGCGATTGAGCATGCATTCGCTTTGCGCCACCAATACCTTGTGGCCCTGGCCCTTGGTGGTGACAGCTTCGCGGATCAGGTCGCGCATGTGGGCGACATCATAGGTGCGCTTGACCTCGCGCACCCATTTGACGCCCACGCCCTGAACAGCCGCACTGATCGGGTTGTTGGTGTTGCGGCTGCGGTTCAGCGCCCGCGACGACAGAATATCCTGACCGCCAGTGGCGGCGGAATAACCGTTATCAACAACAATGGTCAGGCTTTCGCTCTTGTTGAACACCGCATTGCCGATGCCGCTGGTCAGGCCGTTGTGCCAGAAGCCGCCGTCGCCCATCACCGAGATGGCCGGTTTGGAACTGGGCACATTGAACGCCGACGCACCGGCCGCGCCCAGGCCGTAGCCCATCGTGGTCTGGCCGAGCCCGAAAGGCGGCATCGTCGAGAACAGATGGCAACCGATGTCGCAACTCACATGCATCGGGCCGGTGTCTTTCTCGGCCAGCCGCATCGCCGAGAAGATCGGCCGCTCCGGGCAGCCGGTGCAAAAGCCCGGCGGGCGCGGCGGCACCGCCGTGGTCAGCGCCTTCACAGGCGTTTGCTCGCGCAGCGCATCGAGCGCGCCGGTCGGATCGGCACCGGTGCGCAGCAGCGCCGGCGCCACCCGTTTGAAGAACTCGCGCAACCCCTGCAGCATTGCGTCGCCGGTGTATTCGCCCGCCGCCGGCAGCACGTCCTTGCCGTAGATGCGGGCGCGCAGGCTCTGCTTGCGCAAGATGCTGTTGATGGCCTGTTCGATGTAATCGGGCTGGCCTTCTTCAACCAGCAACACCGCGTTCTTGTCTTTGCAAAAGCGCACCAGTTCCGATTCGATCAGCGGATAGGTCACGTTGAGCACATAGAGCGGCACCGCAGTGCGACCATAAGCATCGGCAATGCCAAGCCGCTCGAGGGCGCGCATCACCGTGTTGTACATGCCGCCCTGCATGATCAGGCCGACCTGCCGGTAGTCGCCGGGGAAAAATTCGTTGAGCTTGTTCTGCTCGATGAAGCGTACCGCGGCCGGCCAGCGCTCATGCACTTTTTCTTTCTCGTGCATGAACAGCGCCGGCGGCAACACCACGCGCGTGGTATCGCTTTGCGGGTTCTCGGCGGCCTCGCGCACCGTCATCGTCGGGCGCTTGTTGTCGCGGGCAATGAAACGGCCATAGACATGGCAGGCGCGGATGCGCAACTCGAGCATTACCGGCGTGCTGCTGGCCTCGGACAGCTCGAAGCCTTTTTCGACCATGTCAACAATGAGCTTCAGGTCGGGACGCGGATCGAGCAGCCAGATCTGCGACTTCATCGCAAACGCATGGGTGCGCTCCTGCATGATGCTCGAGCCTTCGCCGTAGTCTTCACCGACGACGATCAGCGCCCCGCCCAGCACCCCGCCCGAGGCCAGATTGGCGAGCGCGTCGGAGGCGACATTGGTGCCGACCGTGGATTTCCAGGTGGCGGCGCCGCGAATCGGGTAATGCACCGAGGCGGCCAGCGCCGCCGCCGCGGCGGCCTCACTGGCGCTCGACTCGAAATGCACATCAAGCTCGGCCAGAATGTCTTGTGCATCGGCCAGCACATCCATCAGGTGCGAAATCGGCGCGCCCTGATAACCCGTGACATAGCCCACGCCCGACTGCAGCAAGGCCTTCGTGACGGCCAGAATGCCCTCGCCACGAAACTCCTCGCCCGCACCGAGCCGTAGTTTCTTGACTTCTTCCTTGAATGAGCGCTCTGCCATCAGTTCTCTCCGTCGATTAACGCTGGATCAAGGCCAGCACCCGCAGCGGGCTGCCCGAGCCCTGACTGATTTTAAGGGGTGGACAAATAATGACCGCGCCGGTGGGCGGCAGCTTGTCCAGATTCTTCAGGCACTGTAACCCGTACTTGTTATTGCCGTGCATGTAGTAGTGGCACGGATAGGGCGGGCGCTGATGATAGCCCTGCCCGGCATCGGTACCAATAGCCTCGGTGCCAAAGCCGATGACATTTCGTTCATTGATCAGAAACTGCACGACCTCAGCATCCGGGCCTGGCGTGTGCTGGCCCTCGGCGTCGTAATTCTGGAATTCGGCCGGGTCGGTGCGCAGCGACCAGTCGGTGCGCATCAACACCCACGAGCCGGGGGTGATGCGGCCGTGTTCGCTCTCCCACTGCTTGACGAAGTCGACGGTGAGCAGGAAATCGGGGTCGGCAGTGGCTTCGGCCGAACAATCGAGCACGCAGGCCGGGGCGATGAAATTCTCCACCGGCACGGTATCGACCGTGTTGTTGGGCTGGTCTTTACCGCTGATCCAGTGCGCCGGCGCATCGAAGTGGGTACCGGTGTGTTCGCCGCAGGAGAAATTGTTCCAGTACCAGCCCGGACCACGAGCGTCGTAGCGGGAGATTTCTTCCATCCGGAACGGCCAGCACTGGCCCATTTCAGGCGGCAGCACTATTTGCGGAAACTCAGGGGACAACACCTGGGTCAGATCGACGATGCGGATTTCGCCGCTGGCCAGCGCGCCGACCAGCTGGGTCAACACCTGGGTTTTTTCCAGTACTTCGCTCATGAATTCAACCTCTCGAAAACGGCTGCCTGACGAATCCGCCAGCGCACCTTAATACGTGATGGAACCAACCGACGTGCCGCCACACACAAACAAGGTCTGACCGGTGACAAAGCCGGCCTCGGGGGCCACAAAGAACAACACGGCACGCGCCACATCGTCGGGCTCGCCAAGCCTGCCGACCGGCACGTTATCGGCCACTTGGGCAATTTTCGGGCTGTCTTTCGGGATCACGTCGTGAAACATCTCGGTGTCCTGAATCGGCCCCGGGCACACCACATTGCAGGTAATGCCATCGCCGGCCAGCTCCAGCGCCCAGGTTCGAGCCATGCCGAGCATGCCGGCCTTGGTGCTCGAATAAACCGTGCGCTTGGCCAGCCCGAGCACCGCCCGGGTCGACATCAACAGAATGCGCCCATAGTGCTGCGCACGCATGGTGGCCAGATTGGCCTGCACCAACGCCAGCGGCGCGCCGAGATGCAACTGACTGAGCACGGCAAGATCTTCCTGCGTCACATCATCGAGAAGATTCTCGCGAATCACGCCGGCATTGTGCACGATGGTCGTGACCGGATACTGCGCGGCCAGTTCGGCAGCAACCTGTTCGGTGGCGGCGCGGTCGGCCAGGTCGACCGTCACCCCGATCAC
>CAXBNM010000097.1:0-14124 GCA_963976885.1 uncultured Burkholderiaceae bacterium
CATGCATTTCAATTATTTGCAAGTTACTTACATTTAATGCCATTGATCGATCTCCAGAGAACAACGGGGGAACCGACCAATACGACTCCTGGCCCGTTCGGGCCAGTATAGGCAGATACCGGACACTGTCGGAATCAGGGATTTCAGGTAGTCGACCCCGACCGTGCGGCTTGCTGCGTCAGGCCGGCTTGAAAAATGAAACCGGGTTCAGCAGTGAATTGGTTTGCTCAACCAGATAGCCCGCCTCGGCACTCTTTTTCATATAGGCCTGCCAGCGCGGATCAGCATAGAGCTTCTGCCGGCGCTCGGCGCGGTCGGCAGCGTCTTTGTAGACCCAGATATGAACATAGGAATTGACGTTACCCGTTTCGGTATGACCGTAGACAACCGGTTGCCCGAGATGCTCGCGTTGAATCTCCCAGCCGTGGCTTTCATACAGCTCGAGGTGCTTGCGAATGGTGCCGGGGCGGCAGGTATAGGTGCGCAGGTCGTAAATCATGGCGAAGGTTCGTCCTTGGTTGAAGTCAAATGGAGCGACTGCCACTCGCGCAGCAAATCGCGCAACGAATAGGCAATCATCAGAGCACCGGCCAGCGGTATGGCGGCATAAAACCAGGCAGTGGGCAAATCGAGAATGGGCGTCAATGCCCGACTGCGCTGAGTCAGGTCCCAGCCCTTCCAGGTCATGAAGAACAGGAATACCAGCGACAAGACGATGGTCAGCACGCGCAGCCCATGACGCCAGCGGCCGGCCAGCGCAACTTCCAGCCAATCGACCCGAAAGTGATCGTTGCGCCGCCACAAGGCCGCTGCCCCTGTAAACACCATCCAGGCAAACAGACCTTGCACGACCTCATCAAGCCAGGCAAACGACCACAACTGCATTGAGCGGCTGAACACGTTGAGCAGCAGCAGCGCAAACAACGCCACCAGACAAGCCATCGACGCGAACTCAAGCGCTGCGCCGGTGCAGGTATCCAGTTTGCGCCCTGCACGCATGAATGCTTTGCTCATGGTCCGAACACCCAGTTGGGCAATGCGGTAGACACCGCCGGCCACACAGTAACCAGCAACAACACCACCAGGATGCCCAGCAAATACGGCCAGATGGCACGCGTCAGACGACCCACCGACACTCCGCTCACCGAGGACACGGCAAACAACACCATGCCTACCGGTGGCGTCAGCAAACCGACCATCGAACAGAGAATCAGAATGACACCGAAGTGGACGGGATCGACGCCGATCTGATTGATGATCGGCATGAACAAAGGCACGCAAAGGATGATGACGGCGATGCCCTCCAGAAACAAGCCCAACACTAGCAGCACGGCAATAATGATGCTCAGCAACACCGCCGGGCTGTCACTGAGCGCCAGCAGAGTGCCCAGCAACTGGTTTGGCACCTTCTGATGCACCAGCAACCAGCCAAAGAAACCGGCCGCCGCAATCACGAACATCACGCGAATGGTATGCAGCAAGGTATCCCAGAGCACCACCGGCAGATCACGCCAGCCAACCTCTTTATAGAACACCATCGACAACACCAACGCATAAGCGGAGGCAACCACGCCGGCTTCGGTGGGCGTAAAGAAGCCACCAAAGATGCCCGCAATGATGATGATGGGTGTCAGTAGCGAGGCCAGCGCATCAAGCAGACTGACGGCGATTTCGCGCCAGTCGATGCGCTCGGCAGCTGGCATCTTGCTGGTCAGTGACACGCCGTACACGGCCAGCATCAGCGCTGCCGCCATCAGTAAACCGGGCACGACACCGGCCAGAAACAATTTGGCCACCGACACGCCGGTAATTGACGAATACAACACGAACGGAATCGAGGGCGGAAACACCGGACCTATCGTTGACGACGCGGCGGTGATCGCCGCCGAGAACTCAGGGTCATAACCCTTGTCGTTCATGGCCTTCAATTCGACCTGACCGAGGCCGGCAGCATCGGCTACTGCAGCACCGGACATGCCCGAGAAGAACAGGCTGGCCAGCACATTCACCTGCCCCAGACCACCGCGGATGTGCCCCACACAGGCATTGGCAAACCGGAAGATCCGACGCGTGATGCCGCCGGTATTCATCAGGTTGCCGGCCAGAATGAAAAACGGGATTGCCAGCAACGTGAATCCGGTCGTTGCCGAAAACATGCGTTGGGGCAACATTGCCAGAATGGCGAAGTCACCCTGCAACACATAAAACCCCACTGAGGTCAGCCCGAGCGCCACGGCGATAGGCACGCCGATGGCAATCAGGCCGACCAAGGCAGCAAGAATAAGAAAGGACGTCATTGAACTACTTCAGCATTTCAACGAATTTCATCATGTTGTCCTTGCCGCTGAACTCGGCAACCCGGTCACGCGCAGGGCCCATCTTGGCCGCAAAGGGGGCAAGATCCGGTTCCGTGATGGCCATGCCAGCGCTGGCGAGCTTGGCCAGCTCTTCCTCTTCCTGTTGCACAACCAGCTTGCGCATCAGTTGACCGGCGGCGGCACTTTCCTCGCGCACAATGGCTTGCTGCTCGGCACTGAGCTTGTCCCACGACTGCTGACCGATCACGTGAATCATCGAGTTGTAAACATGGCGGGTCAGTGCCAGGTGTTTCTGAAACTCGTTGAGCTTGAAGTGATAGATCACGCCGATCGGATTCTCCTGGCCGTTGACCACCCCCTGATTAAGCGCGTTGGGCAACTCCGGAAAGGCAATTTGCGTGGTGCTTGCGCCCAGGCCTTCCATTGCAGCCACAATCTGCAACTCAGGCGGCGTGCGCAGTTTCAGGCCAGCGACATCCTCAGGCGTATTGATCGGGCGCACCGAGTTGGTGATGTTGCGAAAGCCGTATTCCCAGTGCGACAACATCACCAGGCCTTGCGCGGCCAGTTTCGGCGCCGCCCATTCGGTGAACGGGCCGTCCAGCACACGATGGGCATGCTCATAACCGTTGAACGCAAACGGCGTCATGACGGTGCCGAAGGCCTTTTCATACTTGTCCAGGCCACCATGCGTGGGCAGATTCATGTCGATGGCGCCGAGCACCGTTTGCTCCAGCTGCTCTGGTGGCGAGCCCAGCGCATTGGCCGGAAAAATCTCCACCTCAACCGCACCTTGCGTACGTTCCTTCACGCGCGCGGCAAACTGCATGGCGGCCTTGTGGCCGGGGTGCGTTTCGGCGGCAAAGTGCGCCAGCTTGAGCGTGACGTCAGCCGCCAGCGCACCGCCTGAAGCCGCCACAGTGAGTCCGGTCGCAACTGCGAGCATTAGTTTCTTCATGGCCATGGGTCTCCTCCCGTTGTTGGCACGGGCAGCCGTTATTGACTGCCCTCTTTCTTAGAATGAATACATCTGGTTCAACGCTTGTTGGTTGGCAACCGGGCTTCGACGCCGGTCAGGGATTCGTAGGCTTTGATGACTGCGGTGCAGCCCTCATCGGCATGGCCCATGATTGACGCCAGCGCATAGGTCTGATGCACCGACGCGGCCATGAAGCCGGGCAAGCCGGCGCTTTGCAGCCAGTCGGAGTAATAGCCGACATCTTTTTGCGCATTGGCCAGCGACATGTGCGGTGCGAAATCACGCTCCAGCGTGGCCTGACCGTACAAATCCATCATTCCCGACTTGCCCCCGGCCGCGGAAATGATGCCGATCACCTTCTCCATATCGAGCCCCTCGCGCGCGGCGAGCGCGAAGCCTTCGCAAAATGACGCCACATTGGCAAACGATATGTAGTTGTGAATCAGCTTCAGGCGAATGGCATGGCCAGCCGGACCGACATGAAAGATGTTTTCTGCGTAGGTATCAAAAACCGGACGCAACACCTCCAGCAATTCGGTGTCGCCGCCGTACAAGACGTTGACTTCGCCGCGGTCGGCATGCGCCGGCGTGCGCGTCATTGGCGCCTCGGCATAGCGGATGCCGGCCGTCGCGCATGCTTCACGCATTTTGTCGACATGCTCGACCGACACCGTGGTGTGATCCAGAAAGACAGCATTGGCCGGCAGTGCGGCAAGCAGCCCGTTCTCCCCGAGCGCCAGGGCCTGCACCGCTTCGGCAGTGGTAATGCAGACAGCCAGAATACGTGCCGAGCGCGCCACCTCAACAGCGCTATCGGCCAGCTTGGCACCTTGCTCGCGCGCCACTTCCATCCGCGCCGGATCGAGATCGAACACGGTGACATCGGCGCCCTTGAGCAGCAAGTTCTTGACCAGGCCGCGGCCCATCCCGCCAAGCCCGATAAAGCCAATATCCGTCAGGTTCGGGGATGTCATCTTGTCTGCTCCTTGAATGTGTGCGGCTGTCGTTGCAACCTGGAATGCTGCGCAATATATACTTTTATCAGGTTGTCTGACAAGTGATGACCTGATGAATCTATCAGCGGTTATACTGGCTACCCGCACAGGTAATCAGACCTGCCCGCGGCTCACACAGTTTTTACCCCTCACCCAGGATTTGCCATGCCCCCCTCGACGGACCTGTTTGCAAGAATCGACAGACCGCGCAGACTCCCCGATGAAATTGCCCAGAACATTTTTGCGGCGATCGATTCCGGCGGCCTGCAACCGGGCGATCAGCTTCCTACCGAGCAGAGTCTGTCCAAACAATTCGGAGTGGCCCGCACCGTGATCCGTGAGGCCATCAGCCTGCTCAAACACGATGGGGTCATCCGCGCCCGCCAGGGCGTGGGCGCATTCGTCAACGAAGCCTTTGACCGCTCGGCATTCCGGATCTCAGCGGCCTGCTTTCAGAAGCGCCAGCAACTCACGCAGTTGCTGCAATTGCGCACCGGCGTGCAAGCCGACGCGGCAGCGTTGGCGGCTACCCAGCGCAGCGCCGATCACCTGGCCACCATGCAGGAATGGCTGACCCAAATGGCCCAGGCCATGCAGACCGGTCAGGACGCGCTTGAGCAACGGCTCAACGCAGAGTCGGCCTTCTACCGGGTTGTCAACGAAGCTTCGGGCAATGACTACTACGTGCAGTTCATCGGCATCATCGAGGCACGCATCGATGAAAACCTGCGCTCGGTTGCGCTCAAGAACGTGAAAGCCTCTGAATGGGGCGACAAAATCGTCGCCGAGCATTCAAAGGTTTTTGAGGCCGTGCGCGATCAAGACGCCGACCGAGCCCGCCAGGCCGCCCGCGCACACTTTGAAAATGCCGCAACCCGACTGGCCGACCGGGCCGACTTCGCCGACGTTTAAATTCGACGTTTAATGTCGACGTTTAGAGTCGACGATTAACGCCGACGCGAATCGTCAGGTCGGCGGTCGCGGCGATTGCGAACACCGTCGCCATCCCGGTCACTATCCACCCGATTTCTGACGCCGTCGCGATCTTGATCGTGACGGGCAACGGTTTGGGTTCGGGCCCAATAGCCGCGCACCAGAATCCAGCGACCCTTGTGCTTGACCCAGTTAGCTTCGACCCAACGGTAACCGGGTCGCTCGCGCTCCCAGCGCCCCTCCACCCAGACGTGATGGCCGCGTTGATAGTCCCAGAAGCCGGGAATCCAGACCATGTCACGACGTGGCGCTGGTGCCCGTTCGGCTCGCGCTGCGGGCGGAGCAATCTTGATGGCGATTTGAACTTCCGCCTGGGCGGCGTCGGGCAGCATGAATGCTGCCGCTGCCGCCACCAGCATCAGTTGCCCCAGCCAGACGAACCTGGCCGGACGACTGCGACCGGTAAGCTGAATGCTGGCGCTGGCCGGTCGCTGCTGAAAGGCCAGACATGATCCGTTCATCTCAGGTCTGGCCCCGTTCGTCTCAGGCATCGGGTGATGCCGCCACTTCGTTGGCGATGACTTGCTGACGGCGTCGCACATAGCCCCAGAACGAACCAACCAGCATGATAAGACATACCGCCAGCGCCGCAGCGGTAATGGGCCGCTCGATGAAGACACCGAAGTCACCGCGCGAGAGCAACAGCGTGCGGCGGAAGTTCTCCTCCAGCATCGGCCCCAGCACCAGACCGAGCAGAATCGGCACGACTTCAAAGCGCATCAGCAGCAACAGATACCCCACCAGACCAATACCCAGCAGCACGAAAACGTCAAACACGTTGTTGTGTGAGCTGTAGACACCGATACAGGTAAACAGCACGATGGCCGGAAACATCATTGTGTAGGGGATGGACAATAAGCGCACCCACATGCCAATGAGCGGAATATTCAGAATCACCAGAAAGACGTTGCCGATCCAGAAACTGACGATCAGCCCCCAGAACAGATCGGGATGGCTGGTAAGCACTTGCGGGCCGGGCTGAATACCTTGCAGGATCAACGCCGCCAGCATCAACGCCATGATGGCGTCACCGGGAATACCCAGCGTCAGGGTTGGAATGAAGGCGGTGCCGACGCCGGCGTTATTACAGGCCTCCGGCGAGGCAAGACCTTCGATGGCGCCCTTGCCGAATTTTTCCGGATGCCTGGAGATTCGCTTTTCGGTGGCATAGGCCAGAAAGGTGGCGGTGCCGCCACTGGTGCCCGGCAACGCGCCGAAGAATGACCCCAGCGCCGAGCCACGCAACATGGCCGGAATTGACCGGCGCCAGTCTTCCCGGGTCGGCATCTGGTCGCGCAGCGAATAGCTTTGCTGCTCGGGCGAGATGCGCGAGCTATTGGCACTCTTGATGACCTCAGTTACCGCAAACAGACCCATTGCGACAGCCACCAGGCTGAGGCCGTCGGTCATGTCGAGATTGCCGAACGTGAATCTGGCCACGCCACTGTTGACGTCGGTACCGACGATGCCCAGCAGCAAGCCGAAGATCATCATCGCCACGCCTTTGACCGGCGAGCCCTGCCCCACCGTGGATGCGGCAATAAGGCCGAGCAGCATCAGAGCGCTGTATTCGGAGGGCCCGAAGTTGAACGCAAATTCGGCCAGCACAGGCGCAAACAGCATCAACAATACGATGCCCAGCGTGGAGCCCCAGAACGATGCGATGCACTTGATGAACAAGGCGATGCCACCACGGCCTTGCTTGGCCATCGGGTAGCCATCGAGCACATCGATAGCCGCAGTGGCATGACCGGGGACTCCTAACAGAATGGAGCACGTCCCTCCGCCGTAGTCGGCGCCGAAGTAAACACCGGC
This sequence comes from uncultured Burkholderiaceae bacterium, assembly GCA_963976885.1. Taxonomy (GTDB): domain Bacteria; phylum Pseudomonadota; class Gammaproteobacteria; order Burkholderiales; family Burkholderiaceae_E; genus JAUIAI01. The sequence goes on from CAXBNM010000097.1 coordinate 7,101, forward strand.
CAGCATGATCAGTGCACCGGAGGGCGGCAAATGATAGGTAATTGGCAGCAACAAGGTAATGGCAATCAGCGCGCCCAGGCCCGGCAACACGCCAACCAGACACCCCAGAAACACACCGATGAAGCAATACCAGAGATTACTCAGCGAAATCGCTTCGTCGATGCCGAGCGAAAGATTGCCGAGAAAGGTCGTGAAGATATCCATCGCCTAGTCCAGAAATGCAAAGGCCGGCAGGGTCATCTGCAAACCAAAGGAAAAGATCAGCCAAGACAACGCGGCCAGGAACAAACCGAGCAGCAGCGCCCGGCCGGGGTGAAAGCTCTTGCTGGCAAATGCCGCGATGAGCGTCATGATGACGGTTGTCGGCACCAGGCCGAGCCGCTCGATGAGCAGACCAAACACGGCAATGGCGACCAGCACCGTTATGAAGGGGCGCAGCGCAAACGGTGGCGGGTCAAACGCATGAATCGTCTTCTGAAAAGAAAACAACAAGGTAATGACACCAAGCCCGGCCATGATCCAGCCCAACGCCGTTGGAAAGAAACCCGGCCCCATGCGGGCCGGCGTACCAACCTGGTAGTTGCTCGACGCATAAAGCGCGACAAACAAACCGATCGCCAGCAGTGTCATACCGGCGGCAAATTCACGACGATCAATGTTCTTCATCGAGCACTCCAATCAGCCAGTCAGCACTGGCAACAGATCCACAAACAGGTTTCGGTTTCAGGTTGGCACAACAGGGCGATGTCACCATCGCCCTGCACTACCAGCAACAGTTACTGCGGTTCGATACCGGCGGCCTTGATGATCTTGGCGTTGCGCGCGATACCTTCATTGATCAGCTCGCTGAATGCCTCCGGAGTGCCACCCGAGGGTTCCAGGCCTTGCTCAAGCAAGCGCTTGCTGATTTCCGGTTGCTGCAAAATGTCGAGCAGCGCCGCGTTGAGCTTGGCAACGATCGGTGCCGGCATGCCCGCCGGGCCAACCAGACCGTACCACGTACCGGTTTCAAAACCTTTCAGGCCGGCTTCGGTGGCCGTTGGTACGTCGGGCAGAATCGACACACGTTTGGCGGACGTTACCGCGATCGGACGCAGCCGCTCGGTCTTGATATGCGGGATCAACGTGACGAGGTTGTCGAGTTGCGCGTTGATGATGCCCGAGATCAAATCGACGGTAGCCGGCGCACTGCCCTTATAGGCAATATGATTGACCTTGATATCAGCGTAGCTGGCAAAGTACTCGGCGCCCAGGTGCTGAGCCGTACCGACGCCGCCATTGCCGATGGTCACCTCACCAGGCTTGGACTTGGCCAGATCGATGAAATCCTGCAGCGACTTGACCTCAACATCAGGGTTCACGACAACCAGCAGCGGAGCATGCACCAGCAGCGACAACGGCTGATAGTCTTTGGCCGGGTCGAAGGGCAGATTCTTGTACATCGAGGGCGCAGCAGTCATGAAGCCCGCTGCAGCCAGCAACAAGGTATGGCCATCGGGGTCGGCCTTGGCTACGTAATCGGCGCCAATATTGCCGCCGGCACCGGGCTTGTTCTCAACGAGAACCTTCTTACCCAGCTTCTTGCCCAGCTCCTCACCGACCATGCGCGCAATGGCATCACTGGCGCCACCCGGTGAATACGGAACAACAATGCGGACAATCTTGGACGGATAGTCATCGGCGCGCACTGGCGTTGCGGTTGCCAGCAATGAAGCCCCCACCAACGGTGTGAGCATGGACAGCGCGAAAGCCAGCGTAGTCTTGCGACGTGCGATCTTGATCATTTTTGTCTTCTCCTCCAGAAGTAAACAGCCGGCGCTTGCAGCGCGGCCCTAGATCCGGGACAGAACTGGTCTGCGCCCTTGCCCGCCCCGGGATGAATCAGCCCGGACGAGCCGGGCCGTTCATGTTCATGCAAGCAAGCGCGCTCAGTCGATGCGCACGTCGGCTTGTTTGATGACCTTGCTCCAACGCTCGGACTCGGTCTTCAGGAAGCTGCCGAACTCGGCAGGCGTGCCATCCATCGTTTCGACGCCACGCTCGACCAGCCACGCACGAAACTCTTCGTCGCTCAGCACCTTGCGGATCGAGGCGTTCAGTTTGTCAATGATCGGCTCAGGCGTGCCGGCCGGTACCATCACACCGAACCACACCGTCATGTCAAAGCCGGGCAAACCGTTTTCGGACAACGACGGAATATCGGGAGCAGCAGACGAGCGCTTGGCACTGGACACACCAAGAGCGCGCACACGACCGGCTTCGATCTGCGGCTTCACCGCCGGCATCTGGTCAAAGTGCAGCTGTACCTGACCGCCGATCAGATCCTTCATTGCCGGCGCACCGCCTTTGTACGGAATGTGCAGCATGTCGATGCCAGCAGTTGTTTTCAACATCTCTGCTGCCAGGTGGCTGGAGGTGCCGTTACCGTTCGAGGCGTAGCTGAGCTTGCCAGGGTTGGCCTTCGCGTAGTCGATCAGCTCGGCAACGGTTTTGACCGGCAAATCCGGATTGACGTTCAACACGTTGGGCACCCCGCCGTAGAGCGTGACAGGCGCGAGATCTTTCGCAACGTCATAACCCGGATTGGCGTACAGCGACGGATTGATGGCCAGACCAATCGGGCCCATCAGCATGGTGTAGCCATCGGCCTTGGAGTTGGCAACGACCTGAATGCCAATGTTGCCGCCGGCGCCCGGCTTGTTTTCGATAACGATCGGCTGACCGATAACCGGACCCAGGCGCTCACCCAGGGCGCGCGCCAGAATCGAGGTGGTGCCACCGGCCGAGAACGGCACGACGAAGCGGATCGGCTTGCTGGGAAAGCTGTCATCGGCGAAAGCGCTCGTCGGCGCCAGCGCGGTCAGTGCCACAGCAGCGGCCAGCGTAGCCAGTGCGCGAGTGCGGGTATTGCTAGACATACATAGTCTCCTTGAGGAATTACAGAAAAAGGGATGACACCGGAGCAACTCAGGCTGGCGGCTCCGGTATTAACAAGGGTTTCAGGCAACCGCGTAGCGATTGACGAAATCTTGATTGATGGTCAAACCAAGACCAGGCCGATCCGGAATCTCAATGCGACCGTCCTGCACCGTGAATGACTCTTCGGCCAGTTCATGCAGCAACGGATTGGCACCGAGCGAATACTCGAGAATGAAGCCGGCCGGCGACGAAGCCGCGACATGCATGCCGGCAGAGAATGCCAGCGCACCGGTCCACAGGTGCGGCGCCATGCGCAGATTGAAGGCCGAGGCCAACGCACCGATCCGAACGGCTTCGGTAATACCGCCGCAGATCGCCAGATCGGGCTGGAAAATATCGGCAGCGCGCAATTCGGCCAGATCGCGGAAGTCGTAACGATTGAATTCGCTTTCACCCGCGGCAATGGGTATGGCCGTGGATGCGCGCACCTCGGCCATGCCTCGCTTGTCGTCGCCCGTCACAGGCTCTTCAAACCACATCAGGTTGCAATCTTCAACAAGACGGCAAAACTGCTTGGCCTGCGAAACCGTGTAGGTACCGTGCGCATCACAAGCCAGCCCGATGTCCGGACCGAGCGCCTCACGGGCGGCTTTTACGCGCCGCGCCGAGTTGACCGGATCGCCATCGATAACGCCCACGCGCATCTTCACGGACTTGAAGCCACCACGGCGCACATAGCTGAGCAATTGCTCGCCAATGCCGTCCGCGTCGGCCCAGCCGCCCGATGCATAGGCTTCCATCGTTGGCGCCTTGCGACCACCAAGCAATCGCCAGACCGGCTGATCGAGTGATTTGCCCAGCAAATCCCACAACGCCATATCGATGCCGCTCATCGCCGACACCGAAATGCCGCGGCGGCCAAGAATCGGGAAGACATGACCGTGATCAATTGCGTAGTGACCACGACAGCCGTTGTACATCAGTTCGGTGATGCGCATGATGTCGCGCGGATCTTCGCCAATCAGCGCGGCGCCAAACTTGTGTTCGATCGCCGCCACGAGCGCATAGCTGTTGCCTTCGCTGCCGACCTCTTCCTTGGCCTCGCCATAGCCGATCAGACCGCACTCGGTCTCGACACTGACCAGCACCGAATCAAACGAGGCAACCTGGCCAAAGTCACTGACATGTTGTTGTTCAAGAGGAATGGGGACATGCAGCCATTTGGCGGTGACAGATTTGATTTTCATCGGCTAACTCTCATCAGGGAAATCGGTTTGGAAAAACTCGCGACGGCTACTTTGCGGCGCGAATCAGGACGATGTCAGAATCTCGGAATTGACCAGATGCTTCGGCGCACTGCCCTCGAGCATCTGCAACATCTGGCTTGCGGCCAGTTCGCTCATGCGGCGCATGCTTTGGCGGGTCAGCCCGGCCAGGTGCGGGGTGGGCAGCACGGATTCCAGTGCCAGCAATTCATCGCCGGCCGGCAGGGGCTGCACCTCAAACACATCAAGCGCAGCGCCGGCCAGACGGCCCTCGCGCAGCGCATCAACCAGCGCAGCCTGATCGACGACAGCACCGCGCGACACGTTAATGAGAAAGGCCTCGGGCTTCATCAGCCGCAGGCGTTCGGCGCTGAGCAGGCCACGGGTTTCTGCCGACAGCGGACAGGCCAGCGCCACAAAATCGCTGCGCCGCAAAAGTTCATCCAATTCAACCGCTTCGATAGGCGATGGCACCAGACCAAGCTGGCGCCGATAGCCCAGGACATGCATGCGCAAGCCCTGCCCGGCCGCCCGCGCAAGCTCGGTACCGATCGCGCCAACGCCGACGATACCGAGCGTCTGCCCGGCCAACTCCTGAGCAGGTTCGGCCATCGCACGGGCGCCCTCCCAGTCACCGCTGCGCAGGCGAGACATGATCCACGGCAGCCGACGAGCCAAGGCCAGCATCTGCGCAATCGCGTACTGACTGACCGCCACCGCATTGGTGTTTGGACAGTTGGCAACCGGCAACCCGCGCGCCGTCGCCGCGGCCACCGGAATCATGTCCAGCCCGGCGCCGTGGCGGACCACGGCCCGCAGGCGTGGTGCATGTTCAAAGATATCGTCGGGCAACTGGGCTCGCACCATCAGGCCGTCTGCATCGGCTACCTCACGGCGCAAGGTATCGGCATCACGGGCGCTGGCCAACCGCACCTCGGCGACCTGTTCGAGTTGAGCCACACCCACCGGATCAATCGGATTGGTCAGCAACACTATCGGGCGGCTCATCGGGTGCTACCTCGAGAACCGGCGCGAGCGCGAGACGATGGCTTCGCGGCAGGCGCATTGCCAACCTCATCGTCCAGCAGGGTCGACAACCAGTAGCGCTCAACCGAGCCGAGATGGCGCCCCAGCAGGGCCGTCGCCTTGGGCACATCACGGGCGGCAATCGCCTCACGCATCCGGCGGTGCTCAGCATAGGAGCGACGACTGTTGACCTCGTCGGCGAAGTACTGATCGCGACGCGTGCGCGAGGCAAGGTAGAACGAATTGGCCGCCCGCAATAGAAACTGATTGTGCGCCGCCGCATAAATGGCGAGATGAAATTGCGCGTCCTGATCGGCGAGCGACTCACCCTTGGCAAGATTACGTTCGCTGTCGGCCAGAACTTCGTCGATAAGCGCCAGGTCTTCCGGCTCATGGCGCGAGCAGGCCAGCGCTACCGCCTGCATCTCCATGATGGCCCGAAATTCATTGAGTTCGGCCACCTCAGAGGCGGTCATCGGAATGCCCAGACCGGATTCGAGCACCAGTGCATCGAGACTTGCGTCGCGGGTGGAACTGCGCAGAAAAATGCCCGATTGCGGCCGCCGCTCGATAAGCCGGATGGCTTCAAGCGCGACCAGAGCCTCACGCATCGAGCTGCGCGACACCGAAAACCGCTCGGCGAGTTCACGCTCGGACGGCAGCCGATCCCCGGCCTCGAAGCCACGTTTACGTAGAAAAGGCAGAATTTCCGCAATCAGCGACTGGGGCGTCGCTGCGGCTGGCCGGGTGGCACTACGGATTTCAGGGTCAGTCGCGCCGGGGCTCGGCATATCGGGTCTCCATTTGGTCCTACCAAATTGGTCGGACCATTCTTGAAGGCCGTATTATGTATATTGAGAAGCGCATGTCTAGTTTGACGTTCGCGCCCCAGGTATTTTCGGACCGATCGGGCACGAGCATGCCGCCGCCAGCCGTGCTTGGACAGCATCGGCTCAGGCAATGGCAGAGATGGAGGCGCGGCGCATCGGGCCGCGCAAAGGTGTACGCGTGCTTTGCTGGCTACGACTTACGCATCCTACTCAGATGGTTGCGCCCGCCGCTGAGCGCTGACACACAGAACGGGACAAGACGATCACGCCGATCGGCAGGAAGTGCGTGTCGAGTTGAAACTGGCGTGCGTCACGCCATCAGACTGAAGTGGTCTTGCGCAACGCAGTCGGGCAGTTACCAAACTCGCGCCGGAAAGCACGAGTCATCGCCTCGCTGGATGCGTATCCGTAGCGACTGGCCACTGACTGCACACGATCACCGCTTTCAATATCCTGCCTTGCCAACACCATTCGCCAATGACGCAAATATGACATGGGCGTTTGTCCAACCGTGGCAGTGAACTTGTCGGCGAAGCGGCTCAAAGACAAACCTGCAACTTCCGCCAACTGATCATGGCTCCAGCGGCGCCCGGGATGCTCGTGCATGGCGACGATCGCATGGCTCAATCGCGGATCGGCCAGGCCGCCAAGAACACCAACAGTGGTGGTGCCTGCCGCCAGCTGAGCGCGCAAGATACGCACCAGCAACACTTCACCAAGACGATTCAAGACCGTGTTCGAGCCACACCTGGGTTCCTGACTCTCGGCAATCAGCAAAATCGCAAGACTCATCATGGCGGGGTCATCTCCGGTGGCAACTTCAATGCGTTCGGGCAAGGCCGTGAGCAAGGGATTTTGCGCGCCGCCCCACTCGGCCCGAGCGCAAAAAAGCGACGTCGATTCCGCCTCGGCGCAGGAATCAATCGCGCCGGTTGGCGCAAAAACCACCCGTGCCGGCTCGGCCGACCCCGGTTCAGCGCAAAT
>CAXBNM010000098.1:0-14109 GCA_963976885.1 uncultured Burkholderiaceae bacterium
GACGCGATGACAGGGAATCACGACTGAGATCGGATTGCGACCGATTGCCGCCGCCACCGCCCGCACACCGCGCGTCGCGCCAATCCAGTCGGCCACCTGCCCGTAGGTGACGGTTTCCGAAAACGGAATCTTCAACAAGGCCTGCCAGACTTTTTGCTGAAACGGCGTACCGGCCGCCGCAAGCGGCAGATCGAACTCGGCGAGCTTGCCGGCAAAGTAGTCTTGCAACTGGCGCTGCGTCTCGAGCAGCACCGGATGGTCGGGCTGTTGCTGCCATTGCTCTTGCGGTCCGTCGAAATGCTTCTGACCATCAAACCAGATGCCGATCAGACGGTCATTCTGGACGCCCAGAATGAGCTCGCCCAGCGGTGAGTCGATCTGACTCATGACCACAGGCCCGATGCCCGGTGTCAGGGTTAGCGTGGTACTCATGTTGTTTGCTCCTCGGCCAGTTGGGCCCATAAATGCATGACCGCATAAGCGCGCCAGGGTCGCCATGCCTGCGCGGCCCGGCTGGCCTGGGCCGGTGTTTTGACAGCCAGTGCTTTCATGACGCCGTAGTCGGCGGCCGGAAAGGCATCGGGCCAGCGCAGCGCCCGCATGGCAATGTATTGCGCGGTCCAGTCGCCAATGCCCGGCAAGGCCTTGAGCGCCTCCAGCGTGGCCTCGACCGGTGCACCGGGATGCAGGATCAAGCGCCCCTCGGCCAGTTGCGTGGCCAGCATCTGAATGGTCTGGACCCGTCGCCGGATGATGCCGAGCAGGCCGATCTGCTCGGCCGAGGCCTGGGCGATTCGCGCCGGCGTGGGAAACGCGCGGGTCAGTGCCGGTTGCGCGGTAAACGTACAAGGCTCGCCGAAGGTCTGCACAAAACGGGCTGCCAAGGTGCGGGCGGCCTTGACGGTAATCTGCTGCCCGAGCACGGCCCGCACCGCAATCTCGAAGCCGCTGACCGCGCCGGGCAGACGCAGGCCGGGGCGCGGAGCGGCCAACTCACCGAGTGCCTGCGTGACGGTTTCGGGGTCGGTATCCAGATCGAACAAGGAGCGTGCCAGCGGCAACACCTGCGCCAGCGCCATGGCCAGTTCGGTCGACACCGACAACACCAGCACGCTTTGCTGTGGATTGACCGCGGCCGAAATCCAGCCGACCAGCAGGCCATCGGCCGTGTCGATAGACACCACGCGCCGATAGTCGTCGGCGCCGGAAACCTCCAGACCATCGATCAGCCGTGAGGACAGAAAGCCATGCAGATGCGACCAGTCGTAGGGCTGGCGCAGCGGTAACCGAAACGCCAGCGCCCCATCTGCCTGGCTTGAATCAATGACCACCCCGCTACGTCTTGCGCTGGCTACGGCCACGCGCTTGCGCCGCAATTCGGTTGGGGTCAGCCGGTAGCGCTCGCGCATGCTGGCGTTGAGCCGACGCAGACTGCCAAAGCCGGCCGCCTGCGCAATCTGCGCCACCGGCAATGCCGTGTCGGTCAGCAAACGCTTGGCCAGCAGCAGGCGTTGCGTTTGCGCGTAGGCCACCGGCGAGACGCCAAAGTGCGCATCGAACAAGCGGCGCAAATGGCGATCCGTCACGCCGATGCGCTGCGCCACCGCCGCCAGATCGGTGCCATCGGCCAGACTGGTGTCGATCAGGTGAGCCGCGGCGCGCGCCAGTTGACTGGTGCTGTCAATGGCGGCCCAGCCCGGCGCCAGTTCGGGCCGGCACCGCAGACAGGGACGAAACCCGGCCCCCTCGGCAGCGGCCGCGGAGGGATAGAAGTGGCAGTTTTCCTGGCGTGGCAAGCGCACCCGACAGACCGGGCGGCAATAGATTCGCGTCGTGCGCACGGCGACGAAGAAGCGGCCATCGAAGCGGGCATCATGCGACTGCATGGCCCGATAACAGGCATCAGCATCGGCGAGCAATGCCGAATCGGCCTCGATCGGGGCATCGGACGCCGGTGCTGGTTGGATGGATGGCTTGGACATGGGTTCATTATCACCCCGAAGCCCAGCACCAACTAGCCGTTTTCGGACATGGTGATCCGGGGCATGAAAACAGCCCCGAATCACCATGTGCAGGCCGCCTGTTGCGGCGGCCTGGCGTTACTTGAACTCGATCAGCAGATCGTGCGCAGCCACTGTTTCGCCCGATTTCACCAGCACGGCCTTGACCGTAGCGTCCCGTTCGGCGCGAATCTGGGTTTCCATTTTCATTGCTTCGATGGACACCAGCGGGTCGCCCGCCTTGACCTTCTGGCCCGCTTTGACCGCCGCCGTGACGATCATGCCGGGCATCGGAGCCGCAACATGATTCTCGTTGCCGGGTTCGGCCTGCGGGCGTTGCTGCTGCTTCTCGGCGCCGGCCTTGGGCACACGCATGGTCCGCGGCGCACCGTTGAGTTCGAAGAAGGCACGCTGAATGCCTTTTTCTTCGGCCGGTGCCGTGCCATGCAACACCAGCAGCAAGGTCTTGCCCGGATCGATTTCCACCGAGATTTCTTCCTGCTCACGCATGCCGTAGAAGAAGGTTTGCGTGGGCAGGCCGCTGACATCGCCATAGGTGCGCCGGTGATCGCAGAAATCCTTGAACACCTTCGGATACATGAGCCAGGACGCCAGTTCGGCATCGCTGACCTTGTGGCCGGCCGCCTTGTTGGCCAACTCGCGCGCCTCGTTCATATCGACCGGTGGCAATTGATCACCGGGCCGGTATTTGGCGGGTGGCTCGGCCTTGAGGATCTTGCGGCTCAGTTCGGCGGGGAAACCATCGGGCGGAAAGCCCAACTCGCCCTTGAACAACGAGATGACCGACTCGGGAAACGCCACTTCGCGCGCCGGGTCAAGCACATCTTCCGGGCTGAGGTCGTTGGCCACCATGAAGATGGCCAGATCGCCAACCACCTTGCTGGTCGGCGTGACCTTGACGATATCGCCAAACAGTTCGTTGACCGCTGCATAGGCACCGGCCACTTCATCCCAGCGATGATCCAGCCCCATCGCACGGGCCTGCTCGCGCAGGTTGGTGTACTGCCCGCCCGGCATTTCGTGTCGGTAGACATCGGCGGTGCCGGCGCGAATGTCTGATTCGAACGGCACATACAAACGACGGGCGCCTTCCCAGTAGCGCGCAATTTCACGCAGGCTGGCGGTATCTACACCGGCCGCCTGTCGGCTGCCATCGACGCCGCACGGATCGCTCTCGCTGCCCTCCAGAGCCATCACGATGGAGTTCAGGTTTGGTTGCGAGGTCAACCCGCTCAACGCGTCCATCGCGCCGTCAACCGCATCGGCCCCACCGGCAATGGCAGCCAGCACCGACGCCGCCGCAATGCCGCTGGTATCGTGGGTATGAAAGTGCACCGGCATGCCGGTTTCAGCCTTCAGGGTGCGCACCAGCAACTCGGCCGCCCGCGGCCGGCAGACGCCGGCCATGTCCTTGATGCCAAGCACATGCACGCCAGCGTTCTGCAGTTGTTTGGCGATGTCGACGTAGTAACGCAGCGAATACTTGGGCCGGGACTCATCGAACAGGTCGCCGGTGTAGCAGATGGCGCCTTCGCACAAGGCGCCCGTTTCGAGCACCGCGTCGATGGCCACGCGCATGTTCTCGACCCAGTTCAACGAGTCGAAAACACGGAACAGGTCGATACCGTTATGCGCGGCCTGTTCAACAAAATATTTGACGACGTTATCCGAGTAGTTGGTATAGCCGACCGCATTGCTGGCCCGCAACAGCATCTGCAGCATCGTGTTGGGCACTGCCGCGCGAATCTGTTGCAACCGCTGCCACGGGTCTTCCTTCAGGAAGCGCATCGAGACATCGAAGGTAGCTCCGCCCCAGCACTCGAGCGAGAACAGGCCGGGCAACATGTGCGCGTAATACGGCGCAATACGCAACATGTCGATGGTGCGCATCCGGGTGGCAAACAACGACTGATGCGCATCACGCATCGTGGTGTCGGTCAGCAAGGTGCGCTTTTCAGCCAGCATCCAGGCGGCGAATTTTTCAGGCCCCAGCTCTTTGAGCAAGGTGCGCGTGCCGGGCGGCGGCTCTCCGATCAGCTTGCGCTCGGGCAGATGCAGATGGAGGTGATCGAAGTCCGGCTTGGGCCGGCCGGCAACATCGGCATGACCGTTGACGGTAATTTCGGTCACATAGCGCAGCAGCTTCTGCGCACGATCGCGCCGCTTGCTGAACTTGAACAGCTCGGGTGTGGTGTCAATGAAGCGCGTGGTCAGCGTGCCATCGAGAAACTTGCGATGGTTGATGACATTTTCGACAAACTGCAGATTACTGGCCACGCCGCGAATGCGAAATTCGCGCAGGCAACGATCCATTCGCTTGACCGCCTCGGCCGCGGTCGGCGCCCAGGCGGTTACCTTGACGAGCAGCGAGTCGTAGAACGGCGTGATCACCGCGCCGGAATAAGCAGTACCGGCATCGAGCCGCACGCCGAAGCCGGCAGCCGAGCGATAGGCCTGAATGCGGCCGTAGTCGGGGGTGAAGTTGTTTTCCGGATCTTCGGTCGTCACGCGACATTGCAACGCATGACCGTTCAGGCGCACCGCCGATTGCTCGGGCAAGGCGCCATCGGCGTCGCCCACGCGCGCACCTTCGGTGATGCGGATCTGCGCCTTGACAATGTCGATGCCGGTAACCGCTTCGGTAACGGTATGTTCGACCTGAATACGCGGATTGACCTCGATGAAATAGAACTCATCGGTATCGGCATCCATCAGGAATTCGACCGTGCCGGCATGGGTGTAATTGACCGCCTTGCCCAGTTTGATGGCCGCCGTGCAGATGGCCTCACGCTGACTCTGGCTCAGATACGGCGCCGGCGCCCGTTCAACCACTTTCTGATTGCGTCGCTGAACCGAACAATCGCGCTCGAACAAATGCAGCAAGTTGCCATGCTGATCACCCAGCAGTTGCACCTCGACGTGGCGCGCATTGCGCACCAGCTTTTCGACATAGACCTCGTCATTGCCAAACGCACTGGCCGCTTCGCGCCGGGCGACCTCGATTTGCGGGCCCAGATCGTCGGCAGATTCGATGACGCGCATGCCGCGCCCACCGCCGCCCCAACTGGCCTTGAGCATGACCGGGTAACCCACGGCAGCGGCCGCGGCGTGGGCCTCGTCCATGTCATGAGAAAGCGGCTCGGAGGCCGGCATTACCGGCACATCGGCAGCAACCGCCGCATGACGAGCCGACACCTTGTTGCCCAGCGTTGTCATCACCTGTGCGCGCGGGCCAATGAAGGCAATGCCGGCGGCTTCACAGGCGGTGGCGAAATCAGGGTTTTCGGACAGAAAGCCGTAGCCGGGATGAATCGCGTCAGCGCCTGCGGCCCGCGCGATCCGGATCACATCGTCGATATCGAGATAAGCCTGCAAGGGTTTCTTGCCAGCGCCTACCTGATAACTTTCATCTGCCTTGAAACGGTGCAAGGCAAAACGGTCTTCGTGGGAATAGATTGCCACGGTGCGAATGCCCAGCTCGGCTGCGGCGCGCATGACCCGGATTGCTATCTCCGAACGGTTTGCTACCAGAATCTTCTTGATTTTTCGCATAGTCTCGATATCTGTCGTCAACCTGGCCCACACACCAGCCGTTTTTCTGAATCCGAATGACGGGCGGGATTTACTGCAATAGTAGACGAAGAAAACCGGATAACTTACAAGCCGTTGCAGGCCTTAACGGGTACGCTGGACGGTTCACGAGCACTTACCAACAACGGCCAGAACAGGAATTGTTTCGCAGTGGTGCAAGAAAAATGCCGTTAGACTCTCGCCACTCCCATGCCCACCTGCCCTCAACTCTTCCGAGACACTGCCGATGCGCCGCTTTTTCGCCCTGAAACCCCTGATATTGCTGACTGCCACCGCATTGACAGCAGCCTGTGGCGGCGGCGGCGGTGGTGGCGGCTCAACGGATAGCGGGACCGGGCTGAACGAGTCGAGTTGCGACCTGCAATACAGCGCAGCCACCGCCGCCGGCGCCGTCGGGACCGATCCACGCCTCGCAGATCAGTGGCATCTGAGTAATACCGGCCAGTTTGGCGGCATCAGTGGCAATGACAATCGGGTTTTCGAGGCATGGAATACCACCCGTGGTGCACAGATTCAGGTGGCGGTTGTCGATGACGCCGTCGAAGTCACTCACGAAGACCTGGTTGCCAACGTTACTGCAGGCAAAAGCTACAACTACCGCTCGCAGCGTCGCGGTTCGTCTTTTCCGTTGCCGTGCAGCAGCAGTCAGAGCCATGGCACGGCGGTCGCCGGCCTGATCACCGCCCGCGACAACAACGCCAAGGGCGTCGCCGGCGTGGCGCCACGCGCCAACCTGGTCGGTTTCAACGCGCTGGCCACCAGCCTGGACAGCGATATTGCCGATGCGCTCAATCGCGAACTGGCCATTGTTGACGTCTACAACAACAGCTGGGGCAGCCCCGACAACGGTCAGTTGAACCCGGCTGAATCATCGTTCGTGCGGGCCATCGACAATGGCATCAGAAACGGCCGCAACGGTAAAGGCACTATTTATACCTTTCCTGGTGGCAACGGCGGATGCTATGGCGTCAATGCCGACACGCAGGCTTGCTACAGCGACAACTCGAACTACGACGGCTATGTCAACAAGCTGGGCCTGATCACCACCTGCGCCGTTGACAACATGGGCAAGCAGCCCGCCTATGGCGAGCGCGGCGCCAACTTTCTGGTCTGCGGCAGTTCGAGCAACAACCGCGCTGGCATCACCACCACGGCGCTGCTTAACGACTACCGCAGCAACTTCTCGGGCACCTCTGCCAGTACGCCGATAGTCGCCGGCGTCGCCGCCCTGATGCTGGCCGCCAATCCGCAGCTCACCTGGCGTGACGTGCAACTGATTCTGGCCAGTACGGCCCGCAAGAACGACGAATTCGATGCCGAGTGGACGACCAACTTCGGCCTCAATTTCAATCCCAAGTACGGCTTCGGCACCGCCAACGCCGCAGCGGCGGTGGCAGCGGCCACTTCCTGGACCTCGGTTGGCGGCAGCGAATCGCTCAAGACCTGCGGTCCGTTTGTCAGCAACCCCAATCGGCCGCTGCCCGACCCGGCCCCGGCGATCACCACGATTGAAGATTCCATTACCGTGACGGGCTGCGCCATCAGCAAGATCGAGTTCGTCGAGATCCGCCTGACGACCGACCACACCTACAACGGCGATCTGCGCGTCAACCTGAGCAGCCCCAACGGACTGATCAGCGAACTGGCCGATGACCGCTTGTGCAGTCCGGCCGGTGCCGGCGACTCCTGCGGCAGCTACGACGACTGGCCGTTCGGCTCGGTGCGTCATATGGGCGAACCTGCCGATGGCGTCTGGACGATGGGCGTCGCCGACGCCATTCTCATAGGCGACGACCAAGGCACCTTCAAACGCTGGGCTCTGACTTTTTATGGAAGCTGACATCATGCGCAAGCCAATCCGAGGCCATGGCGCCCGTCGACTGATTCTGACAGCTGCCTTTTTGACGGCGGGCATCACAACCGCCGGTGCCGAAACAATCATCAATCGGGCCGACCTGCCGGTGCTGTCCAAATCGGGCAAATCAACGTCAGCAACCAAGGCTGCGTCGACATCAGTCCAGGCCGGCAGCACCGCACTGTACTGGTATGACGGCAAACGCAAACGGGCGCTGGTCACCGAAGCAGACACGATTGCCGATTTCGGCACGGCCGACAAACGTAAAGCACAACCCGAACTGCGCAGCACGCCGGCCTTAGGCTCCAAAGCGGCTCAGACCGAGCAAGCCGAAGGCACGTCACCGTTGTTTGTCGATGCTGCCAGTGGCCGGATTGCCGGTGCACTGCCCGGCGGCGTGCTGGTGCACATGCCACGGGCCATCGATATCGAGGCGGCCGCCGCACTGGCCCAGCAATTCGACACTCAGGTGCAAGGCCCGGTGGGCGCACCGAGCGATGCGACCAACAGCCAGTACGAACTCTGGCTGTTCAATGCCGATGCGGGAATGGCTTCGCTTGAACTGGCCAATCGCTTGCATGAAAGTGGCGCCGTGCAGGCCGCTGCGCCCAACTGGTGGAAGCCGCGCACGCTGAAGTAGGCCCCCAACGCCTTCGAGGCCGCTGACTCATGCGGCGCAACAGCACACCGATGTCGACCATCACCCGGACAACAGGCAGCAGGTTCACGTGAAAAATCGGCCCGCTGTTGGGTGACTCAACACTGTCTGCAACGGGAGCGTCTGTCCCGATGGAAGATGCTGACAAGGGGATCAACCGGCAGGGCCGGCCGGTGCGGGCTAGAAGCCGCTTTCTCTGACCAGCACCGAGGCAGCGGTGCGCAACCAGTGCATCAGCGGGCTGCGACGAGCCCCCTCGATGCTGACCGCACCAAGGCTCACCTGCCCGGCCAACTGTTCGGATTGATCGGCCGCCAGCGAGATACGGACCCGATACTTCGGGTCGCGCGGCACGATCCGGCCCTCAGGCAGACGTACCGTTGCCACCGGGCCACCGAAATCGGCATTGAAGATCGGGTCAGGTAAAGACTGTGCAACGACCGTGTCGATCGACACGACCGCGCCCGTCAGTGGCGCGCCGGGATCGCCCTGACGGTAAAAGCGCACCGACGCCCCCACCTGCACTCGCGCCACATCGTCTTGCGAAACCAGTGCATCGATGACCCAGGAGGACGGATCGATCAGTGTCGCCAATGGCTCGTCGGCGCTCACCCAGGCACCGGCCTGCAAGTCATGCTCACGGTCGACAATGCGACCGGCAAAGGGGGCGACCAGTCGCAAACGCGCCAACTCCTGGCGCTCGGATTCAAGCCGGGCCAGCTGACCCCCCAATTGCTCGATGATCAGGTTGCGACGTGCGGTGCCATCAGCACGGCCCACACTCTGATCGGCCTGGCGGCGCAAGGTTTCAGCCACCGTATTCAAGCGCCCCGCACGACTGCGGATATCGGGCGAATCGAGTTCGGCCAGTACCTGACCGGCCTGCACCTCACCGTTGTCGACGATGCTCACCAGCCGCGCCGCAAACGGGCTGTACAGCATCTGACTCTGCGCGGTATGCAACCATGCCGGGCCGCTCACTTCGCCCTGCCACGGCAAGGCCATCACCGCAAAAACGCCGGCCAGCAGCAGCGCCAGCAACGCGGTACGGGCGCTGCCGGTTTCATGCCGTCGATTGATCCACACCTGAACTTCACTCCAAAGTGGCCTGGCAAGAAACCAGACCAGTTCGACTATAAACAGAAAGATGCCAAGCACCTTGAAGAAAAACAAGTAAACGGCCACCGCAATGCCGAGAAAGACGACGAGCCGATACGCCCAGGTCAGCCAGGCAAACACCAGCAAGAAGCGTCGCAAGCCAGGACTGAACGGTTCGGGATCGGGCTCATCCCAACCAAACAAGGTCCGCCGCAGCGCGGCCCGGGCCAGCGCAAAACTGCGGGCGTGCAGGTTGGGCAGATCGAGCGCATCGGAGAGCAGAAAGTAACCGTCGAAACGCATGAAGGGGCTGGCATTGATGCCGAGCGTGAGAATCCAGCTCGTTGTAGCCAGGAAGAACAACGCGCTGCGCAACCCGCCTTCCGGTGCCAGCGACCAGGCCAGCGTGGCAAAGCCCGCCAGCGCCAGTTCGATGGCCATGCCGGCGGCGGCAATCCGAAAGCGATCACGCCGGCGCGACAGCTTCCAGCTCTCGCCGGTATCGGTGTAGAGCATCGGCCAGAGCACCAGAAAAGCCACGCCCATGTGCGCCACTCTTACCCCCAGGCGCGTCGCCGTGATGGCATGGCCCATTTCATGCAAAGTCTTGGCCGCCGCAATGGCCACCAGATAGCCGGCAATCCCCTGCACCGACATGAAGTCAGTAAAGGTGCCGACAAAGACATCCCACTGACGCAAAGCCAGCACCAGGCCGAGCACAGTGGCCAGCACCGCCAGAACCTTGAAACTGCGCGTATAGAACAGGTCGCACCAGGGAGCGAGCCATTGCAGGAAGCGTTGCGGGCGCACCAACGGCACCCGGATGAACAGATAATTGCTGAGCAGCCACTTCCAGTGCGACAGCTTCGAGCGCCGGGCCAGTTCGCTCAGAAAGGCCACGCCGCTTGCCTCAGTGACCTGAACCAACTGCTGACGCCGGAAGAAGCGACCCACTTCCTGAACATCTTCAGCGGCAATCTGCAACGGGGTTTCGGCGCTGACGGCTTGCGCGACCGCGGCCGGGTCGCGCATTCCCCAACGAGCGAGAATTTCAAATTCAAGCCAGCCAATCCGGAAAAAACGGTTCGTGACCGGGTCCTGAATGACCCAGGCCGGCGAACCATCACGATTGGCGGTTGCGGCGAACAGCTTCAGATCTTCGCGCAGCGGCGCCAGTGGCAGCAACTGGCCGGCGGTAGCCGCACTCACCGCGGCGCGCTCACAGCCCGGTCAGCCGGCGAAGCGCCGCCAGCGGCCGGCGAAACAGGTAATAACCGAGCGCGGCCTGCTCGCCATAGATTTTGGCCGTGCCCTTCAGACCGATGCGCACGCGTTGTTGCTGCGCCGGCGTGAGTTCGTCAAAGCGGGCCCGCAACCGGTACGACTGCACGCCCAGCGGCGAAGCGACCGCCTGATAACTGGTTTCGAACAACTCACCGGGCAGCGGATCGAGCGGCGCCACCTGCAGGTAGACCTTGACCGCCGCGCCCGTTTCGAGATTGATGGCATCGGGCACTGGCAGCCAGACAAGCAGCCCCGGCTTTTCAGGGTTGGCCAGCAACATGACCCGCTCACCGGTGCGTACCGGTTTGCCTTGCCAGTCATTGATGTCGGCGAACACCGCCACGCCATCGGCTGGTGCCCGCACCTCGATGCGTGCCAGCCGGTCTACTACCGACGCCAGTTCGGCCTCGCGTTCGGCAACGATTCCGTTGAGCGAAGCGAGTTCGGCACGGCTGGCGACATTGGCAAACGACTTCTGCGCCGCGGCGAGCGCATCGGCACGTGCCACTTCCAGTTGCCGCGCCGCCACTTCACGATTGTTGCGCAAAGTCGTGTCGTCGAGCGTGTATAGCAGCTGATCCTTGCTGACGGTCTGATTGGGCGCAACGGCAAACGATTTGATCACCCCTTCCATCGGCGCATTGACCGCAACCGCGTCGAGACCGACGATCTCGGCCGGCGCCAGCACCGACAGACGCACCGGGATGAACAATGCCGCCACCAGCGCCAGCACGGCCAGCCATGCCGCCCAGCGCCGCCAGGCCCGCGGTGCACGGCCCGCCGGTGCCAGTCGATGCCAGGCGTCGCCGTAGGCGGCCACGGCCCGTGTCGTGAACTCCTGCACCCGGTCTGAGGGGGCGTTGGCAAGCGCATAGCCGACAAAGCCCAGCAAGACGGCCCGTGCGTCACCGGTCTGACTGGCCGGTGCCAGCACCGGCTGCACATACAAAAGCGCCGGCAACCATTCGCGCCAGCCATCGCGCAGATTGTCCGGCACATCGTCGATCTGCACGAACATCGCCTCGGGTGTTTCGCCTGCTTCCAGTCGGCCCTGCAGCCAGCGCCCCAGGCGGTGCAGCCAGGTCGTCAGCGGCGAGTCGCCGGCCAGTTGGGCCAGCCCCGATACCGTCCGCAACTGCGAGCCGGTGCCGCGCAGCTGCCAGACAAAACCCTGCGTATACGGAAAGAGCTGCCAGACTTCATTGGCCAGCGAAAAAGTCAGTTCATTGAGATTGCGCGCCTGCCGAATGCGCTCGAGCAGATAAGCGTAGTTGCGCCAGCGCTCGCCCTGCTGGCGCATGGCGGCCAGCGCTGCCGACATCTGCGCCGGATCGGTGACCGGTACCGGCGTGGCAGTGCTGGCCAGCGCGCCAGCCGCAGTGGGAGCCGGGGCGCCGCTGCCGGCATCTCCGGACGCGCCTTGCGGCAACGCCTTCGATCCACTCATCGCTTACTGACCTGTCGGTCCGCCAAAGGTGGCCGAACCACTCATGCCGCTCAGCAATTCGGCATGCCGGCCCTTGATGTCGGCCTCGATCTCGATGGACTGACTGGCGGCGTCGACCCGCGCGTTGATTACCGTCACGGCCGCCGGATAGTCCTTGCCGGTTTCATCGACGGTGACGGTAAAGCCTGACCCCGGTTTGAGCCAGGCCAGCCAGTGCGAGGGCACATTCAGACGCAGCTTGAGCGCGCCGCTGGACACGATATCTAGCAAGGGGTCGCCGATGCGCACGCCCTGATAACGCGACACATGCCGTTTGACGACGCGTCCGTTGAACGGGGCCAGCACCCGGCACGGCTCCAGTTGCACCGTGGCCAGTTTCAGTTGCGCCTGCGCCTTCTGCACGGCTGCCTGCGCCAGCGCAACTTCCACATCACCGGCAGCTTTCAGTTCCTTCAGGCGCTTCTTGGCGTCGAGCTCGGTGTTGGCGAGCACGACATCGGCGTCGGCAATACCGCGCCGCGCTTCCAGCTCGCTGCAGTCAAAGCGCACCAGCGGCGCGCCGCGCTTGAAGCTTGCGCCCAGCGTGCCTTCCAGGCTGGTGATCTGACTGACCGTTTGCGAAACCAGTGTGGTTTCCTGGGCTGGCACGACAAGGACCCGCGGTCGTTCAACGGGCGCAGTCGTGTTGCCGGTCTGGCCCTGAGCCGTCGCCACCAGCATGCTGCCCAGCAAGGCGCCAGCGATCACCTGACCGATGTGAACGCGCAGCGCCCGCCTGGAAAAAGACATCAGCATCGACTCAGCGACTCACGAAGGTCGACTTCGGGCCGGCCAGACGACTGACCACGATATCGGTGTAAGCCTCAGCAGCCATTCGGGTCAGCGCCTGGACGCTCGCGCCATTCATGGGGCCCGGAATTTCGCTTTGATACCGTGCATTATCAATGCCAAGTCCGCCGCGGCGATGCATGGCCATTTGCCAGACACCAACACGCGGCCCGGCCATGCCATCGGCGCTGACTTCGGTCTTCACATGCATGGCCCAGTCGGCGGTCGGGTCGTCAGTAACCGCAACGCCTTGCTCGGCCAGCGACTGCGTCAGACCTTTGCGCACCCAATCACGAATGGATGCATCGACGCCGCTGAGCTCGAGACGGACTTCGCCGACCGTGGCCCGCGCCTGGGCGGGCTGCTCCGGCTGCGGCCGCTTGAACACCCCCTGATGCCAGACATTGAGCGAGGTACCCACCAGCGAACTGAGTTGATTGAGATCGAGATTGGCTTCACCCGGTGTCAAATCCAGACCCAGTGAGTTGTACAAGCGTCCCCAGGCATTCTGGGCATTGGCGTAGGCAATCTGACGCTGGTAGGCCGACAACAAGGCCCGCGCTTCGGTTCGAATCAGTTCGAGCTCGGAGTCGACCCGCGAACTGGCCGAAGCCTGAGCAAAGTTGGCCAGACGCTTGTCGACGCGTGCGCTGTCGGTCATGGTTTCCAGTTCGTCGCGCGACAGGTTGTAGCGTAGCGCGGCCACCCGAACCTGGGTCAGCACGGCCATGGCCTGAGCAAGACGCCGGGTGTCATCGACATCCAGTTGCGCATCACCGGCACGACGCACTGCCGGCAACGATGCCATCCGGAACAGATCGCCCGACACACGCAGACCCGCCTCTACCCATGAACTGTTATAGAGGAACCGGTTCGAGTCGTACTGCCAGCCGGCGTCGAAGGAAATACCCGGCAACACCGAAGCAATGGCACGGCGCGTATCGTTGACACTGATGCGCCGGCGATAGTCTTCCTCGCGCAGCTCCGGGCGCTGCTCAAGCGCAATGGTCTCGAGACGCTCGAGATCGGCCGGCAACGGCGGCAACTCACGCTCGTCGGTTTCGGCGAGGATGAAATCCGTGCCCGGGCGCAGGTTCATCAATGCCGACAGTTCCGACTTGGCCACTTCGAGATCCTGACGGCGTACTTGCAACAAGGTGGTCGAGTCAAGCAGCGCACGCTGATAGGCGAGCGCCTGCGACTGCGGCAACAAGCCTTGCTGCTCGATCTGCCGGGCTCGGGCCAGCGCGGTATTGCTGCGCTTCATCAGCTCGGTCATGTCGTTGGACAGCCGCTGCGCGCCCAGCGCCCGCCAGAACGCAATACG
>CAXBNM010000099.1:0-14026 GCA_963976885.1 uncultured Burkholderiaceae bacterium
ACCTTCATCAACGGTGCCTCGGGCGCTCAGGACACCACCTTGCGTGACCCTGCCGAGAACTTCTTCCGCTTCAATATGGAAGGCGCACAGTGGATGTCCGGCGTGGCCGACTATGTCTACAACGACAAGGGCTACAAGAAAGTTGCAGTGCTGGCCGAAGACTACTCATTCCCCTACACCCAGGTGCTCGGTTTCATGGTCCCGTACTGCAAACTGGGCGGCAAGGTCAGCGCCAAGTTCTGGGTGCCCCTTGGCAACAAAGACTACTCGTCAGTGATTGCCGGCCTGCCCGACGATATTGATGCCATTTATGTGGCTCTGGGCGGCGCCGACTCCATCAACTTCCTGACCCAGTATGAACAGGCCGGCGGCGACACACCGCTGATTGGCGGCACCATTACCGTCGATCAAAGCGTGCTCGGCTCCAAGGGACGCACCCGTGACTTCGTGGTTGGCACGCCTGCCGGCAGCCCGATTGCCGACACCTGGGACGATCCGCGCTGGAAGGCTTTCGTCAAAGCCTATCAGGACGAATATCCCAACGGCTTTCCGTCACCGTCAATCTTCGCCCATGCCTACTACGTGAACACCAAAGCCGCTTTGCTGGCGCTCGACAAGGTAGGTGGTGATCTGTCCAACGGTCAGAAAAAGCTTAAAGAAGCACTCTCCAGCCTTGAGTTCGAAACCCCGACGGGGATGATCAAGCTCGACAAGAACCGTCAGGCCATCGGCGACAACTTCGTGACCGAAGTCGTTGAAGGGCCGGACGGCAAGCTGGTGAACAAGGTTGTCAAGATCGTCAAGAACGTCAATCAACGGCTTGGTATGGACGAGAAAGAGTTTCTGGCTCTCGGCCCGGTCAGTCGTGACAACCCTGAGTGCAAGTAAGTCGTGAGGATAATGGTCTTGATCGGCGGAGCCCTGCACCATGGCTGATTCGATATCCAGCCGTCTGAGCAACGCAGGTACTTATGCGCTGCAACTGGATGGGGTCAGTCGCCATTTCGGCGCACTGGTCGCACTGGAAGGCATCAGCCTTGCGGTGCGCGCCGGTGAGCGCCGGGCGGTGCTCGGTTCCAACGGAGCCGGCAAGACCACCTTGTTCAATGCGATCACCGGAGACTTCCCGCCCACGGCGGGAACGATCCGCTTTTTCGGCGAAGACGTCACCGACTATCCGGCGCATGAGCGGATTCGCCGTGGCCTGCGCCGTACCTATCAGATTTCATTACTGTTCAATGGCCTGAGTGTGCTGGACAACGTGTTTCTGGCCTGTCGCGGGGTTACCCGTGGCCGCTACTCGTTGCTGCGCCCAGGCGCCGATGACAGCACGCTGATGTCGGCGCGTCAGATTGTTGAACTGGTTCATCTGGATACGGTCAGCAATGTGCCGGTTGCCGAACTCAGTCATGGTCAGCAACGCCAGCTGGAAATCGGCATGGCTCTGGCCGGTGCGCCCCGATTCATTCTGTTCGACGAACCCGCAGCCGGCCTTTCGCCCACCGAACGCACCGATCTGATCGAAATCCTGACCTCGCTGCCGGAACATATCGGCTACATCATCATCGAGCATGATCTGGATGTGGCGCTGCGCGTGGTCGAATCGGTAACGATGATGCACAACGGCCGCATCTTCAAGGAAGGGACGCCTGAAGAGATCGAAAACAATCCACAGGTGCAACAGATTTATCTCGGTGGCGCCCATGGCTGAGCGCACACCGGGTCATGACCGCACCGACATGATGCTCGCCATCAGGGACTTGCACGTCTACTACGGCGAGTCGCATGCGATCCAGGGGGTTGAGCTGAACCTGCCACGAGGCATTCTGTCGGTGGTGGGTCGCAACGGCATGGGCAAGACCACGCTTTGCAACAGCATCATGGGACTGACCCAGTCCCGGCGCGGTTCCATCAAGTTCAGAGGCCGCGAAATCCGCGGTCGCGCGCCCAACGTCATCGCCAACCTTGGTATCGGCTATGTCCCGCAGGGCCGGCGCATCTGGCCCAGCCTGACCGTCGATGAACATCTGCGCCTGGCCGCTCGCAATGCTGACGATGGGGCCTGGACGGTCGAACGCATTTACGACACCTTTGGCCGACTGGCCGAACGACGCAGCAATGGCGGCTCGCAACTGTCGGGCGGCGAGCAGCAGATGCTGGCCATCTCACGCGCGCTGCTGGCCAATCCGTATCTGTTGATCATGGACGAGCCGACCGAAGGTCTGGCGCCGGTCATCGTGCAACAGGTCGAGAACATGTTGCGCGACATTGCTGCCGACGGCGACTTCGCGGTGCTGCTGGTTGAGCAGAACATCGGCGTGGCCACAGAAGTTGCCGAGCAAGTGGCCATCATGGTCAACGGCCGCATCAATCGTGTGATGCCGGCTGCCGAACTGGCCGCTGACCGCGCCCTGCAGCAGCGCTTGCTTGGCGTCGGCCGTCACGGCGACGATGAACCATCCGCTGATAACGAAGCCGGCGACGTGTCCGAGGCGGCCGCCCCCGCGACGGTCAGCCGGCTTTACGTCGCCGCCACACCCGCGGCCACCCGGCCGGTGGCGGCAGAAGCGGCCAGTCGTGGCAGTGGCGCCCCCAACCGGTGGCGCACCAACTTCCCCGCCATCGGCCAGCGCCCCCTCAGCACTGGTGCCGTCACCGACGCGAACCACCCCGAGCGCAGCGCCCGCCCCATCGCGCTCAAGCCAATGGCCCGGGTCGCCGACATGTTCGGCCGGACAGCGCTCATCGCGGGCACCTTCGACACCAAGCAGGTTGAACTCAATTTTCTGCGCGATCAACTGCGCGACCTTGGTATTACGACACGCACGGTAGATTTGTCGACCAGCGGTAATGGCCCGCGCGCCGATGTCACGGCCGTCGAGGTCGCGAGCTGTCATCCGCAAGGCAGCGGCGCGGTGTTCAACGGTGACCGTGGCCGCGCTGTCACCGCGATGAGCGAAGCCTTTGTGGTCTGGATCAGCCGGCAGCGAGATATTGGCGGCTTGATCTCTGCTGGTGGCTCCGGTGGCACCTCACTGGTTGCGCCCGCGATGCGCACCCTGCCGGTCGGCTTGCCTAAACTCATCGTCTCGACCGTCGCCTCTGGCGATGTTGGCTCGTATGTTGGCCCGGCCGACATCATGATGCTCAATGCGGTCACCGATGTGCAAGGCATCAACCGAGTCAGTCGCAATATTCTGCGCAATGCGGCCAGCGCTCTGGCGGGCATGATCCGCAGCGCCCCCAGCCGCGAGCAACGCCAGGCCGAGCAGGCCGACGCCAAGCCCGCCCTCGGTCTTACCATGTTCGGCCTGACCACCCCGTGCGTGCAAGCGGTTACCCGCCAACTGCAATCGGACTATGACTGTCTGGTCTTTCACGCTACCGGCACCGGCGGTCGCGCGATGGAAAAACTGGTCGACGGGGCCGAGATCAGCGCCGTGCTCGACCTGACGACAACCGAACTGGCGGACATGCATGTGGGCGGTGTTTTTCCCGCCACCGAGGACCGGATGGGCGCCATCATTCGCACTCGGGTGCCTTATGTCGGTTCGACGGGCGCGCTCGACATGGTCAACTTCGGCCCGATGGCAACTGTGCCGGCAGCCTTTCGACAGCGCAAGTTCGTCGTCCATAACCCGAACGTCACCTTGATGCGCACCACCGCCGAGGAATGCCGCTGGCTGGGCGAGTGGATTGCCTCCCGGCTCAATCAGATGCAAGGGCCAGTGCGCTTTTTGCTGCCTGAGGGCGGTTCATCGGGCCTGGACGCAGCAGGCCAGCCGTTTCATGACCCGCAGGCCAATCGCGTGTTGTTCGACGCCATCGAAGCCAATACCAATACGGGCGGCAATCGACGCATCATCAGAGTCCCCGCCAATATCAACGATGACCTCTTCGCCCGACAGGTCGTTGCCTGTCTGCGCGAAATTCACCACCTACCTACCCGAACAAGGAGCGCCTGAATGGCCCGATTTGAACGCAAGGAACTGCTCGCCAGATTCCAGGAAATGGTCCGTCTCAGGCAGCCGATCATCGGCGGTGGCGCCGGTACCGGCTTGTCCGCCAAATGTGAAGAGAACGGCGGTATTGATCTGATTGTCATCTACAACTCGGGCCGCTACCGGATGGCTGGCCGGGGTTCGCTGGCCGGCATGATGGCCTACGGCAATGCCAATGAGATCGTGATGGAGATGGCGCACGAGGTCTTGACGATCACCAAAAACACCCCGGTTCTGGCCGGCGTGAACGGAACCGACCCGTTCTGCATATTCGACAAGTTTCTCGATGATGTGAAAGCAGTTGGCTTCTCCGGCGTGCAGAACTTTCCCACCGTAGGGCTGATCGATGGCTCGTTCAGGGCCAATCTCGAAGAGACCGGCATTACCTACGGCCAGGAGGTTGACATGATCGCCCTCGCCCACAGCAAAGACATGTTCACGACGCCTTATGTGTTCAATGAAGACAATGCAACGGCCATGGCCAAGGCCGGCGCCGACATCATCGTCTGCCACCTCGGTCTGACCACCGGTGGCTCGATCGGCGCCGACACGGCACTGACCCTGGAGCAATGTCCGGCGCTGGTGGACAGTTGGGCGCGTGCGGCGCTCAAAGTGAACCCGAACGCCATCGTTCTGGCGCATGGCGGCCCGGTGGCGCAGCCCGAGGATGCCGACTTCATTCTCAAGAACACCGAGCATTGCCATGGCTTTTACGGTGCCAGTTCGATGGAGCGCCTGCCAACGGAACTGGCCCTGACCGATCAGACCCGTCGTTTCAAACAGATTAGTTTTGACTGATGTCATGGCGGGGCTTTGCCCTCCTGACGCTGAACTTGTGACCTTGGAGATATTCCTATGACGGCATCCATTCTTGGCAGCCTGATCCTGTGGCTGATCATACTGATCGTCGTGATCACGGCAGCGGTCTATTTGCTGCGGTGGTTGTACCGACGCCCGACCAAAGACATCGCGTTTGTGCGAACCGGCTTTCTGGGGCAGAAGGTCGCCATCAATGATGGCGCGTTCGTAGTGCCCGTGTTGCATGAAATGACGCTGGTCAACATGAACACGATGCGCATCGATGTCAAGCGCAGCGAGCAACAAGCCCTCATCACCAAAAACCGGATGCGGGTCGACATCTCGGTCGAGTTCTTCGTGCGTATCCGCCCGGATGAGGAATCGGTGGCGCTGGCCGCGCAGACCCTGGGCCGTCGCGCCATGCAGCCAGAGGGCTTGCGTGAGCTTCTCGAGGGGCGTTTTTCGAGTGCGCTGCGCACGGTAGCCGCTACGATGACGCTTGAAGAAATGCATGAGCGGCGCAACGACTACATGGTGCAAGTGGCCGAGCAAGCCGGTGCCACTTTGCTGCTCAACGGTCTGGAGCTTGAGTCGGTGGCGCTGGCCGATCTTGACCAGACCTCGACTGAATTCTTTGACCCGACCAATATCTTCGATGCCGAAGGTCTGACGCAGCTGACCGAAACCATTGAGGCGCGGCGCCGTCAGCGCAATGACGTCGAGCAGCAGACGATGGTGGAAATTCGCCATCGCAACCTTGAGGCCGAGCAGCAGGTGTTGCAGATTGATCGTGAGGGTGAATATGCCCGTATCGAACAAGAACGGGAAATTCAGATTCGCCGCGCAGTGCAGCAGTCCGAGTTGGCTCGCGAGCGAGCCTTGCGCGAGCAGGAAGCCGAGCAAGCCCGTCTGGCCGCCAATGAAGAAGTCGAGAAATCACGAATTGCCCATGAACAAGCCCTGACAGCCTCCCGGATCGGTACCGAAGAGGCCAATCAGCGCCGCGAGATCGAACGACGCCGAGCCATTGAAGAGGCGGAGGTGCAGAGCCAGAAGCAGATCGAATCGGAACGGATTGCGGTCGATCTGCAGCTTGAGCGTGAGCGTATTTCGCGCAATCAGGAGCAGGAACGGCTGGAAGTCGAGCGCCGCAAAGCCAACGAACTGGCCGAGCGTGAACGCGAGATCGCATTGGCGACCAAGGCGCTTGATGTCACCGCCGCCAATGCTCACGCCCGTAAAGCCGAGCTGGAAGCCGAACTGGACATCAACCGCACCCGTGTGGCGCAGGATCAACTCCTTGACCAGGTACGCATCGCCCGCGAACAGCAACTGCAGTCGCTGGAAATTGCCAAGCGTCAGGCTTTCGAGACCGAAGAGGTACGCGCCAACGAGGCCGTCGAACAGTCACGCATTGCCACCGACCGGGCCTTGCAGGAGGCCCGCATCGCGCTGGAGCTGGAAGTTCGCAAGCTGACGATCGAACAGCAGAAGGCCATCGAACTGGCAGAGATGAACAAGACGATCGAAGTCACCGAACGGTCACGGGCTCGCTCGGCAGCGATGGCCGAAGCCGAGGCTGAACGAGCCAAAGCGGTGGCAGCCGAAGAGAAAACCTTTACCGCCCGCGAACGCGAGATTGCCGAACGTCGCAAGATGCTCGATCTGATCAATGCCTCGCTTGAGGTCGAACGCGAAGGCTTGCGTATCACCGCCCGTGCCGAGGCCGAAAAAGAAGCCGCCAACAGCCAGGCGCAAACGCAGCGGATCGAAGCCCAGGCGCGCGCCGACACCGAGAAGCTGCTCGCCGAGGTGGCGCAGATTCGCTACGCGATCGATGCCGAAGGCAATCGCGGCCTGAACGAAGCCGAGAACCTGCTCTCCGATGAGGCGCGTTCGTCGCAGCTGCGCAAGCGCCTGCTCGACAAACTGGAAGGCATTGTGCGCGAGAGCGTACGGCCGATGGAGAAAATCAACGGCATCAATATCCTGCATGTGGACGGCATCAACGGCGCCACCGGCGGCGATGGCAGCGTGACCGACGAGGTCATCAACTCGGCGCTGCGCTACCGGGTCCAGGCGCCAATGATCGACAGCCTGATGAAGGACATCGGCGTGGACGGTGGCAACATGGCCGACGTCTTCCGCAATGCCCGCGACATCGACTCGCTGGCCAAGAGCGCCGGCGCTCGCAAGGGCGACAAGGCGTCGATCAAGCCGCCAGCCGCTGCGGACGGCAAAGGCGGTGATCACAAAGCCGCTGACAAGCCCGCTGACAAGGATTCGAGGGCCGACTGATGGCGATGGTATTCGTCTCCAGCGTCATCAACGCACCGGCACCGGAGGTATGGACGCTGGTGCGTGACTTCAACGCACTGCCGGCCTGGCATCCGGCCATTGCCGAAAGCCGGATCGAGTTGAACAAGCAACCCGACCAGATCGGCTGCATCCGCAATTTCCGGCTGGTCGATGGCGGACAGATTCGCGAACAATTGCTGGCGTTGTCCGATTACGAATATTCGGTCACCTACAGCATCCTGGACAGTCCGATGCCACTGCACGAGTATGTGGCCACGCTGCGTCTGCATCCGGTAACCGACGGCAACCGCTGCTTTGCAGAATGGACGGCCCGCTTTGAGTGCGCGGCCGATGACGAAGATGCGCTGGTGAGCAACATTGGCAACAATGTCTTCCAGGGTGGTTTCAATGCGCTCAAATCGCGCTTTCGCTGACTGAGCGCCGCTGCCGATGGCCATGGTTACCGTCCGCCGCAGCACCATTATCGACGCCCCTGTCGAGGCGGTCTGGCGGGTGGTGCGCGATTTCAACGGTCACGATTCCTGGCACCCGGCCGTGCGCGACAGCGCACTTGAAGGCGGGCTGGCCACCGACCTGATCGGCGCGGTCCGCAATTTTCATCTGCAAGGCGGTGAGCATCTGCGCGAGCAATTGCTGGCCTTGTCGGACCGGCACTACAGCATGAGCTATTGCCTGCTGGAAGCCCCGATCCCGCTTGGTGGCTATGTCGCTCATCTGCAATTGCGCCCGGTTACCGACGGTGGTGCCACCTTCTGGGAGTGGCATAGCACCTTTGACAGCCCGGCTGGCCGTGAGGACGAACTGGCCGCACTGGTCGGCGATGGTGTCTACGTTGCTGGCTTTGAAGCCATCAGAGCGCTGCTTGTGCCCGGTACCGGCAACGCCGCGGCGCCCCATGCCGGGCGGGCATCCGCACCAACGGGCCGCATGGCAAGCCCCGGTTCCGATGCGCCCGCCACCCCCAAACGAGTACCGCCGCCCATCAGCGCCAGCGCCCCCATTCAGGCCAGCGCCATCATCATGAGCCGCACCGGCGGCCCCGAGGTGCTGGAGCCGTCGCAGGTCACTGTCCCGCCCCCGGCCGCCGACGAAGTGCGGCTACGCCATCAGGCCATCGGTCTTAACTACATCGATGTCTATTGCCGCACCGGTATGTTTGATCTGATCAGCCTGCCCGGCACACCAGGACTTGAAGCCAGCGGTGTCGTTCTCGATGTGGGCCAGCAAGTCAGTCAGTTTGCGCCGGGTGATAGAGTCGCTTATGCCTGCATGCCGCCTGGCGCCTACAGTTCGGTGCGCAACATGCCCGCTGCCCGCCTCGTCCGGCTACCCGACGACATCAGTGATCACGTCGCCGCCGCGATCATGGTCAAAGGCCTGACCGCGGCATTCCTGCTGCATCAAGTCCATGTGCTGAAGGCCGGCGAAGCCGTGCTCATCCACGCCGCCGCCGGTGGCGTAGGAATGCTTCTGACGCAGTGGGCACGCGCCCTGGGCGCGCGGGTCTATGGCACGGTGGGTTCGCCAGCCAAAGAGGCACTGGCCCTGGCCAATGGTTGCGAAGCCGTCATCAACTACAACGAGGTCGAATTCGCGCCAGCCCTGCTCGCCCTCACCGATGGCGTTGGCGTTGACGTTGTCATCGACGGCGTCGGTCGCGAGACCTACGCGGGGTCTTTACAAGTGCTGGCCAGCCGCGGCCATCTCATCAGCTACGGTCAGGCGTCGGGCAACATCGGCGCGCAGGACATCGACGCATTGGCGGCTCGCTCTCTGACCATTTCGCGCCCAAACTTTGATGACTACACCAGCTCCACCGAACAACTGGCCGATGGTGCCCGACGCTTGTTTCAGGCCTTGCGCCAAGGCATTTTGACGCCCCACATCGGCCGTGAGTTTGCGCTCGCCGATGCGGCCGATGCCCATCGCTGGCTGGAAAGCCGCCAGGGCGTCGGCGCCAATCTGTTGATTCCCTGACCAGACACAAACCTTTACTGCAAGCCGGCCAAACAGGCTGCGAGGACACCACCATGAACGCGACGCTTATCAAGAATGCCAAGGTACTGGACAGCACTGGACAACATCCGTTCAGGGCCGATGTGCTGGTCAAGGGCAACCGTATCGAGCGCATCCATCGTTTGAGTGGCGCAGGCGCACATAGCACAACAAGCGCCTACGGTTCGACCGCCACCGGCAGTGGCAGTGGCACCAGTCTGCAAGTCAGCGCCGATACCGTGATCGAAGCCAATGGCGCCACCTTGATGCCCGGCCTGATCGAAGCGCATGCCCACCCCTCGTTCATCAATTTCGAGCGCGTCGAACAAGTCGGAGAAATCCCGCCCGAAGAGCACGCGCTGGCAGCCATCAAGAATGCCGAACTGATGCTCAACAACGGTTTCACCAGCTTGTTCTGCGCCGCTTCGGCACGCAAGCGTACCGATATCATTGTGCGCAATGCAATCAACAGCGGTCAGTTCCCGGGCCCGCGCATGCTCGCGGCCTCTCCCGAGATGACGCCAACGGCGGGGCTTGGCGACGTGCGCACCGACCACATCGACAGGCTCAGTTTTGCCATAGTCTGTGACGGCGCCGATGAGTTCCGCAAAGTTTCGCGCATGATGGTGCGTGAAGGCGCCGACGTGCTCAAGATGAACCCGTCCGGCGATGAATTCGTCCCCCACAACAAAGGCCAGGTTACCTGCATGACCGAAGCGGAAATAGCCGCGGTTTGCGAGGTTGGTCTTACCCATGGCTTGAATGTTGCAGCGCATGCGCGTTCGGCTCAATCGGTGAAATGGTGTCTGAAGCACGGCGCCGATGTGATCTACCACGCCAACTACGCCGACGATGAAGCCTTGTCGATGATGGAATCGCAACGCGATCGCATCTTCGTGGCGCCGGCGCTCGGTATCGCTGTCACCACATTGCACGAAGCAGACTCATTTGGCATCACCAATGAATTCGCGGTCAACATGGGCGTGCAGGACGCGCTCGACTATGGCGCCACGGTCATGAAGCAACTGTTGCGCGCCGGAGTGCGGGTACTGCCGGGGGGTGACTATGGCTTTGCCTGGAACCCGGTGGGCACCAATGCCCGCGACATTGAACATTTCGTCAAATACCTGGGCATGTCGGCGATGGAGGCCATCATTGCCGCTACGCGGTGGGGGGGCGAATTGATGCGAATGGGTAATGAGCTGGGGCAGATTCGCGAGGGCTTTCTGGCGGACATCATTCTGGTGGACGGAGATCCGCTGGCCGATGTCCGGATTCTGCAAGACCCGAGCCGCATCGTTTGTGTGATGAAAGACGGCATCGTGGCCAAGATGACACTCACCGAAAAGCAGACTCGTCCCTTTCGCGCCGCTGCCTGAGTACCATCGAAGCCGGTCTGCATTGCCGCTTTCCTGATCAGTCTCGATTACAAGGCATGCTGCATCCATTGTCGGCACTCAGCACCGGAACGCTCTACAACGGCTGACCGGCGCTTGACGACCCGTGCGTCACCGTACAGACGGCGCTCTGGCATACGCCCAGACTCCCTGCATGCGCTGGCCTGCGCGATACCTACCGCGTGGCCCAAGCGCACACTACGCGCCAATTTGATTGCATTGCATGATCGAGGCAGCCGATTGCGATCAGTCTGACCAGGGCCCGCTCATGAAACGAGAACCGGCAATCCTACTCGCATCTGATCGATAGCTCTGGTAGCTGCGTTGATCGCAAGCTGTCGTCAACACGATATCCCGTTTGATGATACGCCGTGCTCCAGGCCCGAATCGATCGCAGGCGACTGATGCAATCGCGACGGTGCAGAGTCGTTTCTCATCATTGTCTTCCACAACCGGAACAGCACATGAAAATTCAGATAAACACAGACGCCCATAGTGTTGGCACGCAGGCTCGGGCAGCCCATCTGAATGCCGAAGTCAAACAGGCGCTGGCTCAGTGGAATTCGAAAATCACAAGAGTGGAAATTCACCTCAGTGATGAGAATGGGAGCAAAAACGGGCAGTTGGACCAACGTTGCATGCTTGAGGCCCGAATCGAAGGTCGGCAGCCAGTGGCCGTATCTGATCATGCTGCGACAATGGAACAAGCGGTGCAAGGCGCGACCCAGAAGCTGGTTCGCATGATGAGCGGCATACTCGGTCGCCTCCATGAGCATCGCCAGGAATCATCAGGTCGCACGTCGTCAGACACCCGACAAGAGGAAGTTCCCGAGACCGACTCGGGAATCAGGCTTCCAGATAAATGAAGCCCCCGCCCCCGGAACCAGCATGTCAAGCAAGGACGTGCAACGAACGGGATTTACTCTTTGACGAGGATCTCGCCGCACGCCTTTGCCACCGACGATGATTGCTCGAGTGGCTCGCTCCCGGCGACACTGATCCATCCGCCCTTCTCAATAAGGCTGCGTTGATTCCAGGAATCAACCTCTTTAAGTGCCACCAGATTGGCAACAACGTCTGGGTCGCGGCGAAAGTTTGCCACACACACAGGCGTGAGAGCTGCTACAACGGCCACATCGACCGCATCCGATCTCGCGACCTCTGCGTTGCCGCTCGTCATCCAGCCGCCCCAGGTAAACCCGACAATAGCCAGCGCCAATGCACCACCAGCAGCCCCCCAAAGCACAGGAGCTGTTTCAGTTGGCAATTTCATGATTGTTATCCCCTTTTGAATCGACAATTACAGACGAAAACAGACTCTGAAAGAGCCTCTTGTTCGTCCTGACAATCTACGGTATCCCTGAATGGCCTGATGATCTGTGCACTGGCGAACAAAGGGAAATGCCTGAGTCCAGCTTCTGTTGCACTTTACGGTTCAAGCAAGCAGGCTGTCATAAGCAATACGCTCTTTTGCGTAGCAGACGCATGCCAAAGCCTCGAGCCCGGCACGGTCGAGAACTTCGAAACTCCCGCGATGGTAGCGAATCAAGCCCTCGTCCTGCATGCAGCCCGCGACATTCGTGATACTGACCCGACGCACACCCAGCATGCTCGCCATAAAGGCTTGGGTCACAGGAAATGAACATGAATGCGCACGGTCCTGACATCGAAGCAGCCAACTTGCCAGGCGCGGTGCGATTCGGTGAAAGTGTATACAGGCAATCATTCCAGCTTGTTGGGTCAGCTGCAGATACAAATAGCGATGAATCAGTTGCTGCAGTTGCGGGCTGTTGACAAGCGCATCCCTGAATGGCTCGGGTTCGATCCTGATTGCCCACCCGGGCGTTTGTACGATTTGCCGCTGCGGGGCTGCACGGCTGCCCAGCGCCAGATGGGCACCGGCCATGCCTTCGGAGCCGATCATCCCCACCTCCAACGCCGCGCAGCCAGACGTTTCGTTCAGTAACGCTATGCTGCCCTCAAGCGGGAAATAGACATGACTGGTGACCTCGCCGGACTGTTGCAACACAGCCGCCTTGGTAAGCGCAACTCGTACGCTGCGTCCAACCAGTCGCATACGATCCTTGCGCTTTAATGTCCCAATCAGATAGTTGTCCGTATCACCCATAGGAACAACATCTGATACTGAAAGTTCCTGGCTGTCTGTGGGCCAGCGAACGCAATGAACAAGCAATGGAGGCCGCTGCTAACTGGCCGGCCTTGAAGGCAACAGACGCGCATATTCCTTGCGGACCACCTCATAGCATTCGCAAGTGCGCGATTCGAGACCTGGCCGATCAGTAACGGTAATTCGGCCACGGGCATACTTGATGAGGCCAGCGCTTTGCAGTTTCAGTGCGGCTTCAGTAACACCTTCGCGACGCACCCCCAGCATGTTTGCGATCAGTTCCTGGGTCATCACCAAATTGCAACCCTCAAGCCGATCGAGACTCAGCAATAACCAACGACACAATTGCTGATCAATGGAGTGGTGCCGATTACAGACGGCCGTTTGTGCCATCTGAGTTATCAAGGCTTGGGTGTAACGCAGCAATAAATGCAGCACCGGACCGGACCGCTCGAACTCTTCGGTAAGTGCATCAGCTTTCAGCCGATAGCCAACACCGGCGCTCTGGACAACAGCCCGACTCGGCGTTGACCCTCCGCCCATGAACAGCGAAATACCAACCAAGCCCTCACGACCGACAACAGCAATCTCGGCCGATGCACCACTTTCGAGCACATAGAGTAGTGAGACGATAGCCGTTGTCGGAAAATAGACGAAATCCATTGTGCCGCCAGATTCGTATAACACCGCACCTAGTGGCAGCTCGACTTCTTCCAGATGCGGCAACCAACGGTTCCATTCGGCCAGCGGGAGAACCGCTAGCAATTGATTCAATTTCGGCTCTGATGACGGCAGCGATGCAGAATCAGTCACGAAGACACCTGCGAATAGGCAGCATGAAGGAACTTGCAGATCGGCATGAGCATGCAATCAGCATACACCCGTTGGTGCGCCACCGTACCGAACATGCCTACGTTGATGGCAAGGTTTGTGCCCTGGCGTACAGACTCAAGACGACTTGCGTTGTAGCGTCTGTTGGACCCGGCGCCGCCCTTTCCGAATCTTTTTGCGCCGGTCCCCATCACCGGAGTACGCCATGAAAAGCAGGGACGAATATGTTGCCAGGACGAAAACGCAACTCGACGAAATGAACACACGGCTGAGCGAACTCGAAGCCAGAGTCCAGCAATCAAGCAACGAACTTACGGCTGGCTATCACAAGCAAATAGCGAGTATGCAAGCGCAGTCACAAGCAGCCATGGCTAAACTCGATGAGTTGAAAACTGCAGGTGAGAATGGTTGGGAAGGAATGGTCCATGAGATGGACAAGGTTCGTGATGCCTTCTCTCATGCATTCAGTAAATTCAAAGTCTGATCTCTGGCCAGACGGAAAAGGCCAACAGCTTCGAGATCGCTAGAATGACAGGCATTCAGGAATCAACCCGTCA
>CAXBNM010000100.1:0-14001 GCA_963976885.1 uncultured Burkholderiaceae bacterium
GCTCGCAACCCATCCGGCAACCGCGCTGGTGCTGTCGAAACCGGCCGCGCCGATGCCTCTGACGCAGACGAGTCATCCGGTTACCGGCTTGAAAAGCAGATCGGCTTCATTTTGCGGCGGGCGAGTCAGCGCCATGCAACCATCTTTCAGGAAGAAATGATTGCCGGACTGACGCCCACGCAATTTGCCGCCCTGGTGCAACTGGATGATGCCGGCCCCTGCTCGCAGAACCACCTCGGACGCCTGACTGCGATGGATATCGCCACCATCAAAGGCGTGGTCGAGCGTTTGCGTAGCCGCGGCCTGGTGACGATCGAGGCCGATCGGCAAGATCGGCGGCGCCGCTCACTGGCCTTGAGCGACGCCGGCCGCGATCTGGTGCAGCAGGCCAGATCCCACGCCATCATGATTACCGCGCAAACCCTGGCACCGCTCAGCGCCGACGAGGCGCGCCAGTTGCTGGCCTTACTGAGCCGGATTGCCTGAGCGCTGCGCGCCGGTCCGGGCCTTGCGCCTTGTAAACCCCCATCCTCGGCCTTAGAATGATTCGTATACTAATGATTCATCGAGTGCCTTCAAGCCGCTGTTTCAAGCCAGATCTGAGGCGCTTCGGGGTCTTTTGGCGCGCTCAAACCGGCGCCGCCGGCATCCGTTATATCCTCCCCGCTTCGCCCGCATTCTTCCTGCCGCCTCCAAATATTTCTGTTTATGTCAGCCAATCCTGAATCCACGATCATCAATACCGCCGACGGCACGCCGTTTGAAATGCCCAAGGGCACCACTGCCCAGACCGTCACTTCGGTGCAGCACTACAGTCCCGAGTTGTTCAGCTTCCGAATCGAGCGACCGGAAAGCTTCCGGTTCCGTTCCGGTGAGTTCGTCATGATTGGTCTGCCCAATGCGGCCAAGCCGATCTTCCGTGCTTATTCCATCGCCAGCGCCAATTGGGCCGAGTATGTTGAATTTTTCTCGATCAAGGTGCCTGATGGCCCGCTGACCGAGCATCTGCAGCGCATTGAGCCGGGTGACCAGGTTCTCATCAAAGGCCGCTCGGTAGGCACGCTGGTGCTCGACGCACTGGAGCCGGGCCGCAATCTGTATCTGCTCTCCACCGGTACCGGCTTTGCGCCGTTTGCCTCGGTCATTCAAGACCCCGAAACCTACGCGCAGTTCGATCATGTCGTGGCGGTGCAGACCTGCCGTACCGTTGCTGAACTGGGCTATATCCAGCAGTTGCGTGAGCGGCTCGAAACTGACCCCGATCTGTCTGAATTCATCGGCGACAAGCTTGGCTGGCTCACCAGTGCCACCCGTGAACCCTGGCCGTGCCAGGCTCGGGTTACCGATTTGCTGCGCAGCGGCGAGTTGTTCAAGCTGACCGGACGCGAACCCTTCGATCCGGATCTCGATCGGGCCATGATCTGCGGTTCGATGGCGATGCTCAAGGAAACGCGCACCATCTGCGAATCCATGGGGCTGGTGGAGGGCTCCAACAGCCGTCCCGGCACTTTCGTGGTCGAGCGCGCCTTCGTCGACTGATTGAGGGTTCAGAAGCCGCCGGCACCCGCAGGTGCCGGCCTGAACTCAACGTAGTTTCTGCACCTGTACCGAAGTCACCGATGACCCGGTGTTGCCCCAGGCCTGGCGAATGAAGCCGGCCAGTTCGGCAACTTCGGCATCGCTGAGCCGGTGGGCAAAGCCCGGCATGCCAGGCGGATACGGCCGCGACTCGGTCACGGCGCCAAAGCCACCATAAAGAATCATCGCTATGGTGTTGTCCGGTGCCGCAAAGCCGAGCGAGGCGCGACCGGCCAGTGGCGGTGCCAGATCGGCCCGGCCTTCGCCCGCCTCACCATGACAATCCGCGCAATGTTCCTTGTACAGAGCAATCGGTGCTTCGCCGCGGTTGGCAACGAGCGGTTTGGCGCCGGCGCCGGCCTTTGCCGTGGCCTGCAAATACATGGCCGCGCTGGTGGCATCCTGGTCGCTCAGATACTGGGTACTGTGCTGAACGACCTTGGCCATCAGGCCTGATGCTTCGGCGTGCGGGTTGCTGCCTTTGAGCAGAAACTCCTTGATTTCAGCTACCGACCACTGGCCGAGGCCGATTTCATCGGGATGACTCAGTGACGGTGCATAGCCGGCGCCTTCGGCCAGCAACTGGCCGCCGCTGTGGTCGTCCTCGCTGAAGCCGCCAGCCCAGTTGCGGGCGCCGTGGCAGGCCGCACAATGCAACAGGTTGTCCACCAGATAAGCACCTTGTTCGACCGACGGTGTGGCGGCGGACGTCGCTTGGCCCTTGTTTGCCGGTTCGTCAACGAACAACCAGCGCCAGGATTTCAACGCCAGTTGGCTGCCGTAAGGGAACTCAAGATCGTGGCCGCGTGACGCGGTGGCCGCCGGTGCCACAGTTTGCAGCCAGGCGTGCAGCGAGCTCAGATCGGCGTCGGTCAGGCCCTGATAGAACTGATACGGAAACACCGGATTGAGCACGCTGCCGTCCGGATCGACGCCGTCACGCATTGCGCGCTTGAAATCGGCCTCGCTCCAGTTGCCAATACCGTGCTGCGCATCGGGTGTGATGTTCGGACCATAGACACGGCCGAACGGCGTGCGAATCGGCACACCGCCGGCCAGTTCAGGGCCGGTCACATCGGTATGGCAGCCCGCACAATTGCCCAGTTGCGACAGATACCAGCCGCGACGAACGACTTCATTCTGCGCCGGTTCAGTGACCTTGACCGGTACCGATGCAAGCTGACCGTCAGCGGTAATGCTGCCGCATTCGAGCTGGGCATTGGCATGATCGATACTGGCCCCGGAAGCGGGCTTGCCGCCGTTGACAACGGGCTGGCTGGCAAGCCAGCCGGCCAGCGCGGCAACATCAGTGGGCGCGAGCCGGTGGGCAATCGTCGCCATGCAATCGGGGGCCTGGGCGTGTCGTAAATCGTTGCGCCAGGCGCCCATCTGAGCGGCCAGGTAGTCTCGTGGCAGGCCAAGCAGGCCCGGCACTGCGGGTTGCACGCCGGTGAGGCTGTCACCGTGGCAACTGGCACAGGCCGGCACCTGCAAGGCCGCATCGCCTTCGCGCACCAGTTTTTGTGCCCGATCTCGTTCGGCCTGACTGAGCTTTTGCCGGGCCGGTTCCGGGTACGGCAATTCGAGTGCGGCAAAGTAGTCGGCAAACGCATGCAGATAATCGTCTGACAGGTTCTCGACCAGGTGATTCATCCCCTTGAAGCGGCGGGTGTGATCACGGAAATGACGTAACTGATTGAACAGATAGCCCGCCGGTTTACCGGCTATGCGCGGAAAGAAGCCTTCGGCGGTGGCGACACCCTCAGGTCCATGGCAGCCGGTGCAGGCTTTTGCACGCTCGGCCATATCGGGGAGTTGGTGAGTGGTGGTTGAGGAGGCTGCGGCAGTGGTTGTGAGCGGGCTTGCTTGCACATCAGAGGGGTTTGACAATCCGAGCAAGGCGCTGAAACCCAAGACAGATAACAACACACCAGGCCGCCTATCGCGTCTTTGAGGGGAGAGTCGAGCTAGCATTAGCGAATGATAAGACAAATTCCATTCACTCAATCGGGATAGCTGATGGCAGTCATTGATCTGAATCGTGGCAATGGCGATGGCGATGGGCCGCGCCGGCCGCGCGGCCCACGAGGGCCGCGCTTGCGAATACCGGGCATCAATCTGTTTGGGGTTGGCGGCGTACTGCTTGTGATTGTGCTGGGCGCAATAGCATTCACGACCTCTTATACGATCCCCAGCGACTCGATTGGTCTTGTGCAGCGCTTTGGTAAGTATCACGCCGAAGTGCCCTCCGGACTGCATTTCAAACTGCCCTTGGGGGTCGATTCCGTCATCGTCGTGCCGGTCAAGCGCCAGCTCAAGCTTGAGTTCGGCTTTGCCTCGCCAGGCCAGACCAATCCGTCGCAAAGTCGCTCAGACCTGGCGCTGCAGAGCACGATGGTCACGGGTGATCTCAATGCCGCTCTGGTGGAGTGGGTGGTTCAATACCGGATTTCCGAGCCGCGCAAATTCATTTTCGGCGTGCGCTATCCGGGTGAAACGCTGCGCGTGGTCAGTGAATCGGTGATGCGTTCGGTGATTGGCGATCGCACCGTTGATGAAGTGCTGACCATTGGCCGCCAGGAAATCGAAGACGAGGCGCTGGTACAGATGCGCGAGCTGGCAGGCAAGTATGCGCTCGGCGTCAGCATCGATCAGGTGCAACTCAAGAACATCAATCCGCCGGCGCCGGTGCAGGAGTCCTTCAACGAGGTCAATCAGGCGCAGCAGGAAAAAGAGCGCCTCATCAATGAAGCGCGCCGCGACTACAACAAGGTCATTCCGCTGGCCGAAGGCGAGAAAGATCAGCGCATTCGCGAGGCTGAAGGTTATGCCCTCAAGCGCGTGAACGAAGCCACCGGTGATGCGGCCCGCTTCAATTCGGTTTTTGAAGAATATCTGAAGGCGCCCGAAGTAACCCGGCGCCGCATCTACCTCGAAGCGCTGGAAGAGGTGCTGCCGGGTGTGGAATCCAAGATCATTGTCGATGAGCAAGCGCAGCAGATCCTGCCGCTGATGCCATTGACGCAAAGCAGCAAGGGGACGAAATGACCGGAACCCGAGTGTTCTTGCTCGCTCTGGTGGCGGGCCTGATCTGGTTGGCTTCGGGGGCGTTTTACACGCTTAATGAAGTGCAGCAGGTTGTTATCACGCAGTTCGGCAAGCCGGTGGGCGAACCGATTTCCGAGGCGGGTCTGCAATTCAAGATTCCGTTCATTCAGGAAGTCAATCCCATCGATAAACGCATTCTGGAGTGGGATGGTCCGCCCAGCAATATGCCGACGAAAGACAAGCTCTATATTTCGGTGGATACCTTTGCACGTTGGCGGATTGTCGACCCGTTGCAGTACTTTTTGCGCTTGCGCGATGAGCGTAGCGCGCAATCGCGGCTGGACGACATTCTGGGCAGTGAAACGCGCAACGCGGTGGCCAAACATGAATTGATTGAAATCGTGCGTTCGACGGCCGATCGGGTGGCTCAATCCGACCCCACATTGAATGCGGCCGATCGTGCCGCGGTGGGTACGCTGGTGCCGATTCGCAAAGGGCGTGAGGCGGTGGAGCAAGAGATCTTTGCCGCTGCCGAAGGCAAGCTTGGTGTTTTTGGCATCGAGCTTCTGGACATTCGCTTCAAGCGCATCAATTACAACGAAAGCGTGCGCCCGAAAATTTACGATCGCATGATCAGTGAGCGCCGGCAGATTGCCGAACGATTCCGTTCCGAAGGTAACGGCGAAGCGGCGCGGATTCGCGGTCAGCGCGAAGGTGAACTGAACCGGATTCGCTCCGAAGCGTATCGCGAGGTCGAAGAGGTCAAGGGCCGCGCCGACGCCGAAGCGACGCAGATTTATGCCAGTGCCTATAACCGCAGTCGTGAAGCCGTCGAGTTCTACGAGTTCATGAAGTCGATGGATTTGTACAAATCGTCGATTGGCAAAGACACCACCCTGGTGATGTCGACGGGCAGCGAAGCCTTGCGCTTTCTGCGCAACATGCAAGGCACCAGTGCGGCCGACAAATCTGCTGCAAGCCCTGGTAACTGATCCGGCTGGCGCGCCTCGCTTGGGCGAGGCGCTGCGCAGCTCAGCTGGTTATCTGGCCACCCGGGTAGCTTGATTGCCGCTTTGGCGTAGCACCGGGGCAACTCGTGTTGCTGCCAGTTCGCGGGTGATGGCCGCGATCAGGTTGGCGTCCTCGAGGGCGGCATCGACGACCCACCAATCGCGCGGTGTATCCCCGCGCTGGTGGTAGCCTTCGCGCAGATAGCGGCGGATATTGGCTTGCGGGCCGCTCAGGGCCCAGTTGCGTTTCTGTCGCCCGCCGCGAATCCAGACGGCCGGAATGCCTTGCCGTAAGAACTCATCCTGGTCGGAACGAAACACACGCCCCAGCAAGGGGGCGTAGTCGGCCGAGATTGTCCGTTGCTGGGCGCGCGCTGCTGCATACAAGGCGTCGTCGAGACTGGACAAGCCCAGCCCGATCACTTCGACATCACGGGCACGACCGAAGATGTTGGCAATGTCGATGTTCAGCGCGGCCAGCGGTCGTTGGTCGCTGGCGAGCAGTTGCGCCACCAGATGCCGTGCACCGAGCAACCCCGATTCTTCTGCCGTCAAGGCGGCAATGATGACCTCGCGTGAAACGGGCGCGTTGATCAGCCCAGCTGCCACGTCGAGCATCTGGGCAACACCGGAGGCGTTGTCCGCGGCGCCCGGAAACCAGGCCGGCGCGTCAACACCGCCGCCGCTGCCGGCTTCCGGTGCTGAATGCCGACCCAGATGGTCCCAGTGGGCCGTCAGCACAACCGGCGCCGTGGCGTTCGTTGCCTGAGTTGGCGTGGCCGGAATGCGGCCGACGACATTATGCGAAATGAAGTCGTGCCAGCGGGCCGTGGCTTCAATGCGCACAGTAGTGTTGAGTGCGCTACGTGTCTTGCCGGGGTGTGTGCGCGCGGCGATGAGCAATTGCGCCGGGGTCATGCCTGCGTCCTCGAGCAACTGGCGACTGGCCGCTTCGCTCAGCCAGATTGATAGCGGGGGTTCCTGCCGGGCTATTGTCGGATTGCTCAGATTGAGCCGCTCGCTGCCATAGGTGTTGCGAACCGCCGTGAAGGGATAACCCGCAACGGCGCTGTCGTGCAAGACAATGGCAGCGGCTGCTCCCTGGCGGGCGGCCACTGCCAGCTTTTGATCCCAGCGGCCATGGCGAGTCAGCAGTGGACCATTGAAGAATGAACCAGCACTAGTTGCGAAGGCATGGCCTGGCGGGGCTTCGTCCGGTTCGCCCAGCAGCATCACCACGATCTTGCCCCTGGCATCGATACCCGCGTAGTCATGCCATCCGTATTCCGGTGCTTCAATGCCAAACCCGACAAAGAGCATCGGGCCATCGATACGAAGCTCGCGTCGGTGGCCACTGAGCCAGGCAACCATCTGGTCGCCGGCAATGACCGTTGACCGAGTGGCCGCAACGGGCTTTTCAATCAACAGACGGGCTTGGGTGCTGACCCGCGTCAGCGGTACCGGAACCAGAAACCCGCTGTGAGCAGCCAATGGCGTCAGCCCGATGGCGGCAAACCGTTCCGCCAGCAAGGCCGTGCTGCGTCGACCGCCTTCAGTGCCGGGTTTGCGACCGCCAAACGGTGCCGAGGCCAACGTGTTGACCAAACTCATGAATTGCAGCCGGCGCTGTTCGGTAGACGGGTGCGTCAGCCAGTTGTCGTTGCTCAGTGCGTGTTCGAGGCGCTGCTCCTGCGCAAGACTCGTGCCCGGTGTGCCGGTCAGCGCCGTCAGCGCTGCAAGGCTCAGGCCGTGCAGGGCGCGCAGGCAGCGAACTGAGGGTTGGCGCGCGTACCAGTTCTCAGGCGGTTTCCAGCGCCTGGACCACGCGCGCCAGCCCCACCGGCTTACGCAGGCACAGATTGAACAAACGCTTGTGATCGCTGCTCGCAAACTCGCCTCCCAGGCCGGCTGTCAGTGCGATCAGATAGGGTATACCGGTTGAACCCGGCTTGTGCCGATGTCTTTCACGAATGCACTTGGCCAGTTGCAAGCCGTTGACGCCTGGCATCAACAAATCGATGATGATTGCGGCAAAGGCGTCATGGCTGAGCTTTTCGAGTGCGTCATTGCTCGAATCGGCCTCGGCGACCCGATAGCCTTCCCGCACCAGCAGGT
The DNA here is from genome assembly GCA_963976885.1 of uncultured Burkholderiaceae bacterium. GTDB lineage: Bacteria > Pseudomonadota > Gammaproteobacteria > Burkholderiales > Burkholderiaceae_E > JAUIAI01. The sequence continues at coordinate 7,752 of CAXBNM010000100.1, forward strand.
CCGAAAGCAGGTTGCGGCCCAGACGATCATCATCGACCAGCAACACACTGTTGCGGTGGCCGCTGCCAGACTTGCCGTGACCGCGTCGATAGTCAGCGACGGTGGCACTGGTGTTTGCGGGAATGAGTTTGTTCAGGCTGTCGATCGGGGCGTAGAGCGGAATACTGATGCGCATCGCGCAGGCCTTGCCGGGCAGCGCTTCGCTGACGCAGTGCCCTTTCAGGCCGGCAAGCAACGCACGAAACACGGCCAGTGTCGAGGCACCGGTGGCTGGCGGATGGCTTGGCCTGGGTTGCATGGACCGCGCCGGATTACCGTAGCGGTCGAGGTTGGCGGTAGTTGCGGTGTCGCGAAGCACGGCGATGAAGGCTTGCGTGTCGGAATGGTGGGTGCCGCCGATACTGAACATCGTGACGACAAAATCGATGTTCATCTGGCCGGTATTGGGCGGCAGCTTCAACTCGAGCTCCCGGTGGCTTGCAGTCGGGCGCCGGAGAGCCGGCTCGGTGAGCCGGATCTTGACCGTGACTGAGCCGGCCTTCAGGTGTCGTAATGCGCAATCGAACAGCAAGGCCAGCGCTCGCCGCAGTCGTACATAGTCGCCGAACAGGCGTTCCGGCACCGCACGGTCGACGCTCCAGTCCACGCGCAGCAAGGTCCGGTTGAATCGAGACCGGCATTCGAGATCGAGATCATTGACCAGATTGGCTAGCAGAAATTCGTCGGCTCTCGGCATGCTGACCTCATGGTTGTTGACAGGTCTTACTGCGCAAGCTAGGGGATTCCGGTCGGCGTGGCGCTCAAAAGCCTGTAGCGATTGCCTCACGCATGACTAGAATAGGGGCTTACTGGACCGCTCGGGTCCAGGACGACGATTTGAATTGAACAGGATCCAACTATGGCTGGTGCAAGTCTTTTTACGCTGCTGGATGATCTGGCGATGTTGATGGATGACATCGCGGTGCTCAGTAAGGTGGCGGGCAAGAAAACCGCCGGGGTGCTGGCCGATGACCTCGCCCTGAATGCCGAGCAGGTCAGCGGTGTCGCTGCCAGTCGGGAGTTGCCCATCGTCTGGGCCGTGTTCAAGGGTTCGCTTCTCAACAAACTGATCCTCGTACCGGCGGCGTTGTTAATCAGCGCTTTCGTGCCCTGGATGATTACCCCGTTGCTGATGGCGGGCGGTTTGTTTCTGTGCTTTGAGGGCGTCGAAAAACTGGCGCACAGCTTTTTGCATTCTGGCGACGAAATCAAAGAGCATCATAAAAAGATGGTCGCTGCGGTCGCCGACCCTTCAGTAGACATGGTCCGCTTTGAGAAGGACAAAATCAAGGGGACTATCCGTACCGATTTCATTTTGTCCGCAGAAATCATCGTCATCACGCTAGGTACTGTGGCCGAGGTGGCATTAGCTACCCGAATAGGTGTGTTAGCGCTGGTCGCAATTTTGTTGACGTTAGGTGTGTACGGGTTTGTGGCGATCATCGTTAAACTTGATGATGTCGGCCTCTATTTGAGCCAACGCGATGAGGCTAAGGCCGGGAGCGGCATCTTGCGCCCCTTGGGTCGCGCCATTGTCTGGTTCGCCCCCTGGCTGATGAAGTTCCTGTCGATAGCCGGTACTGCTGCCATGTTCTTTGTGGGCGGAGGCATTCTCGTGCATGGCATTGCATGGGCCGAACAAGGTTTGCACGTTGTTGAACATTGGCTGCAAGGTCTGGCTGTGGGCGGTGTGCTCGAAACCATTGGTGTCACGCTCTATAACGGCGCTGTTGGCATCGTCGCTGGTATTGTTGCTTTGCTGGTTTTCAAACTGGTGTCGCGCCTGTTGCCCGGATCGGGCAAAGAAGCGGCGGTTTGAAGATTTCATTCCATCCCGGTTCACCGTCTACTGAACACGGCAGACCGATTTCCACGAGATTGTCATGACACAACAACTTATCGACGGGGACAGCCGTGGCGTATATGTCATTGCGCCCACGCCATTTGATGACGCAGGCGCGCTGGATCTCGAGTCTGCCGCGCGGATGTGTGAGTTCTATCTTGGTCATGGTGCTACCGGTCTGACCATACTGGGCATCATGGGCGAAGCGCCCAAGCTGACGCCGGCCGAATCACTTGAGTTCACCCGTACCGTTCTCAAAACCGTCAACAATCGCATTCCGGTCATCGTCGGGGTGAGCAGTCCGGCCCTGAACCTGATGGGTTCGCTCAGCCGTGAAGTCATGGAGTTGGGCGCCGCCGGCGTAATGGTTGCACCGATGCCTTCGCTTAAAACCGATAGCGCCATTGCCGGTTACTACAGCGCGGTGATGAAAGAACTCGGTGACATTCCCGTATGCCTGCAGGATTACCCGCAAACGCTGGGGGTGCATTTCTCGACCGAATTGTTGATTCGCATTTTCAGCGAGCATCCCGGCATCTGCATGCTCAAGCACGAAGACAGCCCGGGGCTGAACAAGTTGTCGCAGTTTCGCGCCGCTTGTGACACCACCATTGGCCGCCGTGTCTCGGTGCTGGTTGGCAACGGCGCATTGTTTCTGCCCGAAGAAATGGCGCGCGGTGCCGATGGCGCCATGACTGGTTTCGCTTTCCCGGAAATGCTGGTGCAAGTCGTGAACCTGGCCACCGCCGGCGACACCGAACGAGCCGCCGAGGTCTTCAATGCCTACCTGCCGATGGTGCGCTACGAGTTGCAGCCCGGTCTGGGGCTGGCGGTTCGCAAATATGTGTTGGCGCAACGCGGTGCCATTGCCAGTGCTGCGTTGCGGGCGCCGGGGCCGCGCCTGACCGATGCCGACCGTGCCGAAATCAAGATCTTGTGGGAGCGCCAGAACAAGCGTCTGGCCGAACTGGGGCTTTAGCCAACAAGGGCAGGAAGATGGAATCTGTCGTGAGCCAGAAGCCGGCGGCACCGAGCGGCAAGCCCTTGCTGCGGGTCGGCCTGTTTGGTCTGGGCACCGTGGGGCGGGTTGTCGCCAGGGCGCTGCACGAGGGCATCGACGGGCTGAGTTTGCACGCCGTTGCCGCCCGCGATCAGGATCGGGCTCGCGGCTTCCTGCAGTCTGTCGGCGCCGACGCGCAGATTCTCGACGCGCAGGCAATGGCCGAATGTTGCGATGTGATTGTTGAATGCGCACCGGCGGCCGTGTTTCGGACTATTGCGCTGGCCGCCATCGGGCAGCAACGGATTTTCATGCCGCTGAGCGTGGGCGGTCTGCTCACCCATGACGATCTCATTGAACAGGCTCGCCAGTGCGGGGCGCGCATCATCGTGCCGACCGGAGCCTTGCTTGGCCTGGATGCGGTACGCGCGGCCGCCGAGGGCACCATCAACTCGGTGCGTGTCGTCACTCGCAAGCCGCCCGGTGGCCTGGCGGGCGCGCCGTATCTGCGTGAGCACAATATCGAGCTGGAGGGGCTGACCGAACCCTTGTGTCTGTACAAAGGCATGGCGCGCGCCGGCGTGGCCGGTTTTCCGGCCAATGTGAATGTCATTGCCGCGCTGAGTCTGGCCGGCATCGGCCCCGACCGCACCGAGCTTGAAATCTGGGCCGATCCAACCATTACCCGCAACACGCATCAGATTCTGCTCGATGCCGACAGTGCCCGTCTGAGCATGATGATTGAAAACATCCCGTCGGCAAACGCCGCTACCGGGCGTATCACCGCGCTGAGCACGATTGCCTGTCTGCGTGCGCTGACGGCAAGCTTCAAGGTCGGCACCTGAACGTGCAAGCTCAAGACGCGGTGGCGCGGGCGCTCGGCTATCCCTACGCCCGTCCGGCGCATCGTTATCTTTTCAGCAACGGTGAATGCCAGCCCTGGCAGCCAGAGCGGATTGCTGCGCTGTCCGCGCTGACCCCGGTGCTGGCGGTCGGTTCCAATGCAGCCCCCGATCAGTTGCGCCGCAAGTACGGCCAAGACCATCATGACGACATTCCGGTCACCATGGGTTGGCTTGACGATCATGACGTGGTTTATGGGGCTTATCTGACCGGCTACGGGTCATTGCCGGCCACCTTGGTTGATAGTCCTGGCACGCGGGTGGCGATGGCGATTACCTGGTTGACCGAGCGAGCGCTGGCGCAAATGCACACCACCGAGGCGGTCGGGGCGCACACCGATTATGGTGTGTTGACGGGCTTGTCCCTGTCGCCGAGTCTCGGCCTGCATGCCGAGTCGGCCCCGGCACAGGTTTTTACCTGGCGCTGTCGGCTGGGCGAGTTTGTTGGTGCCGATGGCAACCCGGTGGCGTTGCAGGCGCTGGCGGCTGAGCGGCGACGCTGGCCGGCACTGAGTCAGGAGGCCGTGCAACGCCTGTTACACCAGATGTTGACCGGCGAAGCCGCACCGGCAAGCCAGGCGGCGCTCAGCGATTGGGTGCTGCGCAATGTCCAGACGCCAGCCCATCGACAAGCCCATTCTGTCTGGATGCAACGGCGTTGCCTCGATTCAGGGTTGCGACACTTTGAATCGTTGGCCGGCTGATTGCTCCGGTAAACTGTGTCATCTCAACCCACTCTTTGCCAAGAATCATGCCGACCGTGTCTGCCGTTCCCGCCAAGCCCAAGGGCGATCCGATCCTGCGCATCATGGAGCTCTTTCAGGCCGATACCCGGCCCGACAAGATTGACCTGAGCGTTGGTGTCTACAAAACCACGGAAGGCCACACGCCGGTGCTGGCTTCGGTCAAGGAAGCCGAGCGGCGTATTCTGGGGGCCGAACAAAGCAAGACCTACCTTGGTCTGGCCGGCAACGTTGGCTTCAGTAAAGCTCTTGGCGAACTCATTTTTGGTACCGATGGCTGGGCCAGCGGCAGCATCGCCAGTCTGCAGTCGGTGGGTGGCTCGGGCGCGTTGCGCCTGATCTTTGAATACGCCCGCCAACGTGCTGGTATCAAACGCGTTCATGTGTCGGTACCCACCTGGGAAAACCAGTCAGGTATTGCCGCGGCAACCGGTCTTGAAATTGGCCGCTATCCTTATTTCGACCGGCAAAGCTCCAGCCTGCAGTTCGAGGTCATGCTCGACGCGCTGGGCAAGCTCGGCCCGGAAGATGCCGTGTTGTTGCACGGTTGCTGCCACAACCCGACCGGCACCGATTTGAATCGTGCGCAGTGGCAGGCTGTAGCTGATCTGGCGCTGGCCAGGGGTTGGTTGCCAATGGTCGATCTGGCGTATGCCGGGTTCGGCACCTCGCTCGAGCAAGACACGGCCGGCCTGAATCTGTTGCGTGCAACGGTGCCAACCACTTTGGTCGCAGCATCGTGCTCCAAGAATTTCGGGCTGTATCGGGAGCGCGTCGGTGCGGCCTATATCGCCACCGAATCGCCCGATCATGCGGTCAGCGCCGCGGCCGAAATGATGCGCATTGCCCGCGAAATCTATTCCATGCCACCCGATCACGGTGCCGCAATCGTGCAGACGATTCTCACCGATGCCGGTTTGCGGGCCATGTGGTTTGAAGAACTGGGCCAGATGCGCGACCGGATCAACGAGATGCGTGCCTTACTGTCCCAGGCCCTGAACCGGCTCGATGGTTCAAACCGTTTCGACCATCTCGCCAGCCAGCGCGGAATGTTCTCGCTGCTCGAGTTATCGGTCGAACAGGTTTGCCGCTTGCGTGATGAATTCGCGGTCTACCTGATCGAAGACGGACGCACCAACGTAGCCGGCATTACGGCGGCTAACGTGGACGCAACCGCCCGGGCCTTGCTGGCCGTCTGGAAGTAAACCGGTCGGCGCGCGGCCGGCGCATCAGGCGATGAGCTGGCCGCCATTGATTTCAAGCACCTGCCCGGTGATGTAGCCGGACATTGAATCGGCCGCCAGAAACAAATACGCCGGCGCACAGTCGGCTGGTGTACCCAGGCGCGCCAGCGGCACGCTTGCCCGCGTGGCTTCAAGTTTTTCCTTGTTCGAATAGCGCCGATGAAAGCCGGTGTCGATGGTGCCCGGCGACACGGCGTTGACGCGGATGCCATCGGGCGCCAGTTCGCGTGCCAGAGCCTTGGAATAAGTGGCGACAAAGGCTTTCGACGCCGAATAAATTGCCGAGCCCGGACTGCCACCAGTGCGGGCACTGATCGATACGGTGTTGATGATGGCAGCAGATTCAGCCGCGGTAAGCGCCGGCAACAGACCGCGGGTGATTTGCACGACCGCGGTCTGGTTCAGGTGCACGATGCGCTCATAGGCTTCGTCCGAGAGCTGGCCGGCGGCAATCCGCCCCAGCATCGTGCCGGCATTGT
>CAXBNM010000101.1:0-13991 GCA_963976885.1 uncultured Burkholderiaceae bacterium
AGGGGCTGTTCGCCGTATTCGCCGGCCAGAGGTTGTGGCCTGCGTCGGTGGTGATCGGGGCCTGCCGGGTGTGGCTCGGGCAGACCCAAATCTGAGCAGGCCCGCGTCCAGCCTGACTCTCGTGCGAGCTGCGCCGGTGCGACCTGCCTCTTGTAGCCCCGCAACCCTCGGCCAGACAGAGCCAGACAAAACAGCTGTGGTTCGGTTGGCGGCAGCGGATAATCCAGCATTATCGCCGATTGGGCGCAATCGTGCCCGTATCAAGCTGTGACAACCACGACACCGGCAACGGCAACAGCCCGGCCCCGTCACCGCCCGTCTGACGCTAAGCTTGGGGTTGCTGCCATTTTCCCTGCTGTGACCCCCGTGTTTCGAGCCCTCCTGAGTATTACCCGCACCACGATTGCCGAATTTTTCGGAGATCGTGGCACCCAGTTTGCCGCCGCCTTGTCGTTTTACGCAGCTTTCTCACTTGCCCCGTTATTGGTGATGCTGCTCAGCGTACTGGCGATGGTGCTCGACAATGACGCCAGTCAGGCCCGTGACTTCGTCATTGCGAGCATTGCCAACGGCATCGGCGACCAGGCTGCCAACACCATCGCCGGCATGCTCGACCGGGCCCGCCCCAGCCAGCGCAGTGGCATCGCCGCCTTGCTCGCCTTCGGCGCCATGCTGATCGGCGCGACCGCCGTCATCATGTCGATGAAAAGTGCGCTCGATCATATTTTTGGCGGTAAAGATCACGACAGTGCCAAAGAGCTCTGGATTGCCATCCTGATGGCGCGCTTCAAATCATTTCTGATGGTGCTGATCCTGGCCGCACTGATTGCCTTTTCGTTATTGCTCACCGCACTGGCCAGCGGTTTGAATCAGGCCATTGGCTCGAGCCTGCCCGATTGGATGGACCTTGCCAGCTGGACCAATGTGACCATCGGCGCCCTGCTGCTGACGGCCTTGCTGTACATCTTTTACCGCTTCTTTCCCGACCATCCGCCCGCGCCACGCGCGGCACTGATTGGCGCGTTGCTGGCGGTTGGATTGCTGTCGTTGAGCAAAGGCATCATCGGCTGGTACGTTGAGCGAACCTCGGGGGCCTGGGCCTTCGGGGCGGCCGGTGCGCTGGCTGTTGTACTGTTCTGGATCTTCATGAGTGCCAATATCGCGCTGCTTGGAGCAGTCAGTGCAAAATGTATCGATCGCGACTGGGCCCGCTTGCGCGCCAATCTAACCAAGGAGACCCCTGAATGAATTCGTCCGAGCGTCAATTTCATGAGGAATGCTGCGACCTGGCTGCGGCCCTGCGCTGGTCGGCGCGCCTGGGATTGAATGAAGGCGTGTGCAACCACTTCAGCCTCGAAATTGCCCCTGACCGTTACCTGATCAATCCACAAGGATTGCACTGGAGCGAAGTCAAGGCCTCAGACATTCTGCTTATCAATGGCGAGGGCGAAGTGCTGGAAGGCCCGCATTCGCTCGAGCCCACGGCTTTCTTCATCCACAGCTGGATCCACCGCCTGAACAGTCATGCCAAGTGCATCATGCACACGCATATGCCGTACGCCACCGCGCTCACGTTGGTGCATGGCGCCGAGCTGGCCTGGTGCAATCAGAACACCTTGCGCTTCTGGGACCGGGTAGCCTACGACAACACCTACAACGGTCTGGCGCTCGATGACGACGAAGGCCGCCGCATCAGCGAAATGCTCAAAGACAAAGACGTGATGTTCATGGCCAGCCATGGCGTTACGGTGGTGGGCCGATCGGTCGCCTGGACCTTTGACGATCTGTACTACCTGGAGCGGGCCTGCATGCATCAGGCCATGGCGCAGCAATTGGCCGGCGGTAAACCGCTGCGCCATGTGCCACCGGCCGTCTGTGCGAAGGTAGCCGCGCAAATCGAACAGGAGCGCGCACAAAGTGATCTCGGCTTTGCAGCCATCAAACGCCTGCTCGATGCGCAAGAGCCCGGGTGGCGTGAATGACGAGCGCCGCTTCGGCAGCCGGCAGCGACCTGACCGTCCGGCTGCAAAAACTCTACAGCGCCGCCGTGCACGACGTGTTGCGGGCCCGCGGCGCCGGCCCTTTTGTACTGCCCGACACCTTGCGCCCACTCGACCCGGCCCGCAAGCTGGCCGGCCCGGTCTGGACGTTTTCGGGGCGCAATGACCCGACGGCCAGCGCCCATGACACCTTGCTGGCCTGGACCACGATGTTGTCCAAAGCGCCGGCCGAGCATGTCATCGTGTGCCAGCCCCACAACAACGATATTGCCTTGATGGGCGAGTTATCGGCCGAAACCCTGCAGCAGCGGCGCACGCTGGGCTATCTGGCCGATGGCGGCTGCCGCGATACCGATTACATCCTGGCGTTGGGCTATCCGGTCTTTCACCGCTTCTTTACCCCGACCGACATTGTCGGGCGCTGGGTGGCCGGCGCTTTCGGCGAGCCGATACGCATCGGCTCGGTTGATATTCACAGCGGTGACTACCTGCTTGGTGATCGGGACGGCGTAGTCGTCATTCCGCAAGCCATCGCGGCCGACGTGATTGCCGAAACCGAGCAGGTCACCAATACCGAATCACAGGTGCGCGCCGCCATTCGCGCTGGCACCGATCCGGTCGAGGCTTATCTGAAATACGGCAAATTCTGAGCATTGCCGGCCCCTGACCGACACCGGCTGCCGCTTCACTTGGCGGCGAGTCGGCATTGGCTCATCGATTCGATCAGCCCGGTCAGCAACTGACCATAGGCCGCCGACCCCGGCGTCAAAGTGCTGCCCAGCGGATCAAGTACCCCGACCTGCAGACCGAGCCGCTCGGCCAATGCGTTCACCAGCGCACCGTCGAACTGCGGTTCGGTGAACAGGCAACGCACCTGATCCTGCTGCAAGCGAGCGGCCAGACGGCTGACCTGACGGGCGCCTCTCGGCTGATCGGGGTCAACCGTCACCACAACCGGCGCGGGCAGGCCCAGAAAACGCTCAAGGTACTGATAGGCATCGTGATAGACGGCATAGCCGCCACCGCGCAAGGGATCGGCTGACGCGACAAGCTGGCGCTTGAGTGCTTCAAGGTCAGTCACCGTTCTGGCGGCATTGGCCTGGAACTGATCGGCATGGGCGGGGCTCAGTTTGCTCAGTCGCTCAGCCAACCCACGCACGAACACGATGGCATTATGCGGATCGAGCGTTCCTGCGTGATCGTGATCGTGGTGCCCGCTGTCGGTGTGTTGCTCATGATCATCGTGGTGCTCGTGTTTTTCGTGATGCTCGTGCTTGTCGTGGTGCTCGTGTTCGTCGTGGTGCGCATGCTCACCATGCTCATGGTGGTCGGCGTGGTCATCGTGATCGGCATGTGCGGCATCGTGCCCATCATGAGTTTCCGCCTTGCCGTGCTCTTCAGCCGCTTCGCCACTGGCCATGCGTCGTGGCAAGCGCCGGATGCCATCCATCGGCAGCACGGCCAGCCAGCGCTCGGCATGTGTGCTGGCGCGATGCGCGCGCGTCAGCGCCACCTCCAGTTCCGGCCCTACCCATACCACCAGATCGGCCTGATTCAGTGCCCGAGCCTGCGAAGGCCGCATTGACGACGCATGGGGCGAGGTGCTGCCGGTCAGCAACAGCACGGGCTTGCCCACGCCCGCCATGACGGCAGCCGCCAGACTATGAAGCGGCGGCACCGAGACGACGACCTGAGGGGCTGCGGCCAGCGCCGCACCTGTACTGAATACCAGCGCGCCAATGAGCGTACCGATGACGAAAAACAGGCGAGCAGTGGCACGAACCAGAAACAAGCGGCGCAAGAGAGCTCCGGAGGAAAGACAGATGAATGCGAATTGCCGAACGACGACAATGGCCACCAACGGGTGACAAACCCGACAGACCACGCTACACCGGCAGGCCCGCCAACGATGGCGGCAATGATATGTAATAATATAACACCACCAAACGCCCTGCTGTGACCATCATCAAAACGCCTCTGCCTCCGGCCAAACACGACCACGCAACCGCCATCTCGCCGCTAACGCCTCAACGGGCGCCGGCGGAGTCGCTGGTGAGCGCGCGCGGACTGGGTGTGCGCCGTGATGGCCGCTGGCTGGTGCGCGGCGTCGATCTCGATGTGCACGCCGGTGAAATCGTCACGCTCATCGGCCCCAACGGCTCGGGCAAGTCGACAACAGCACGCAGCATTCTTGGCTTGCTACGCCCCTCTACCGGCCGCATCGAACGCCGCGCCGGGCTGAAGGTCGGCTATGTGCCGCAGCATGTGCAGATCGATCCGGCCCTGCCGTTGACGGTCAAACGCCTGATGACCCTGACCATGCGCCACGGCGCCGAGCAAATCGACAATGCCCTGGCTGCCGTCGGCCTCGAGGGCAAACTCGAGCAAGCCGTGCAGTCGCTGTCGGGCGGCGAGTTTCAGCGCGCGCTACTGGCCCGGGCCATTGCCAGCAACCCCGATCTGCTCGTCCTCGATGAGCCGGTTCAAGGGGTTGATTTCACCGGTGAAATTCAACTCTACGACCTCATCCAGCAAATTCGTCAGGACACCGGCTGCGGAGTCTTGCTGGTGTCGCACGATCTGCACATAGTCATGGCCAAAACCGATTCGGTTGTCTGCCTGAACGGCCATGTCTGTTGCCATGGCACGCCGCAAATGGTGGCTGGCGATCCGGCCTATATCAATTTGTTCGGGCGCCGCGGGGCCGACGCGCTGGCCGTCTACCGCCACGATCACGATCACCTGCATTTGCCCGACGGGCAGATTCTGCCGGCCCACGATCATGCGCATGATCACGGTCACGAACACCATCACGGTCACAACGCCCATGATTGACGATTTTCTCGTGCGCGCCCTGCTCGCTGGGGTCGGCATTGTGCTGGTAACCGGTCCGATCGGTTGTCAGATCGTCTGGCAGCGCATGGCTTACTTCGGCGACACGGTCGCCCATTCAGCCTTGCTTGGTATTGCGCTGGCGCTGCTGCTGCAAGTGCATCTCAGTGTCGGCGCCTTTCTGGCGGCGGCGGTCGTGGCCGTGGCGCTGCTGTGGCTGGGCCGTCAGCGCGGGGTGCCCTCCGATGCGCTGCTCGGCATCCTGGCCCATGGCTCGCTGGCCACCGGCCTGGTGCTGGTCTCGGTCATCGAGGGGGCGCGGGTCGATCTGGTCAATGTCTTGTTCGGCGATATTCTGGCCGTCTCAAGCACCGATCTGATCGTCATTTACGCGGTAGCCGGCATCGTTTTGCTGGCCCTGACCTTGCTGTGGCGGCCACTGCTGGCCACTACCGTCAGTGCTGATATCGCAGCGGCCGAAGGCACGGCCACCGGCTGGATTCGCTTCATCTTTTTGCTGATGGTTGCAGCGGTAGTTGCCATTGCCGTCAAGATTGTGGGCGTGTTGCTGCTCACCGCCATGCTGATCATTCCGGCTTCGGCCGCCCGCGTCTGGGCGCGCTCACCCGAGACCATGGCCGTGCTGGCCGTCCTGATTGGCATCCTGGCGGTAGCCGGCGGCCTGGCGCTGTCACTCTACTTCGACACCCCGTCCGGCGCGAGCATTGTGCTGGCGGCCACCGTCATGTTTTTGCTCAGCCAGATCATCAACAGTATTCGTGGCGCAGCAGCTCAACGGAGTGCTCCCGATCATGGTTAAACAAGGCAGTCGCACCAACAGCCAGCCGGCGCCAACACTGACCACCAATCAGCAACTGGTGCTCGATCTGTTGCGCCGCAAGCGCACCCCCACCACCGCTTACGACATTCTCGATGCATTGCGCGACAAGGGGTTCAGAGCCCCCCCGCAGGCCTACCGTGCGCTGGAACGACTGCGCCAGCTTGGCATGGTCCACCGGGTCGACAGCCTGAATGCCTTTGTCGCCTGTTGCCAGCCCGACAACACCCATCGCAGCGACTCGGTGGTGTTGTCGGTGTGCTCGATGTGCCATGACGTCACCGAACTGACCGACGACTCGGTGCGCAAAAAACTCAGTGAATTGTCTTCGCAGTGCCAGTTGCGCGCTGAGGGCCTGACCATTGAGTTGCGCGGATGTTGCCAGCAGTGCGAACCTGTCTCAGACGCCAATCCTGCGCCCCCCTGCGCAGCACCGAGCGCCAAACGCGCGCCCGCCGGCGGCCAGGACTGATCACTCATCGTGCCGACGTTTCGACCCGTGCTCGCGCTGGCTTTCCTGATCGGCGCTCATTGCTCCTTTACGCTGCTCGACGCCAGCGGCAAGGGGTTGGCCGTCATCATGGGCATTCCACTCATCTCGCTGGCCAGGCACGGCATTCAGGTTGTGCTGATGCTTGCCATGTTCGGTCCGGCCAACGGGCGCAAACTGATCCAGACCAGGCACCCCGGCCTGCAATTGGCACGCGGCATAACGCTGACCGGCTTTACGGTTTTTTTCTTTACCGCGCTGTCGTATCTGCCGCAGGCGGAGGCCACCGCCATCAATTTCCTGACCCCGTTTGCCGTTATGATTCTGGCCGGCCCGTTGCTCGGCGAAACCGTGACCTGGCGGCGCTGGCTGGGTGCCGTTCTGGGTTTCTCGGGCATGCTGATCATCATTCGGCCAGGCTCGGGGCTGGATGGGACCGGCGTGTTTTTTGTCCTGCTGACCGTGCTTTGCAATATTGCCTTTCAGTTGCTGACCCGCAAGCTGGCCACGCAGGATGATCACAACAGCACGGTGTTTCTGACGGCGCTGATTGGCGTCATCGTGTCATTGCTGTTGCTACCGCTGCAATCGAGCTGGGGCGGCTGGCCGCAAGACCTGAACCTCGAGCACTGGCTGATGCTGGCAATGCTCGGAATCACAGGCACAATCAGTCAACTGTGTCTGATTCGAGCCTATTACTGGTCCAGCGCGTCGTTCATTGCGCCGCTGGTCTTTTTGCAAATGCTGTGGGCTGCAGCGGCGGGATGGCTCTTCTTTGGCCAGTTCCCGCCACCGCTCAATCAGCTCGGTATGGTGTTAATTCTCGCCGGCGGCGTCCTGATGATGTGGTTGGAAACCACGAAATCCAAGCGCCTTCGGAAAGTCGAACAGGAGATACAGACTTGAACTCAATCGCTTCCCGGCTGGACAAGCTGTCCGCGGAAACACTGCGCAATTTGCACCGCGGAATCGAACGTGAAAGTCTGCGTACCCGATCAGACGGACAACTGTCAGAACGACCTCATCCTGAAGTGCTGGGCTCGGCGCTGACGCATCCGCAAATCACCACCGATTTCTGCGAATCGCAACTCGAGCTGGTTACCGGTGTGCACGACAGCATCGAAGACTGTCTGGCCGAACTGACCGACACGCATCAGCTTGTTTATCACTACCTCAAGGACGAACGGCTCTGGTCGGCCAGCATGCCGTGCTACCTGCCTGACGACAATCACATTCCGATTGCGCAGTTTGGCAGCTCGAACATCGGCCGCTCCAAAACCGTCTACCGCAACGGCCTCGCGCATCGCTATGGGCGCCGCATGCAGACGATTTCAGGCGTGCACTACAACTTTTCGCTGCCCGATACCGCGTGGCCGGAGTTGCTGGACGCCACCGATCCCGCGCAAATGCAGGCCTGTCGCAACAAAGCCTACTTTGGTCTGATTCGCAACTTTCGGCGCTACAGCTGGCTGCTGCTCTATCTGTTTGGCGCCTCGCCCGCCGTCTGCGGTTCGTTCGTGCAAGGTCGCGAACACCGGCTCGAACCAATCGGCAAGGGCTCCATGTACCTGCCCTATGGCACCTCGATGCGGATGGGGCCGCTGGGCTACCAGAGCGATGCCCAACGCACGCTGGCCGTCAGCTACAACAATCTGCAGGTGTATGCCGCCTCACTGAAGAAGGCGCTCACCCAGCCCTACCCGGCCTACACCGCCATCGGCATTCGCGACGGCGACGACTACCGACAGCTCAGCGACACCTTGCTGCAAATCGAAAATGAGTTCTACGGCCTGATTCGTCCCAAGCGCCCGATCCATCCGGGTGAACGGCCGTTGCATGCGCTCAATGAACGCGGCGTCGAGTATGTAGAAGTGCGTTGCCTCGATATCGATCCGTTCTCGCCGGTTGGCGTCAGTGCCGACACGACTCGCTTCATTGATGTGTTCCTGCTCTGGTGTCTGCTCAGTGAGAGCCCGCCCGACAGCAACGAATCGATAGCTGCCAACAATGCCAATCAGCTTGCCGTTGCCGAAAAAGGCCGCGCCCCCGGTCTCACGCTGCACGACAGCGACGGCAAGATGCAGCCCCTGACGGCGCTGGGTGAGCAAATCATCGAGCAATGCGCGCCTATCGCCGCCGCGCTGGACAAGGCCAACGGCGGACACCTGTTCACCGCCTCTCTCAAGAGCGGCGCCGCCGCGCTGGCCGATCCGTCACTGACCCCATCGGCAAGAATCCTGCACGAGATGGGCAAGCAGTGGAACAACAGCTTCTCGGCCTTTGCCCTGCATTACTCCGAAGCGCATCAACGCCACCACCTTGCCGAGCATCCAGACGCTGAACGACTGGCCCGGCACGCAGCGGCGGCGGCCGAGTCGTGGGAGAAACAACGTTCGCTCGAACAAGCCGATGAAGTCGACTTTGAAACCTATCGACAACAATACCTGGCCCAAGCCTTTGAAAACTAGCGATTTTAGCCAATAAAACAACCGACTGCCGCTCCCGGCCATCGGCTCAGAGACAGCCTGCAGAACACCGCCTGGGCAGCTGACTGACCAGAAAAACCGTGAAGGGCTTGTTCACGGTACAATCTTGGGCTATTGGAAGTCGACGCTGCGATTCGGCTTCACCCAATATCCCTCTTCCTATCGTGGCGCCGACCCCTATCAAAAGGGGTCTCTTCCGACGCACGGCCTTGCCGTCGCGTCCCGGAGTACTTTTGAACAACGAAGTTACCGACTTCGCCGGCCTTGGCCTGGCGACTCCCCTTTTGCGTGCCATCGAGCGCGCTGGTTACACCACCCCCACCCCGATTCAAGCCCAGGCCATCCCTTTGGTGATGTCTGGTGTCGATCTGCTGGCTGCCGCTCAAACCGGCACGGGCAAGACGGCCGGCTTTGTGCTGCCCATCCTGCATCAACTGCTGAGCAGCAAGACCGGCGGCGGCAAACAGGCTCGTCCCCGCTGCCTGATTCTCACCCCCACCCGCGAACTGGCGGCTCAGGTCAATGATTCGGTGCGCACCTACAGTGCCGGCACCTCATTGCGCAATGCCGTGATTTTCGGGGGCGTGAACATCAATCCGCAAAAGACCGCACTGCGCGGTGGTGTCGATATTGTCGTCGCCACACCGGGCCGCCTGCTCGACCATGCCAATCAGCGCACGATCGATCTGCGTGGCATTGACATCCTGGTGCTCGACGAAGCCGATCGCATGCTCGACATGGGCTTCATTCACGACATCAAGAAGGTTCTTAAACTGTTGCCCGAGCGGCGCCAGAACCTGTTGTTCTCGGCAACCTTCTCCGACGAGATTCGGCAATTGGCCGGTGGCCTGCTGAACAACCCGCAGGAAGTTTCGGTGGCACGACGCAATACCGCCAACGAACTGGTCGACCAGCATGTCTACGTCACGCCCAAAACGCGCAAGCGCGAATTGCTGTCGTTTCTGATCGGCAAGAATCAGTGGTCGCAAGTGCTGGTGTTCACGCGGACCAAGCACGGTGCCAACCGGCTGGCCGAGCAACTGAACAAAGACGGCCTCAATTCAATGGCCATTCACGGCAACAAGAGTCAGGGTGCCCGCACCAAGGCACTGGCCGCGTTCAAGGCACGCAAACTCAAGGTGCTGGTGGCTACCGATATCGCGGCGCGTGGCCTCGACATCGATCAGTTGCCCCATGTGGTCAACTTCGAATTGCCGAATGTTTCGGAAGACTACGTGCACCGTATCGGCCGTACCGGCCGGGCCGGCTCCAGCGGCCATGCCATCTCACTGGTTGATCCGGAAGAGTTGTCATTGCTCAAATCGATCGAGCGGCTGATGAAGCGCGAAGTGCCCGTCGTCGAGCTTGAGGGCTACACGATTCCGGTACCGAAGGTCATTCCCCGGCCGCCGCCGCAGCAACGTGCTGCGCGTCGTCCGCGCAATGACGGCGCCGGTCGTAGCGGCGCCCCTGGTGCCGCGCGCACCAGCAAGCCGTCCAGCGGCCGCAGCGGTGATGCCACCGGCGCAGCCAAGCCGCGCTCACGTCGGCACGCCGGCTCAGGACAGGGTCAGCGACCGGCCTCTCTGACCGGCAAGCGCTGATCATCGCGGCGGGGCCTGGCCCCGCCCGCGCCTCAGGCGCTGGGCCGCAGCAGAATCTTGCCGCTGCGCCCCTCACTCATCGCATGATCGAGCGCAGCCGCAATATCGCGCAGCGGATAGACCTTTTCGACCGGCACACGCAACTTGCCGGCCGCCACGCTGGCTGACAACTCGTCGTACAAGGCCTGCACATCCGGGCCCGGCATCGAACGCAACTCCTTGGTCAACCAGAAGCCATGCAGACTGATGCTGCGAAAGATCAGCTGCTCGGCACTGACCTGACAGTTCTGTCCGCTCAGCAAGCCATAGTTCACAACCGCGCCGCCATCGTCGAGACAGCCGGCCAGCCGACAGGTTGCTTCGCCGCCAATGGCGTCGATGGCCAATGGCAACGCGCCGTCAACGCGGGCGCGCACACGCTCGACCAGATCCGGTCCGTCGACCAGTACCTCGGTGGCGCCAATCGCCTTCAGCTCAGCCGCTACCGACTCGCGGCGCACCACACAAACCGTTTTGATGCCTTGCGCGTGAGCCAGCTGCACAAGGTTATGGCCGACCCCCGAGTTGGCCGCGTTCTGAATGACCCAGTCGCCTGCCTGCAAGGTCTTGAACTCGCGCAGCATCAGCAATGCGGTCGCCGGGTTCACTTTCAACATGCCGGCTTGTTCAATGTCGATGTCGGCCGGCAGTGCAATCAGTTCGCCGCGCTCAAACAAAATCCGCTCAGCCCAGCTCTCCCGTGGCAGGCACATGACCTTGGCCCCTGGCGCCAGATCGTTCACTTGCGGCCCCACCGCAAGGACTTCACCCGCCCCTTCAAAGCCCAGCGGCGCCGGTAGCGGCGGCTTGCTGGCGTACTTGCCTTGAATCATCAGCAATTCGGCCGGGTTGATTGAGGCCGCATCGATTCGCACCAGTACCTGAGTACCGGTCGGCGCCGCCGGTTCGTCAACATCAATCAGGCTGACCGAGTCGGCCGGGTTTCCAAAACCGTGAAGTTGAGCTTTGCGCATGTTGTCTCTCAGTTCGCTTGAATAGTCTGATTACTGCTGTTGTTTGAGCCATTCTGCCTCAGGCAGTCGTCCCCAATGTTTTCCGCAGTGTGAGTATGCACCGGCCACTGATCGGCCAACGCCGACCGTCAAACATCCTTTGATGCACAGATCCGGCACCGGTAGTGCGTAGCCGACCGTTGATCGGAACATGGCTTGCGGGCGATGACCTGCGAGCGCGACAGTAGCGATGCCTGCTCACCAAAGGGAAGAAACAAAGATGGAAACAATCGGCAAAGTACTGGCCATAAATGCGAATACCAATTTTGTAGCCGTGCGTTCTCCGCACGGCGTCACCGTCTTTGAACTGCTCGACGATCATACTGTCGCCCGCGGCGACATGATCAAGGGCGACCTGGAGTCACTCACCGGCGAACTGTTTTTCAACATGACGCGGAAAGACAAAATCAATGTCGTGGTGCAGGATGTGAACTGCACCCCCGACGACGCCCGCCGTATGCTGCGCGCCTGAGCAAGCGTCAGCTCAGCACTTTGTAACGCTCCACAGCGTCTTCATTCCATTGCACCCCGGCGCCCGGTTCATCATCGATCCGGGTAACGCCATCAGTAATGCGCAGCGGCTCCCGCAGAATCGGGTCGGCCCAATCGACGTACTCAAGCCAGTGCGCAGTCGGCGTCACCGCCAGCAGGTGGCGGCTGAATTCCGGGAACAGGTGCGAGGACATATCCAGGCCATAAGCCTGCGCCAGCGCCGCAGCGCGCATCCAGCCCGTTACGCCCATGATGCGCTGCACGTCAGGCATCACGAAGTCTGCGGCCTGCGCAGCCAGCGCCACGGCCATTTGCTCGGGCCCCATGAAGTTTTCCCCGATTGATATCGGCGTTGCCGTCGCCGCCGCAATCTGCGCGCAGCCGGCGAAATTGTCGGCCGTGATCGGCTCTTCAATCCAGGTGAGTTCACCCTGCGCATCAAGCATTCGACAGCGCTTGAGGGCCTCGTTCAGCGTGAGCCCCTGATTGAAATCGGCCATCAACTCGATATCCGGGCCAAGCGCCTTGCGCACTGCGGCCACGGCGCTCAGGTCGTCTTCGGCGCGGGGTCGGCCAAGCCGAATCTTGACGGCGCCGAAGCCGCGCTCGAGCAAGGCCGGCACCTGCGCCGTCAATTGCGCTTCGGGCATGATGCCAAGCCCGCACGAGTTATAGGCGCGCACCGGCCCCGGCCGCCCGCCCAGCAGCGACACCAGCGGTTGACCCGCACGCCGCGCCAGCGCATCCCAGATGGCCATATCGATGCCCGACATCGCTATCGTGACCAGGTTGTGCACGCCCAGCAACGCGTAGTGCTTGCGAATGATGCGTTCAATCTCGAACGGCGCCAGCGGCTGCCCTTCGATCATCGACGCCATTGCATCGAGCAAGGCCAGCATGGGCTTGAGGTGCGCACTGCTGATCGCAAACAGATAGCTGTGGCCGGTGACCCCAGCCGAGGTGTGCAAGTCGAGCAGCACCAGCGGCAAGCGATCGACCGTACCGGCACTGGTCTGCAGGCCCAGATTGATTGGCACCACTACCGCGCGACTGCGCAGCCCGGTTATTGTGATCTGAGTATCGATAGCCGCCATGTGAGTCCTCTTGTGCTGATTCAACCGGCCGAACGCGACCAGTCCCAATAAAGTTCGCGGGCACGCCGTCCGATCGGGCCGGCTTCGTAGTGCACGTCATCGAGTGCGGTAACCTGCGTGACCTTGCTCATGTTGCCGGTCAGGAATACCTCATCGGCCTGGGCGAAATCTGCCGGGGTCAGGGTTTGCTGATGCACGACCACGCCATCGGCCTGCAAAACCGCCATCACCCGTTGCCGGGTGATGCCGTTCAGGAAGGTGCCATTGGGCACGGGCGTGAAAACCTCGCCGTCACGCACCATGAACACATTGGTCGTTGCCGTTTCGGCAACGTTACCCAAGGCGTCGCAAACCAGCGCATTGTGAAAGCCCTTGCGGTTGGCTTCGCGCAGCATCCGTGCATTGTTCGGATTCAGGCACGCCGCCTTGGCGTCGACCGTGGCCGAGGCCAGGGTCGGCCGGCAGAATTGCGTCCGGGTCAGCGTCTGCGTGGCGTCAGCGGCCGGCATCGGGGCCGACTCCAGGCAAAGCGCAAACGCGGTGGATTCGCCGTCAGCGGCCACCGGATTGAAGTCTTCCCCTTCCACCGACCAGTACATGGGCCGGATGTAGACCGATTCGTCGCCCGGGATTGCTTCCAGGCCCTCGCGGGCCAGCGCAACAATGGCCTCGGTCGTCAAGGTCGGCGTCAGACCGAGCGTCAACGCCGACCGGTTCACCCGTTCACAATGGCGGTCAAGGTCGGGGGTCAGCCCCTCAAAACGGCGCGCACCATCAAAAACCAGCGTGCCAAGCCAGGTTGCATGATCGGCGGCGCCCAGAATGGGCACATTGCCTTTGTGCCACTGACCGTTGAACCAAGTGTGAATGATGCTGCCGATAGCCATAGGTATTGCCCGAAAATGTTCTGGGCATCAATGGTAGCGCGGCCGGGCAAGCTTATGGCCGCGGCCCGCGATACCCGCCCAGACCGAGTGCCAGCGAGCCGGACAGGGCGAGCACCAGCAAGGCCAGCGGCGTACTCAGGCCGAGCACCTGTCCGAAGGCGGCCTCCTGCACCAGCAACAGCAGCGGCAGCATCATGGCCACCATCAGCGCCCCTC
>CAXBNM010000102.1:0-13686 GCA_963976885.1 uncultured Burkholderiaceae bacterium
CATTAAGTAGGAAATCGGAAAACGAGGCCTTGGGCGCTTCGCTCTCCTTCGATTCTGCCACATTGGCCTCGTGCAAGGCGCTGATCGCGTCGACGGCAGGGTCTCCCGAGCCCTGAGGAGCGCCGTCTTCGCCCAGCAGACTGCCGAGAGACGCCGCCACTGCTGGCTTTGCCGCTGACTTGCTGTCGTCGGCGGTGTTCTCAAGATTCCACAGCAGATTGGTGGGCGAGTCGGCGTTGGCCATCGCATCCTGCTTGGAAATCAGGTTGGCCCGCACGAGCCGCGCCAGCGATTGATCGAAAGTCACCGAGCCGGGGGCCAGACTCTTCTCCATGGCCTCCTTTATTTCGGTTAATCGGGCTTGTTCAATCAATTCTGCGATAAGTCTGGTGTTCAGCATGACTTCGACTGCCGGCATCCGGCCGCCGCTTTTCGATTTGACCAGCCGCTGCGAAACCACGGCCTTCAGCGTTGCCGCCATGTCCGAGAGCAGCGCGCGACGGTTTTCGGGCGAATAGAAGCTGATGATCCGGTTCAGCGCATGGTTCGAGTTGTTGGCGTGCATGGTCGCCAGCACGAGGTGCCCGGATTGCGCATAGGCCAGCGCCATCGACATCGCATTGGTGTCACGGATTTCGCCAATCAGGATGCAGTCCGGGGCCTGGCGCATCGCGTTTTTCAGCGCAATTTCGATGGAGGCCGTGTCGGTGCCGATCTGGCGCTGATTGACAATCGAGCGCTTGTTCTTGAACGTGAACTCGATCGGATCTTCGAGGGTCAGGATGTGACCGGGCTTGTTTTCATTGCGGTGGTCGATCAGCGCTGCCAGGGAGGTCGATTTGCCTGACCCGGTGGCGCCGACCATCAGCAGCAGGCCGCGCTTTTCAAGGACCAGATTCGACAGTTCTTCCGGCAGGTTCAAGCTGGCCAGGGTGGGGATGTCGCCCGGAATGAAGCGAACCACCACGGCTGGGGTGCCGCGTTGCTGAAACACGTTGATCCGGAAGCTGCCGACGTCGCGTACGCCGTAGCCGACGTTCAGCTCGTGCTCAAGGTCGTAGGTCTGCCATTGCCGGTCCGTGACGATTTCCCGAATCAGCGATTCAACCGTTGCCGGATCGAGCACTTGCTGCTCATTGATCGGACGGGCAATGCCGTTGATTTTGATCTGGACCGGCGAGCCGGCCGAAAGGAAGAGATCTGAAGCTTCTTTGTCTGCCATGAAGCGCAGCAGTTTTTCCATTCGACCGGATGACATCTTTAGTCCCCTCGCAATAACTCATTGATAGCGGTCTTGGCACGGGTTTGTGCGTCGACGCGCTTGACGATAACGGCGCAATACAGGCTCACCTTGCCATCTGCCGAGGGCAAGTTGCCCGGTACCACGACCGAGCCGGCCGGCACGCGGCCGTAATGAATTTCACCTGTACTGCGCTCATAGATTTTGGTGCTCTGACTGAGAAAGACGCCCATGGCCAAGACGGAGTTTTCTTCAACGACGACGCCTTCAACCACTTCCGAGCGTGCCCCAATGAAACAGTTGTCTTCGATGATGGTTGGGTTGGCCTGCAGCGGCTCAAGAACGCCACCAATGCCTACGCCGCCCGACAAATGCACGTTCTTGCCGATCTGCGCGCATGAACCCACGGTGGCCCAGGTATCGACCATTGTTCCTTCATCGACATACGCGCCGATATTCACATAAGACGGCATCAAAACCACGTTGCGTGCGATGTACGCGCCCCGTCGGGCGACTGCCGGTGGTACTACCCGGTATCCGCCCGCGCCGAAATCGGCGTTGCCGAAATTCTCGAACTTGGTGGGCACCTTGTCGTAGAACTGCATGCAGCCCGATTGCATCGGCTCATTGTCCTGCAGCCGGAACGACAAAAGAACGGCCTTTTTCAGCCATTGATTGACGACCCAGTCGCCGTCGATTTTCTCGGCAACCCGGGCCCGGCCCTGGTCGAGATCGGCCACTGCTTCGGCAACTGCGTCCCGCAGTTCGGCCGACGCTGTCTCGGGGCTGATGTCGGCACGCGCTTCCCAGGCGTTTTCGATGAGAGTCTGTATCGCGGTCATGTGTGGTTCCGTAAGTTCGTGCCGCCGGCGCTCGATGTGCCAGCGGCGTTGCAAGAAAAATGATGCCGGCCGAAGTGTTGCTGCCGGTTGGGGCTTCGGCCTGGTGTGTCAGTGTGCTGAGGTGGCGGCCCGATTCAGCTCTGGCGACTGGCGCAGAACTGCACGATCCGTTCGCAGGCTTCGGTGCATTCGGCCAGCCCGGCCACCAGAGCAATGCGGATTTTTCCGCTGCCCGGATTGTGGCCATCAATTTCGCGTCCAAGCAGGCTGCCCGGTAGTACCCGCACATTATATTGACGGAACAGTTCGACGCTGAACTCGATGTCGTCCCCACCGGGTACGCCGGCCCACAGGTAAAAGCCGGCCCGCGGCCTGCTGACATCAAGAACTTTGGCCAGCGGAGCGACCACAGCCCGATATTTCTCGTCATAAAGGGCGCGGTTCTGCTGGACATGGGTTTCATCCTGCCAGGCCGCAATGGACGCTTTCTGCACCGGCGGGCTCATCGCGCTGCCGTGGTAGGTCCGGTACTGCAGGAAGGTTTTGATGATGGCGGGGTCGCCGGCGATATAGCCCGAGCGCATGCCCGGGGCATTCGAGCGCTTGGACAGGCTGCCCAGGGCCACCAGGCCCTCCGGGCTGCGACCCAGCAGTGCATTGGCCTGCAGGCAGCCGAGCGGGGGTTCGTCGTCGGGAGCGTAGAGCTCGCTGTAGCATTCGTCCGAGGCAATCACGAAGCCGTATTTATCGCGAAGTTCGAACAAATAAGCCCATTCATCGCGAGATATGACAGATCCGGTCGGGTTGCCCGGGGTGCAGACGAACACCAGCGCGGTGCGCTTCCAGATGGACGCCGGAATGCTGGCCCAGTCACAGGTGTGGGCGGCTTCAGGAGTCTGGGCAACGTAGTGCATCGAGGCGCCAGCCATCAGCGCAGCGCCTTCATAGATCTGATAGAACGGATTCGGGCTGATCACCACCGATTGACCGTAGGGGTCGATCAGAGTCTGGGTCAGCGCAAACAAGGCCTCACGGGAGCCCAGTACCGGCAACACATCGGTTGTTGGCTCGAAGTGGGCCGGGGCAAAGCGGCGATTGAGCCATTCGGCGATAGCGGTCCGCAGTTCGGGGCTGCCGGCGGTGGGCGGGTAAATGCCCAGGCCGTCCAGATTCTCGGCCAGGGCCGTGCGGATAGCCGCTGGTGTCGGGTGCTTGGGTTCACCGATCGACAGATCGATGAAGGGGCGGCTCGCGTCGGGCTCGACGCCGGCGAGAATCTTGCGATATTGCTCGAAGGGATAGGGCTTGAGCAGCTTGAAGCGTGGATTCATGAGGTCAGCGCACGTTGCGGCCGGATTCGAAGCGACCGAGATCGACAACCGGCTTGAGGGTAAAGCCATCGGCGCTGTGTTCGGCGCGCACGGTGGTGAAAATGCCGCCACGCACATACCAGCGGGCGGTCAGGCGCATGAAGCGGGGGGCCACGGCGGCAACCAGGTCCGACAGGATCTGATTGGTGCAGGCCTCATGGAATGCCCCTTCATTGCGATACGACCACATGTAGTTCTTCAGCGCCTTGAGTTCTATATTGAGCGCATCGGCAACATAGTCAATTTCCAGGGTCGCAAAATCGGGCTGACCGGTCAACGGACACAGGCAGGTGAACTCGGGCACCTCGATGTGAATGAGGTAGTCGCGCTCGGGCGCGGGATTGGGAAAGGTTTCCAACTGACGGCTGGGCTGGCTTGGCATAACGGGGGCACCGGGGGGCTATGGACGGTAAGGCCCGAATCTTACAGAAAAGCAAGTGCCGACGAGGCTCGGTTGCCGGGGCAGCCGGTGCTATCATCCCGGCGGATGCGGGGCAGTCGGGTTGCCCATATCACTCACTGCGGCTATGGGGTTATTGCTTTGCGCCTGAAACAAATCAAGCTTTCCGGTTTCAAGTCCTTTGTCGATCCCACTGCGTTCCTGATTCCGAGCCAGTTGGTCGGTGTCGTCGGGCCCAATGGTTGCGGCAAATCCAACGTAATGGATGCCGTGCGCTGGGTGCTGGGCGAGAGCAAAGCGTCGGAGCTGCGTGGCGAGTCCATGCAGGACGTCATTTTCAGTGGCTCGTCCGAGCGAAAACCGGCGGCACGAGCCTCGGTGGAACTCGTTTTCGACAACACCTTGGGCCGAATTGGCGGCAGTTGGGCCGGATATGCCGAAATTTCGGTGCGCCGGACCCTGTCTCGCGACAACCAGTCCGTCTATCACATCAACAACCAGACCGTGCGCCGCCGCGATGTTCACGATATGTTTCTGGGCACCGGGTTGGGGCCACGCGCTTACGCCATCATCGGTCAGGGCACGGTGTCGCGCATCATCGAGGCCAAGCCCGATGAGCTGCGGGTCTTTCTGGAAGAAGCGGCCGGTGTCTCCAAATACAAGGAGCGTCGCCGCGAAACCGAAAACCGGCTGGCGGGCACGCGTGAAAACCTGATCCGGGTCGAAGACATCGACCGCGAACTGACCGCGCAGATCAGCCGGCTTACCCAGCAGGCCGATGTGGCCACCCGTTACCGGGAATGGGACGAAGAGCGCACGCTCAAGCAACGGGTGCAGTGGATCATCCGTCGTGACGATGCCCGCGAAGGCCAGCAACGGGCCGCCGCCGCCGCCGCGGCCGCGCAAACCGCGCTCGAATCGCGGACTGCCGATCTGCGTCAGGCCGAAAACCGTGCCGAGGCCTTGCGTGAGCAACACCGCGAATTGGGCAACGAGGTGCACGAAGCGCAGGGCGCCTTCTACGAGGCCAATGCTGCGTTGAGCAAACTCGAGAGCGAGGTGCGGCGCATTGTCGATACCCGCAATGAGTTGCAGTCCCAGCTCAATCGTCTGCAGGACGAATCGACGCGGTTGCGCAGTACCGCCGATGAGGCCGAACGAGAGCGTCTGGAGGCCGACGACCGGCTCGTGCAGGTGCGCACCGCTCACGACGAGGGCGAGATGGCAGTCGAGGCCAGCCGGGAAAATCTCGAGCAGGCCGAGCAAGCCCAGCGCGATGCCCGCGAGCGCTATGAGTCGGTACGCGGCCAGCACGAAGAAAACCGCCGCGAACTCGATATCCGGCGCACCGAAATCAATGGTTTGAATGAACGTGCCGAGCGTTTGCTGACGCGTCAGCGCCGCGCTCAGGAGCAGCTCGATTCGCTGGCCGGCATTGATGCCGACTCGATGCAGGTCGCTGCGGCGGCCGCGGTGGCTGCGCTGGCGGCCGAGCGCCAGGCCCATGCACGCCTGGCCACGGCGCAGCAGCAATGGGCCGAAGTCGACGCGCAGCGCGTACCGGCGCAGACCGCCTTGCGCGAAGCCGACGCAAAGCTGGCCCAGATTGACGCCCGCATGACGGCCTTGCAGGACTTGCAGGATCGCCTCGATCGGCAGAATGAAATGTCGGGCTGGCTGGCCCAGCACGGCCTGGGTGAATTGGCCCCGCTGTGGCAGCGTTTCCGAATTCAGGATGGCTGGGAGACCGCGGTCGAGAGCATTCTGCGCGAGCGCGTCACCGCCGTTGAAATGGCCTCGCTCGATGCCGGCATCAAGCTGGTGGGCGCGCAAGAGCCGCCCTCCAAGCTGGTGTTGTTTGCCCCTGGTGAGGCCGTTCAGGCGGCCACGCAAGCCGATGGCTTGAAGCCACTCGCGTCATTGGCCCGCAGTGGCGAAAACGCGGTGCAGCATCACCTGAACGTCTGGCTCAATGGCTACTTTGTTGCCGAGTCGCTGGACGAAGCCTTCAAGCGGCGCGACATGCTGCCGGACGGCGGCGTGTTTGTGGTGCGTGCCGGCCATCAGGTCAGCAAGACCTCGTTGCAATGGTTTGCCCCCGACAGCGATCGCGATGGCGTCTTGCAGCGCCAGCGCGAACTGGAAAATCTCGACAAGGAAAAGCGCGCGCAGAATCTGCTGGTCAACGATGCTCGCACCCATGCCGAAAGTGTCGAGGCGGCCAGTGTGGCCGGTACCCAGGAGCTGAATCAGGCACGTAGTGAATACGACCGGCTGGCCCAGGCTTTGTCGGCCGCGCAGATTCACGCGCAGCGAACCGAACAGCAAGCCGAGCAATGGCGCAGTGAAAACGACCGGCTCAGCGAAGAGCTGGAAGAGTGTGCGCAGCGTCTGCTCGAAATCAATGAAAGCCGCGAGATTGCGCAAAACCGCCTCGACTCACTCGAGGCCAGCCGCGCCGAGTTTGAAGAAACGGTAGGCTTGCAGCGCGAGGCCGTCGATGAAGCCGAGCGCACCGTGGCCAGTGCTCGTGACCGCTTGCGACAGACCGAAACAGCGCTGCAATCGAGCCGCTTCGAGCTGACCTCGACGAGCGAAAAAATCGAGCGGCTCGCCCGTACCATCAACGAAAGCGGTACGCGTCATGAAGAAGTGTCGGCGCAACTGGAATCGATTCAGCAGCGACTGCTCGAACTCGATACGAGCATGCTTGATGAGCAACGCGAGCAGGCCTTGCAGGCGCAGGTCGAGGCAGAGCAGGCGCTGGCGATGGTCCGTAACCGTCAGGATGAAATGTCGGCCGAACTCAAGGCTGCTGACGAATCGCGACTGCGGCTCGAGCGTGAGCGTGAGCCGCTCAGTCAGCAGGTCAATGAGGCGCAACTGAAAGAGCAGGCTGCCCGTCTGTCGGTGGTGCAGTTCCAGGAGCAACTCGATGAGGCCGGTATTGAAGAAGGGGCCGAGAAGGGCTTGCTGCACGAGTTCGATGAACGACCGCGCGCGACCTGGCTGGCCTCCGAAGTGACCCGGCTGAACAAGCAGATCGAAGCGCTCGGCCCCGTCAACCTGGCGGCGCTGGACGAACTCAAAGAGTCGAGCGAGCGCAAGGCCTTTCTGGACAGTCAGTCGGCCGATCTGAACGAAGCCATCGCCACGCTTGAGGACGCCATCCATCGCATCGACATGGAGACTCGCGAGCTCTTGCAAAAGACCTTCGATGCCGTCAATCTTGGCTTTGGTCGTTTGTTCCCTGAGCTGTTCGGTGGCGGCGATGCAAAGCTGATCCTGACCGGCGAGGAAATTCTCGACTCCGGCGTGCAGGTGATGGCGCATCCGCCGGGCAAGCGCAACTCCTCAATCCACCTGCTGTCGGGTGGCGAGAAAGCGCTGACCGCCATCGCCCTGGTGTTTGCCTTGTTTCAGCTCAACCCGGCTCCGTTCTGTTTGCTCGATGAGGTGGACGCGCCGCTGGATGACGCCAATACCGAACGCTATCGCAACATGGTGACGCGAATGTCCGACAATACGCAGTTCCTGTTTATCACTCACAACAAGATTGCCATGGAGATGGCTCAGCAACTCATTGGCGTCACGATGCAAGAGCAAGGTGTTTCACGCATTGTGGCGGTTGATCTGGATGCGGCAGCTACGTTTGCGGAAGCTGCATGAGTAGTCTCGGCCTGACCCTGCTGATTCTGATCGTCATCGCCATTGGCGGCCTGGCGGCATTCAATTTCTGGAGCCAGCGGCGCGATCGCTCAGGCAGTCTGCTTGACGACAGCGTTGCGATGCCCGAGCCCGGTGAGCGCACCGAGCCGTCGCTTGGCGGGGCCGATTCGCCGGCCAGTCGTAGTGGCTCGGGCCTGCCTGCCGACTGGACGGCTGATCAATCGGAACCGGCCAGCACGGCGACGGTTCCCGATTACACCTGGGCACCAGAGGTGCCGGGGCCGGCCACCGAAGAGCCTGCAGAGCCGGCGTTGAAAATGCCTTCCTGGGCAACCGGCGACGACAAACCCGCCGCCGCGGATACGGTCTCGACTGACAGCGACGATGCGCCGGCGTTTGGTGCTGCGCTGGACAAGGCAAACGCTGCGCCGGACATGCAGGAGTGGTTGGCTGCGGCGCGTCGCGATCTTGCGGGCGGTGCTGCGTCCGAGCCCGTAGCGGCCGAGCCGGCTGCGCCCGTTGACGAGGCGGCCTTCGGCGCCGAGCCTGAGACCAGCCAGCAAGGCATTGGGCCGCTCAGCGATCAGGAAATTGACGAGAAGCTTGACTTCGACATTACCGAAGAGGGGCCGGAACCGGCGCTCAGCGAGAGCTCGAAGCCCGTTGCCGCCGACGGTTACGCCGATGCGGATGATCAGGATGCTGCTGACAGCGAATCAACGGTTGGCGAGGCGGCCGAACCCGCGGCGGCTGGCAGCGACGAGCGCGATTCGATCAGAGCCGAGTCTGACGTGGCCGGGGCGAATGCGCAGGCCGCGGACGGCGCGAGTGACACCGAACCCGATGAAGTTGCCAATAATTTCTTCACCACCGTCAATCTCGATCTGCCCGAGCCGGTTGCCGGCCACACCTTGTTGCGGGTTACCGATGGCTTCAGCACCACGGGCACCAAGCCGGTCTGGATTTCGGCTGGTGAGCGCATCGATTCGGGCACGGTGCGAACCGCGCTGATTGAACCGGAACAGAGCTATTCGCTGCTGCGCTTCGATCTGCTGCAAGTGAATCGCGACGGTCCGCTCGATGGCGTTGAATACTCGGAGTTTGTCCGGCGCGTGAATGATATTGCCGAGGAGTTGGGCGTACTGGCCAACACCCCCGACATGAATATTGTGCTGATCCGCAGTCGCGTCCTTGATGCCGAGGTGGCGTCGCTCGACGCGCAGGTTGCGGTCAATGTTGAAGCCGAGGAACCGATTTCCATCGAGCGATTCAACGACTGCGCGGGTCAGTTGCGATTGCGTCCGACCGCCGATGGCAGTTATCTGAATGTCGATGCCAGCGGTGCGGTGCTCAATACCGTCAGCCTCGATGTTGAGGCCAACCGGATTGTGCTCGTCCTTGATGTGCCGACCGTGCCGGCCAATCTGGAACCGATTCGCAAGATGGTCGAATGTGCGTGGAAATTTGCGCAAGCAGTTGATGGGCAGATGATCGACGACAATGGTCGCCTCATCAACAACGCCTTGTTCGAGCGCATTGAATCTCAGATCGATATGCACTACGGAGCGCTGCAAGCCGCCGGGTTGACGGCCGGCACCGAACTGACTCGCCAGGTCTACAACAGCGATCATGATGTAGCACCGCCCCCGCCGCCAGTCGGCCAGGGCTGATCCTGCGGGGGCACCGACCATGATTGCCAAAGCCATCCGGGAGCAGGCCCGGGACTTGCGTGCTGAACTGGTTCGCTACGAGTACGAATACTACGTGCTCGACGCGCCCAGCATTCCCGATAGCGAGTACGACAAATTATTCGCGCGTCTGGTTGCACTCGAAACAGCTCACCCTGAACTGATCGACGCCGACTCGCCAACCCAACGGGTGGGCGGTTCGCCGTCGGGGGCGTTTGCCGAGGTCCGGCATCGTGAGGCCATGTTGTCGCTGGGCAATGCCATGAACGCCGACGAGGTGCTCGCTTTCGATCGACGCCTGCGCGATTTGCTTGATCAGGCTGACGATGAGCCGCTCGCCTACAGCTGCGAGCTCAAATATGATGGCCTGGCCGTCAGCCTGCAGTATGAACACGGCCGTTTCGTTACCGGAGCCACGCGTGGTGACGGCCGCGCCGGGGAAGATATCACCGCCAATTTGCGGACCATCAATGCCATTCCGCTGTCTTTGCGTGACGACGTTGCGCCGCCATTGCTGGAAGTGCGCGGCGAGGTTTTGATGTATCGACAAGACTTCGCGGCCTTGAACGAAGCCCAGAGCGAAGCGGGCGAGAAGGCCTTCGTCAATCCGCGCAATGCCGCCGCCGGCTCATTGCGGCAACTCGACCCACAGATAACCGCCAAACGTCGGCTGCGTTTTCTGGCCTATGGCGTCGGCGCGGTCGAAGGGGTCGATTTGCCAGACACTCAGCACGGTCTGCTGGAGTGGCTGCAGTCGCTTGGTTTTCCGGTGGGCAAACCGCACGAGACCACGCGTGGGGCCGACGGCCTGCTGGCGTTCTACGAAAAAGTGGCGTTGCTGCGGCCCGATTTACCGTTTGATATCGATGGCATTGTCTACAAGCTCGACGATCGCGCGTTGCAGGCCAAAGCCGGTTTTGTCGCTCGTGCGCCGCGCTACGCGATTGCGCACAAGTTCCCCGCCGAAGAAGCACTGACTCGCTTGCTCGCCATTGAAATACAGGTCGGGCGTACCGGCGCGCTGACGCCGGTCGCGCGTCTGGAGCCCGTATTTGTCGGGGGAACAACGGTCAGCAATGCCACCTTGCATAACGAAGACGAGATCCGGCGCAAGGATTTGCGTGCCGGTGACTGGGTGGTCGTACGCCGGGCGGGCGATGTGATTCCGCAGGTGCTGCGTTCGTTGCCCGAGCGCCGCTCGCCCGAACTGGCGGCTGGGGAAAACAGCTTTGTGATGCCGGCACAGTGCCCGGTCTGTCATTCCGCCACCGAACGCGACCCGGAAGAAGCGGTCTGGCGTTGTGTGGGGGGTCTGGTTTGCGCGGCGCAGCGCAAACAGGCTTTGCGTCATTTTGCGCAGCGGCGGGCGATGGACATCGAAGGCCTGGGCGACAAGCTTGTCGATCAATTGGTTGAAGCCGACATTCTGCGTACGCCGGCCGATATTTACCGGCTCGACGAAGCGACGCTCACGGCCATGCCGCGCATGGGCAGTAAATCGGCCACCAATCTGTTGGCGGCCATTGATGCTTCGCGGCAAACCGAATTTGCCCGATTTCTGTTTGCGCTGGGGATTCGCCACGTTGGTGAGGAAGTGGCGCGAGTTCTGGCCGCGCACTATGCGGACATCGAGGCGTTGGCCGGCGAAGACTTTGACGCCGTCCTGGAACGCAAGCAGGAAGCGCAGAAGGAAAATGCCAGGCGCCGGCCCAAAGGTGAGGCCTTGTTGCCGGTGCCCCTGGAGGGTATTGGTCCGGAGATTGTTGCCAGCGTCCAGCATTTCTTTGCCGAGCCCCTTAACCGGGAGGTGATCGATGCGTTGCTGGCGGCCGGCATTACCTGGCCAGCCCCGCAGGAAGCCGAGGTCGCCAGTGACGCGGGCTCGGCGGCACTGGCCGGGCTGAGCTTTGTCATTACCGGCACCCTTCCGGAGCGATCGCGCGATGAGGCGGCCGATCTTATCCGTGCCGAGGGCGGTAGCGTGAGCGGATCGGTGTCGGGCAAAACAGATTATCTGGTGGCCGGTGAGGCCGCAGGCAGCAAACTGGCCAAGGCGCAAAAGCTTGGCACCACCATTCTCGACGAGGCCGGCCTTCTGGCCTTGATCGAAGCGCGGCGCCATGGCGCCCATAACGGAGAAAGCAACTGATGCTTGCAGTCATCGGAGGAAGTGGCCTGGCTCGCCTGGCCGGACTCACGAACAGTCAGCGACGCGTGATTCGCACGCCCTGGGGTGATCCCTCATGCGCGTTGACGATCGGCGAACTGGATGGCCTGCCGCTGGTTTTTCTGGCCCGGCACGGTTACGGCCATACGCTGGTGCCGCACACCATCAATTATCGGGCCAATATCTGGGCGCTGAAGGAAGCCGGCGCCAGCGAAATCGTCGCGGTGGCTACCGTGGGCGGGATTCGCAACGATTGCGGTCCTGGTGTCATTGCCGTGCCCGACCAGATCATTGATTACACCCATGGTCGCACCAACACCTATTTCGACGGCCCCGATCAGCCGGTAACGCATATCGACTTTACGCAACCGTATGACGAGGGCGTACGGCAACGGCTGCTGGCCGCTGCGGGCGCTGCCAAGGAGCAAGTCATTGACGGGGGCACTTACGGCTGCACCCAGGGCCCGCGGCTGGAAACCGCCGCAGAAATCGGCCGGCTCGCTCGCGACGGTTGTGATCTGGTCGGCATGACCGCAATGCCGGAAGCCGCATTGGCCCGGGAGCAAGACATGCCCTACGCCAGTCTGGCGGTCGTTGCTAATCATGCGGCGGGCCGCGGTGACAGCAAGCATCGGATCGAGCTCGATGCGATCGGTCCCATACTCGACCAGTCGATGGCCCGGGTGCGCAAGATTCTTGCGGCGCTGCGCTGAGCTCTCGGGCGCTGGCGTATCGCGCGACGTCTTTACAAGGTTCTTGACCTTAAAGCCTCTTTAAGGTTTTTAATGGTGGTCCGATAACCGGACAAGGACTGACCATGAGCGAGCCGACGCGGACAACAGCATCGAGATCAGGCGGTTGCGGCGAGCATTGCGCCGCCGATGGCGCCAGGAGCGGTGCCGATGCGGTGGCCGGCCTTGCGGCGACCGGCGCTGAGGCGTGTCGTGCAGATGCAAGCGGTGCCGATGCAGCTTGCGCTGATCGAATCTGCGCGGATGAACCCCGTGCTGAAGCGACCTGCGCCAGGACAACGTGCGCTGAGACAACGTGCGCTGAAACAACCTGCAGTTCGACAAACAGTGAAGGAGCAGGCGCCGCCGGGCCGAGTGCCCCCGGCGTGTTGTTGCGTATCCCAAGCATGGATTGCGCGGTTGAGGAGGGCGAGATCCGGCATGCGCTGCGCGAGTTCAGCGCGCTGCGCGGCTTGCAATTTCAACTCGCTGCGCGCACGGTAAGCGTGGACGCGCCGAGCGCCGACATGCCGCAGATTCTTGCTGCAATCCGCCGCGCCGGTTTTGCTCCCGAAGTGGTGTCGTCCACCGCTGCGGCCCAGCCCGCGCCCGACTATTCGGCGCGGGAGATGCGCCGCTATGGCCTCGCGCTGGCCATGGCGATCGGTGCCGAGGTGCTGGCTTTTATGATGCCTGACAGCACCTTGGGCACCGTGCTCGGGATGGCCATGGCGGCCACGGCCATCGCACTTGCCGGCTTTTCGGTCTATCGCAAGGGCTTTGCTGCGTTGCTGCAGGGGCGGCTGAACATCAATGCTCTGATGGCGGTTGCCGTCACCGGCGCCTTTCTGATCGGTCAGTGGCCGGAGGCCGCGATGGTCATGGCCTTGTACGCGATTGCCGAACTGATCGAAGCGCGGGCCGTCGATCGGGCGCGCTCGGCAATCAAGGCCTTGCTCGATCTGGCACCGGATGTGGCCGAAACGCAGGGCCCCGATGGGTCGTGGCGCGAACTGGCCGTCGCATCGGTGCCTACCGAGGCCATCGTCCGGGTGCGCCCCGGGGGACGGGTGCCGTTGGACGGGGTGATCGTGAACGGCAGCAGCGCGATCAATCAGGCGCCCGTGACGGGCGAAAGCATTCCGGTCGACAAGAGCGTTGGCGATTCGGTGTTTGCCGGCACCATCAATGAAACCGGCATGCTGCAGTTAAGGGTCAGCGCGCCAGCCAGCGAGTCGACGCTGGCACGGATCATTCACGCGGTGGAGCAGGCGCAGGGAATGCGCGCGCCAACCCAGCGTCTGGTCGACCGCTTTGCGGCTGTGTACACGCCGCTGGTGTTCCTGATGGCCGTGGCCGTCGCCTTGTTGAGCCCGCTGGTGTTTGACTGGACCTGGTCGCAGAGTGTGTACAAAGCGCTGGTGTTGCTGGTGATTGCCTGCCCGTGCGCATTGGTCATTGCGACCCCGGTGACGGTCGTCAGTGGTCTGGCCCGGGCAGCGCGCCACGGCATTCTGATCAAGGGCGGGGTCTATCTTGAGCAGGCCCGACACCTGCGTGTGGTCGCATTCGACAAGAC